>MUMD01000127.1 GCA_002155895.1 Streptomyces rochei
CCGCGCCGCCTACGCCGCCGCGCTGATGAACGACGCGTGGTCCCAGAGCGACAACCCCGCCGCCGCCCTCATCGCCTTCTTCGGCATGATGAGCGAGGAACAGCGCCAGGCACTCAGAGACGCCATCCGCATCGTGCAGGGACCGGATACCCCACCGGATACCCCTACGCCCAACCCCGGTTCGGTACCGGACGCGGGCGAGCGATAGCGTCCCCACATGTCAAAAGCCATCACCGTCCGGCGGGCCCGCACCAGCGATGTCCCGGACGTGCGCCGGCTGCTCGACGCCTACGTTCGCGACCGCATCCTGCTCGACAAAGCGATGGTGACGCTTTACGAGAGCATCCAGGAGTTCTGGGTCGCGGAACGGGACGACAACGCCGAGGTGGTCGGCTGCGGCGCCCTGCACGTCATGTGGGAAGACCTCGCGGAAGTGCGCACTCTCGCGGTCAAGCCCGGCCTGAAGGGCTACGGCGTCGGCCACCAGCTGCTGGAGAAGTTGCTGGACACCGCACGCTGGCTCGGTGTTCGCCGAGTTTTCTGCCTGACCTTCGAAGTGGACTTCTTCGGCAAGCACGGCTTCGTGGAGATCGGGGAGACGCCCGTCGACACGGATGTCTACGCGGAGCTCCTGCGTTCCTATGACGAGGGCGTCGCGGAGTTCCTCGGTCTCGAACGAGTGAAACCGAACACCCTCGGCAACAGCCGCATGCTTCTGCACCTGTGATCGCCGGGCCGCGCCAGGTTTATTCGGCCGACGGACCGCGCGCGGGTTCCCTATGTCCGAAACGCGCATCTTTCCGTCCCGGGGCCGGGCTACCGGCCTCTGCCGGGGGTTTGTGTTTTTCCGGCAAAAGCGGTTTGCTTTCCGACGTACTGCAGTACTGCATATAACAAGGGACGGCGATACGGCGGACGCCGACGGACCTCCGGCCCTCAAGTTATCGATGAAAGGAAATCCGGTGGCACAGAAGGTTCAGGTCCTTCTTGTCGACGACCTCGACGGCGGCGAGGCAGACGAGACCGTGACGTTCGCGCTGGACGGCAAGACGTACGAGATCGACCTCACCACCGCCAACGCCGACAAGCTCCGGGGTCTTCTCGAGCCTTACGTCAAGGGCGGGCGCCGCACCGGCGGGCGGGCTTCCGGAGGTCGCGGCAAGACGCGCGCTTCGTCGGGCGGCAGCCAGGACACCGCGGCGATCCGCGCCTGGGCCAAGGAGAACGGCTACGACGTGAACGACCGCGGCCGTGTCCCCGCGATCATCCGCGAGGCCTACGAGAAGGCCAACGGCTGATCACCCCGCCGCGCCACCCGCCACAGGCTCCGCCCCGTACGCCCTCATCGCGTCGCCCGGGCGAGCCGCGGGCTTGCGCACCCGGACGAGAGCCGGAACCGGTGGCACTCCGTAGCGAGGGTGTGCACCAGCCGGGCGAGGTCGGGGGCGGCCGCGGTGCCCCCCACGGCCGACAGCGCCGGCAACGAGGTCTCGGCCCCGCCCTCCTGCTCCGGGGGGCGCAGCCACACGGCGGCACCCCGCCGGGCCCGGCCGTCGTGGTCCCGGGGACGCGGCGGCGGGAGGGCCGATCCGCGGCCGACCCGGCCCACGTCGGCCGAACCAGCCGCGGCCGAACCAGCCACGTCCGCGGAACCAGCCACGTCGGTCGCGCCGGCCGACCCGGCCGCCTCAGTGGCGCCGGTCGCCGGAAGCAGGGGCGCCTCCATGAGGCCGCCGGCGCCGACCGCCGTCAGGTCCAGCGGCAGGGAACCCCACTCCAGCCACTCCAGCAGCCCGGGCAGCTCCTCCGCACCGCCCGCGGCCACGAGCAGGAGCATCCGCCCGCCCCGCAGGGCCACCGGGAAGCCCGGCCGCCGCGGAGTCGCGCCAGGAGGCCCGAGCCGCCGCAGTGCCGCGTGACCGGCCTGGACCGGGACGTCCAGGACGTCGAAGCGGACACCCGTGCGCAGCCGTACCGGCGTACCGGGCGCCGTGGGCCAGCCGAGCACACTCTCGTAATACCACCGCACCCGGGCACCAGGACCGGCCGCCTCGGCCGGCCGGCGGGGCCCGGGCACCAAGGAGCCGGGGACCGCCGGGACTGCCGGGACCGGAATCCGGGCCGGTGCCGCGGGTGGGGTGCCAACCATGCCAAGTGCAACAGTCTCCAGGGCGTCCGAGTTACGCTGAGTGGTGTCGCAACTGCGGAGGGTGCCGGAAAAGGGGGCGTGCGGGGGTGCGGGAAGGCGCAAGGTTGTTCGCCCGTAGCGGAGGGAACCGGGCCGCGCGGCATGGAGTGTCAGTCCCAGCGGGTAAGACATCCCTAGTGGGAGGGGGCGACGCGCGGATCGGGCCGCCTCACGTTCGCCATCGGCGTAGTGGCGAGTGGGGTAAGTGCCTGGCCTGCGGGAACATCGTCTCGCACCATCGGGTTGTGGCAGATGTCGGCGTCAGGGGTCAGGAGGCCATCGACGGTGTCGGCAGTTGGAATGAGCGGTCCCCGCTTGCGGGACTAAGCTGCGGAAGGACAGGGAGGGGAAGTTCCCCTTACTGCCTGACCGCTCTGAGGAGCGATTAACGATGTTCGAGAGGTTCACCGACCGCGCGCGGCGGGTTGTCGTCCTGGCTCAGGAAGAAGCCCGGATGCTCAACCACAACTACATCGGCACCGAGCACATCCTCCTGGGCCTGATCCACGAGGGTGAGGGTGTCGCCGCCAAGGCCCTTGAGAGCCTCGGGATTTCGCTCGAGGCGGTCCGCCAGCAGGTGGAGGAGATCATCGGGCAGGGCCAGCAGGCCCCGTCGGGTCACATCCCCTTCACCCCCCGTGCCAAGAAGGTCCTGGAGCTGTCGCTCCGCGAGGCCCTTCAGCTCGGTCACAACTACATCGGCACGGAGCACATCCTGCTCGGCCTGATCCGTGAGGGCGAGGGCGTCGCCGCCCAGGTCCTGGTCAAGCTGGGCGCCGATCTCAACCGGGTGCGGCAGCAGGTCATCCAGCTGCTCTCCGGTTACCAGGGCAAGGAGACCGCCACCGCCGGCGGTCCTGCGGAGGGCACGCCCTCCACGTCCCTGGTCCTCGACCAGTTCGGCCGGAATCTCACCCAGGCCGCTCGTGAGTCCAAGCTCGACCCGGTCATCGGGCGCGAGAAGGAGATCGAGCGGGTCATGCAGGTGCTCTCCCGCCGTACCAAGAACAACCCGGTGCTCATCGGTGAGCCCGGCGTCGGCAAGACCGCCGTCGTCGAGGGCCTCGCGCAGGCCATCGTCAAGGGCGAGGTGCCCGAGACCCTCAAGGACAAGCACCTCTACACCCTGGACCTCGGCGCCCTGGTCGCCGGCTCCCGCTACCGCGGTGACTTCGAGGAGCGCCTGAAGAAGGTGCTCAAGGAGATCCGCACCCGCGGCGACATCATCCTGTTCATCGACGAGCTGCACACGCTGGTCGGTGCGGGTGCCGCCGAGGGCGCCATCGACGCCGCGAGCATCCTCAAGCCGATGCTGGCCCGCGGTGAGCTGCAGACCATCGGTGCGACCACGCTGGACGAGTACCGCAAGCACCTGGAGAAGGACGCGGCCCTCGAGCGCCGCTTCCAGCCCATCCAGGTCGCGGAGCCGTCGCTGCCGCACACGATCGAGATCCTCAAGGGGCTGCGCGACCGGTACGAGGCGCACCACCGCGTCTCCATCACGGACGAGGCCCTGGTCCAGGCGGCGACGCTCGCCGACCGCTACATCTCGGACCGCTTCCTGCCGGACAAGGCGATCGACCTGATCGACGAGGCCGGTTCCCGGATGCGCATCCGCCGGATGACCGCGCCGCCGGACCTGCGCGAGTTCGACGAGAAGATCGCCGGCGTCCGCCGCGACAAGGAGTCCGCGATCGACTCGCAGGACTTCGAGAAGGCCGCCTCCCTGCGCGACAAGGAGAAGCAGCTCCTCGCCGCCAAGGCCAAGCGGGAGAAGGAGTGGAAGGCCGGCGACATGGACGTCGTCGCCGAGGTCGACGGCGAGCTGATCGCCGAGGTCCTGGCGACCGCCACCGGCATCCCGGTCTTCAAGCTCACGGAGGAGGAGTCGTCCCGCCTGCTGCGCATGGAGGACGAGCTCCACAAGCGGGTCATCGGCCAGAAGGACGCCGTCAAGGCGCTCTCCAAGGCGATCCGCCGTACCCGTGCCGGTCTGAAGGACCCGAAGCGCCCGGGTGGCTCGTTCATCTTCGCCGGTCCGTCCGGTGTCGGTAAGACCGAGCTGTCCAAGGCCCTCGCCGAGTTCCTCTTCGGTGACGAGGACGCGCTGATCTCCCTCGACATGTCGGAGTTCAGCGAGAAGCACACGGTCTCGCGTCTCTTCGGTTCGCCCCCCGGCTACGTGGGCTACGAGGAGGGCGGCCAGCTGACCGAGAAGGTCCGCCGCAAGCCGTTCTCCGTCGTCCTCTTCGACGAGGTCGAGAAGGCCCACCCGGACATCTTCAACTCGCTGCTGCAGATCCTGGAGGACGGTCGCCTGACCGACTCCCAGGGCCGGGTCGTGGACTTCAAGAACACGGTCATCATCATGACGACCAACCTCGGCACCCGGGACATCTCCAAGGGCTTCAACCTCGGCTTCGCCGCCGCGGGCGACACGAAGACCAACTACGAGCGCATGAAGAACAAGGTCTCGGACGAGCTGAAGCAGCACTTCCGGCCCGAGTTCCTCAACCGCGTCGACGACGTGGTCGTCTTCCCGCAGCTCAGCCAGGACGACATCCTCCAGATCGTCGACCTGATGATCGGCAAGGTCGACGAGCGCCTCAAGGACCGGGACATGGGCATCGAGCTGTCCCAGTCCGCCAAGGAGCTGCTGTCCAAGAAGGGCTACGACCCGGTGCTGGGCGCGCGTCCGCTGCGTCGCACGATCCAGCGCGAGGTCGAGGACACGCTGTCGGAGAAGATCCTCTTCGGCGAGCTGCGCCCCGGTCACATCGTGGTCGTGGACACCGAGGGCGAGGGCGACGCCAAGACCTTCACCTTCCGGGGTGAGGAGAAGTCGGCCCTCCCCGACGTCCCGCCGATCGAGCAGGCGGCCGGCGGCGCCGGCCCGAACCTGAGCAAGGAGGCGTAGCCCTCCGGGGGTGAGCCTGGAAAGGGGCTGCCCGGGACTCCGGTCCCGGGCAGCCCCTTTGCCGTGCCGCGTCAGCGTTCGTCCACGCTCACTTCTGCGTCGGGGAAGAGAGCGGCGTAGGGAGTGGTGTCGAAGCGGGCGCCGGGGGCGGTCTGGAGGACGACCGTGCGTACGCCGGGCAGTCGGGACGGGAGGACCGAGACGTCCTCTTCTCCGTTGAGAGCCGCGAGACGTAGCTCGCCGACGCCAGGGAGAACCGGCAGGGGACCGAGCCCGTCCGAGAACAGCGTGGCGTTCAGATACAGACAGGTGAGGAGAGGCAATTGGGCGATCTCCGCCCAGTCGTCCGCGCCGAGTGAAAGCTTGGGCCCCAGGCTGAGGTACTTCAGGCTCTGCCAGTGGGACAGACCACCAAGACCTGTGCTGTCGATTGCCGTGAGTCCGAGGAAGAGGAACTCGAACGGCGCGGCCAAGGGAAGGGCATCCGTCAGCTGACCGCCCGGAAGCTCCTGCGTGAGGGACAGGAACCGGAGCGAGTCCAGCTCGCGCAGACCGGACAGATCGGCCATGTCGCTGATGGCCAGTTCGCTGAGTGGAAGCGCCGAAAGGCCGGCGAGCCCTCGGGCCGAAAGGCAGCTGACGAGCTGCAGGCGCCGCAGCGAGCCAAAGACCGTCAGCTCAGCCAGGTCGGTCAGCTCGGGATCGTCCGCGACGTGCAGCTCCTCGACCACGTCGGGTTCCCCTACGTAGCCGATGGCCGCGGACACGCTGCCCGGACCACGCAGGTCCAGGAGGCTCCACGGCCGCATGTCGGCGAGGGTCGCGCGCTGCTCCACCGTGGTGCAGCTCAGGAAAAGATCCGTGCGGTCCAGGTGGTCCAGCACCTCTACTGCGTACTCCCGCGCATCGAACCGCTCCCATGTCCCGACCAACTGCCGTCGCACCCGGAGAGCCGGGTGATCCCGGAACCGGCGCAGCACCGCCAACGCACCGCTGGGCTCGCGCCCGGCCAGCAGCGAGGCCGTCACCGTCACCCCGTGCGCCTCCGCGTCCGTCAGCCCCTCCGGACCCGGCAGCAGCTCCAGGACCAGTGGCCCGGCCTCCGCCAGCGCCTTCGCGTCCTCCGTCGTCCCCGGAGGGATCAGCGCCCCCGCCCGCGCCTCCACCTGGGCCCGCACCGCCGGGTCCAGGGCCGTCGCGTGCTCCAGGCAGGCCAGGGCCAGCAGCGTCAGCCGAGGGGTGTCCTCGGCCAGCAGCCGCCGCAGCAGCATCGCCCGCTCGCCGGGGCGGGCGTGGGCCACCGCCATGCGGATCACGTCCTCCCACTGGGTGTCGCCCGCGTGGCCGGCGATGACGTCGAGGTGGCCCTCCTCGACCGCGTACCGCGCGCCCAGGTAGTCCTGGAAGGTGCGGTGGACGAAATCCAGGGTTCCCTCGCCGGGGCGCCGGAGCAGCCCGCTGCGCAGGACCAGCGCCCGCAGGACCGTCGCCGCGTCCCCCTGCCCCGCCGCAGAGGCGACCGACGGCAGGGCACGCTCCACGATGCCCTCGGCCGTCTCCACGTCCATCTCCGTACGTCCGCTCAGCACCAGCGCGTACGCCAGCCGCTGGAGCAGTTCCAGCTGTGCCTCCTCGCCCAGGTCGACGGCCTCCATCCCCCGCTCCCGGTCCCGGCGGGCCAGCAGCATCGTCAGGGCGGCGTCGTACAGCTCCTTGCGGCCCGTGGGGAGGTAGCCGCGCCGTTCCCGGTGCAGGGCGCAGATCAGGCCGCACATCAGCGGGTTGGTGGCGAGCCGGGCCAGGTCCCGCTTGGTGCGCAGGGCGTCCAGCAGCTTCGCCTCGTACTCGGGGGCGTCGGCCGCCGCGTGCCAGCGCCGTACGAAGGTGGTGACGTCGTCCCGGCGCATCGGGGTGAGGGCCAGTTCCCGGAAGCCCTCCGCGGCCAGCCAGTCGGGGCGTACGGCGGTGGGGCGGGAGGTGAGCAGCCAGCGGTTGCCCGGGAAGGCGCGGATGAGGGCGAGGAGCCAGTCACGGGCGCGGTGCCGGTCGGCGGCGGGGATCTCGTCCAGGCCGTCGACGAGGACCAGGCCCCGGCCGGCGCTCAGCACCCGCTCCGCCCAGCCCTCCGGCGGGGTGAGCGGGCAGCCCACGGCGGTGAGGAAGGCCGCCGGGGCGGGCAGTGCCCCCGCCCGGACCAAGGTGCGCAGCGGCAGGACGTACGGGACACGGTCCCCGTCCCGTGCGGCGGTCACCGCCAGCCACTGCACCAGGGTCGTCTTGCCGGAGCCCGCGTCGCCGCGCAGCAGCACGCGGTCGTCGCCGCGCAGCGCCTCGTCGGCGGAGAGGTGGACGGTGCGTTCGGGCTCGGGAGGTTCCCCGGGCAGGGCGGCCCGCTCCTCGGTGCCGGTCGCCTCCAGGCTCAGATAGGCGACTTCCAGGGGCCAGCGGTCGGGGGAGTCGCGCAGGTCGATGCCGTAGATGGTGATGCGGTTGTGCTGGTCGGCGACGTACGGCAGGTAGCGGCGCTCGAACGCCGTGTCCCGGGCGTCCGGCCTGGGAGTGCGGGCGATCAGCTCGTCGACCTTGGCGATCAGCTCGGCCTGGCCGCGGGTCTGGGCCACCAGGGTCCGGGCGACGAAGGTGGAGCGCCGGGTGAAGAACTCCAGGATGTGCAGGCAGGCCCACTCCGTCACCGAGTCGAGGAAGTGGCAGGCGTCGGCGGACAGGCCCCCGGTGGCCGAGGGCGTCCGGCGCCGCAGTTGCGCGGCCAGCTCCCGGTGGCCCAGCCGCACCGCCTGGACGTCGTCCATGTCCAGGTCGCCGAGGGCGAGCAGACGGGCCGTCAGCGCGTGGGTGACGGCCTCCGTCTCGTCCGGTGGGAAGGGCGGCTCGCCGGGGGAGTCCAGGGACGCCCCGACCAGCCGCCCGGCGAGCCTGCCCACCTCCGCCTCACCGAGGTGGCGCTGCTCGCCCCGGAAGGAGACCAGGCGGGTGAGCCGGACGGGCCGGTCGACGAGTCCGGCGCCGGGACCGCCCGTGACGAACAGCTTCTTCACCAGTGGGGCGACCAGAGAGGACGCCAACTTCCCACCCAGTACCGCCGGTTCCATGCGCCACCCCCGTGATGGTTCGACCAGGGGAGGAGCCTATCGGCCGGCGTCAGGACAACTGGCCGTCGTAGTCCGGGAGCTTGAACGTCTTCTCGGCGTGGCCGCCCGACAGGTCGGTGGCGCTGTTGCCGATGTTCGCGATGATCGTGTAGCCCTTGGACTCGATCTCGGCGCGCTGTTCCGTCTTGTACTCGGCGACGTTCCGGAAGAGGTCGATGAAGCCGCGGACGTACAGGCCGGAGGACTCGTAGCCGGCGTGGTCGAGGTTCCACTCGGTGGGTGCCTCGATGATGCCCGGGCGGGCGGTCACGAAGAACAGGGCGACGCCGTGCTCCTGGGCGTACCGGGCGGCCTCCAGGACCGGCCGGTTGGCGGGCTGCGGGTAGCTGAAGCCGAAGTCGGTCTCCAGCGCGGTGTTGTCGATGTCGAGGACGATCGCCTGCTTCTCGCCGGGCGCGGCGTCAGCGATGCGCTCCTTCAGATAGGGCAGCGCCTGGTCCATCACGGCCCGGCAGTCCCGCTGCCAGGTGTCGTAGTCGACGTCCGCCGCGGCCGCGGCCACCGGGGCGGCGGCGGGACGGGTCTCGACCGGGGCGGCGGCGGACGGCGTGACCGTCGCGGTGAGGGCGGCCGCGGCGACGGCGGCCGTGCCCGCCGCCCGCTTCCAGGTACGCCGGGTCTGTCTGGTCTGTCCGGTCTGTTCGGTCATGGGGGGTTGGGGTCCTCTCATGCCTGCGCGGATGCCTGACGGCACCCAAGTTGTCGCGAGCATGCTCACGTGAGCAAGTGGCCGTACGGCAACGATTGGGTTACCGGCCGGTAGGCGGCTGATCCGCGCGCCGGAGAGGGGGGTGGAGCGCCCGTTTCGCGTGACGCCGACCACTGTCGGGGGCCCTCTTAACCCCCTTGTGGTGGGGGCGGGTTAGGTCGGAGCGGGGTAGCCCGGGTCACATTCGGGGGGTCCTCGGGTGCCGCCGCCGGTGATGTGCCGCACAGGGGTTTTG
Source organism: Streptomyces rochei (assembly GCA_002155895.1). Taxonomy (GTDB): domain Bacteria; phylum Actinomycetota; class Actinomycetes; order Streptomycetales; family Streptomycetaceae; genus Streptomyces; species Streptomyces rochei. The sequence goes on from MUMD01000127.1 coordinate 9,220, forward strand.
GGGCGTACTACGAGGAATAGTGGATGCCGCAAGAACTACGAAAACGGACATACCTCCGTGAACCGATGGCCGCTTTGCAGGACTCTGGCCTGGTTTTGTCCTGAATGGGAGTTGTGTCGTGAGCTGGGAAGTATCGCGCTGAAGTACTACATGGGGTCGTAGGTCACACCTTTGTGCACTTTGGGCCGGTCGGGTTACCAAGGTTGAGCCCGCCCGGTGAGCGCCTCGAGCGTCCCGCCGGAGGGGCTTTCCTCTGTTCCCGTCCCCATGAGGTTCGAATGTTCCCGCGTGTCACGTCCCGTTCTTCCCGTACGACCCTCCGCACCCGCGCCGCGGTGATGGCCGCCGGCCTCGGAGCCTCGGTCGCACTGGGAGCCGGGGTCGCGGCCGCCACCGGCACCACGGCGGCTTCCAGCACCTCCACCGCGGCGAGCGCCGTCGAGGCCCAGGCCGCGGCGCAGGCCAAGGCGGCGAAGGCCGAGAAGGCCGCCACCAAGACCGTCACCGCCAAGAAGACGGCCACCAAGAAGAAGGCCGCCTCCTGGGTGGACCCGGTGAAGAACTACAAGCTCACCGCCAGCTTCGCCCAGAACGGCGGCATGTGGGCCAGCAAGCACAGCGGCCAGGACTTCGCCGTGCCGATCGGCACCAACGTCGTCGCCACCCACGGCGGCACCGTCGTCAAGGCCGGCGGCAACGGCGCCGGTGACGGCCCCGCCTACGGCAACGCGATCGTGATCAAGCACGGCAACGGCACGTACTCCCAGTACGCGCACCTGTCCAAGATCAACGTGAAGATCGGCCAGATCGTGAAGACCGGCCAGTCCATCGCGAAGTCCGGCAACACCGGTAACTCCAGCGGCCCCCACCTGCACTTCGAGATCCGCACCACCCCGAACTACGGCTCGGCCGTGGACCCGGTCTCCTTCCTGCGCTCCAAGGGCGTGACCGTCTGACGGACGCCGGCTAGGAGCCGCCGGCTCCCCGGTGCGCCTGGGTGACCAGATCGGTGGCGACCTCGAGGACGGCCGCGCGCTTCTCCTCGGGGTCGCCCGCCAGGTCGTTCAGGACGAACATCCCGGCGTGCAGCGTGAAGAGCGCACTCACACAGCGGACCTGGTCGGCCAGGTTCGCTTCGGGGTCTATCAGGATGTCCCGCAGGCCGAGCATGCGGGTCTTGAACATCTCGCCGATGCGCAGGTCCCGCACCGTCGCCTGGTTCTCCTGCATGAAGCGGAAGAGCGGGGCCGCGGCCGCCAGCGCCTCGCTGTAGCGGCGGATGATCTCCTGCTTCGTCTCCAGGGTGTGCGGCTGCTCCCGCCCCCACTCGATCAGCTCCTCCACCGGCCTGACCAGGCCCTCGAAGATGCTGACCAGGATCTCTTCCTTGGTCTTGAAGTGGTAGTAGAGGGCGGCCTTGGTGACGTCCAGCCGCTCCGCGATCTCGCGCAGTGAGGTCTTCTCGTACCCCTGCTCGGCGAAGAGCGCGAGCGCCACGTCCTGGATGCGCCGGCGGGTGTCCCCGCGGCGCCGCTGCTGCTTGGTGCTGTCCATCGTGCCGCCCATCCTCCTACGCACCTCCCGCTCCGCGCACTTTCCAAAATACTTACTTGACGCCCGGCTAGTTACGCGTCTACTTTCCGAGTGTAGTCAACTTGCCGGTCGGCAAGTAAGTAGGCGAGTGACAGCGGTGGCTGGGGGAGTGAAGGTTCATGGCGGACGCACCGGCGGCGGGGACCGTCGACACGGATGGCGGCAAACAGCCCAGGAGCGTGCGGGTGGTCCTGCTCGCACTCATGATCGCGATGATGCTCGCGATGCTCGACAACATGATCATCGGTACGGCGATGCCGACGATCGTGGGTGAGCTGGGCGGCCTGGAGCACCTCTCCTGGGTGGTCACCGCCTACACGCTCGCGACCGCGGCCTCCACCCCGCTGTGGGGCAAGCTCGGCGACATGTACGGGCGCAAGGGCGTCTTCATGACGTCCATCGTCGTCTTCCTGATCGGCTCCGCGCTCAGCGGCATGGCGCAGGACATGGGCCAGCTCATCGGCTTCCGTGCCGTCCAGGGCCTGGGCGCGGGCGGTCTGATGGTGGGCGTGATGGCCATCATCGGCGACCTGATACCGCCCCGGGAGCGCGGCAAGTACCAGGGCATGATGGCCGGCGTCATGGCGCTGGCCATGATCGGCGGACCGCTGGTCGGCGGCACCATCACCGACCACTGGGGCTGGCGCTGGTCCTTCTACATCAACCTGCCGCTCGGCGCGGTCGCGCTCGTCGCCGTCAGCGCCGTGCTCCACCTGCCGAAGAAGCGCAGCCAGGCCCGGATCGACTATCTCGGCGCCGCGCTGCTGACCGTCGGCATCACCGCGATCGTGCTGGTCACCACCTGGGGCGGCACCGAGTACGCCTGGACCTCCGCGCGGATCATGGAGCTGATCGGCATCGGCGTCGCCGCGCTGGTCGGTTTCGTCTTCTGGCAGACCAAGGCCGCCGAGCCGGTCGTGCCGCTGCACATCTTCCGCAGCCGCAACTTCACGCTGATGTCCCTGATCGGCTTCATCACCGGCTTCGTGATGTTCGGCGCCACCCTGTTCCTGCCGCTCTACCAGCAGGCGGTGCAGGGCGCCTCGGCCACCAACTCCGGGCTGCTGCTCCTGCCGATGCTCGGCGCGATGCTCGTCACGTCGATGGTCGCCGGCCGGATCACCACCAGCACCGGCCGCTACAAGGTCTTCCCGCTGGCGGGCGGCGCGCTGATGACGGTGGGGCTGTTCCTGCTCTCCCTCATGGACACCGACACCAGCCGCCTCACCTCCGGGCTGTACATGGCCGTGGTCGGGCTCGGCATGGGCTGTCTGATGCAGATCACCATGCTGGTGGCGCAGAACAGCGTGGAGATGAAGGACATGGGCGTCGCCTCCTCGTCCACCACCCTCTTCCGCACCCTCGGCTCCTCCTTCGGCGTGGCGATCATGGGCGCGATCTTCAACCACCGGGTCCAGGACGTCATGTCCGAGCGGGCCGGAGCGGCCGGCTCCCAGGCGACGGAGCAGACGGCGACCCTGACCAAGGAGGCGCTGGACCTCCTGCCGGCCACGGCCCGCGAGGCCTACCAGCACGCGGTCTCCTCCGGCACCCACGGCGCGTTCCTGCTGGGCGCGGCGGTGGCGGTCCTCGCGCTGGTCGCGGCGGTCTTCGTCAAGGAGGTCCCGCTGAAGGGCGCGGGCCCGCAGGCGGCGGACGGCCCCTCCGACGGGGACGACGACACGGCGACGGCGAAGGCACGGGTGAGCGAGGCGGTGTGACCCCGGGGCCACCCGCCCCCTCCAGGCCCCCGGGCGGCGCCTGCCGTCCGGGGGCCTTCGCCGTCCACCGGGTGACCGTCCTCGATCCGTCCTCGACACCGACCGGGACCGGGCCTGCTAGGACCCGCCTGCCACCCGGTCCGGCAGCATCGGGTAGCTCCCGGTGTTGGTCGGCGCGTGCTCCGGGAGCCAGAGCACGGCGACCGCGCCCTCGGCCGGCACGTGCGCGGGCGCCCCGGCGGGCCGTATGTTGCGGAAGGTGAGCCGGGCCCCCAGGACCCGGGCCTGACCGGCCGCGATGGTCAGGCCCAGCCCGTGCCCGCGCCCGGCCCGGTCCGCGGCGCCGGTGCGGAAGCGGCTCGGCCCCTCGGCGAGCAGGTCCTCGGGAAAGCCCGGCCCGTGGTCGCGGACCCGGATCACCCGCCCCTCGACGCTGACCTCGACGGGCGGCCGGCCGTGCCGGGCGGCGTTGGCGAGCAGGTTGAACAGCACGCGCTCCAGGCGCCGCGGGTCGGTGGTGACCTCCGACTCGTGCACCACGTGGACGGTGACGTCCGGGTCCTTGGCCGCCACCCGTCGGGTCACGAAGGCGCCCAGCATGATGTCCTGCAGCTCGGCCCGCTCGGAGGCACCGTCGAGCCGGGCCACCTCCAGCACGTCCTCCACCAGCGTGCGCATCGCCTTCGCCCGGTCCAGCACCAGCTCGGTCGGCCGCCCCGGCGGCAGCAGCTCGGCCGCCGTCAGCAGTCCGGTCACCGGCGTGCGCAGCTCGTGCGCGATGTCGGCGGTGACCCGGCGCTCGGCGTCCAGCCGCTTCTGCAGGGCGTCCGCCATCGCGTCGACCGCGCTCGCCAGGTCGTCGGTCTCGTCCCGGACGACCCCGCCGATGGCGTCCCGCACGCGCACGTCGGGCTCGCCGTTGGCGACCCGGTGCGCGGCGGCGGCGGCCTTGCGCAGCCGGCGCGAGAGCTGCCCGCCGATGAGCACGCCGAGGGCGCTGCCGCCGAGGACGACCGCGATGGAGCCGATGACCAGGGCCTGGTCCAGGTCCTCGAGGATGTCGGCGCTGCGGTCGGTGAACCCGGAGTGCAGCGACATCACGTGCCCGTCCTTGAGCGGCACGGCGGCCCAGATGTCCGTCACCCCGTCGGCCCGCTCCGAGACGTACGTCGCCCGCCGCCCCGCCTCGACCTTGCGGCGCAGCTCCGGCGGCAGCTCCGGGTCGTCGATCTTGGCGTTGGGGAAGTTCTGCCGTCCGGACAGCTCGTAGTTGCGCTGGGCGATCAGGACCCGGTCGTCCGCGAGGTCGCGCGCGTTGTCCAGCATCGAGACCCGCGCCGCGTTGTGCACGACCAGGCTCAGCGCGATCGCGACCAGCGCGCCGACCAGCGCGATGGCCGCGCTGAGCTTCCAGCGCAGCCCGCTGCGGATGCCGAGCGTGCGGATGCCGAGCGCGCGGACGCCGGGCCGCGCCGCCGGGCGTTCCGGTGCCGTGTGTCCCGCCTCCGGGCGTCCCGGTGTCGGGCGTCCCGCCTCGGGGCGTCCCGGTGTCGGCGTGGCTCCGCGTCGGAAGAACCCCCGCATGTCCTGTGTCCCGCCGTCCCCGCTCAGGCCTTCAACTTGTAGCCGAAGCCGCGGACCGTCTCGATCCGGTCCTGGCCGATCTTGGTGCGCAGCCGCTGCACATGGACGTCGACGACGCGGGTGTCCCCGCCCCAGCCGTAGTCCCACACGCGTTCCAGCAGCCGGTCCCGGGAGAACACCGTGCCCGGCGCGGAGGAGAACTCCAGCAGCAGCCGCATCTCGGTCGGGGTGAGCGCCACCGGCCGCCCGGCCCGCCGCACCTCCATGCCCTCGGTGTCCACCTCCAGCTCGCCGAAGGTGAGCACGCCCCCGGTGTCCGCGGCGCTCCCCGCGTCCGCCCGGTCGCCGCCGCCCGCGTGTCCGAAGCGGCGCAGCACCGCACGGATCCGGGCGACCAGCACGGCACCGTCGAACGGCTTGGTCACGTAGTCGTCGGCGCCCGCCTCCAGACCGAGCACCACGTCGATGGAGTCCGCCCGCGCCGACAGCATGATCACCGGCACGGTGGACTCGTCCCGGATGCGCCGGCACAGGCTGACGCCGTCCAGGCCGGGGAGCATGACGTCGAGGAGCGCGATGTCGGGCCGGTCGGCCCGGAACGCCTCCAGCCCCGACAGCCCGTCGGGCATCGCGGTGACCGCGAAGCCGTCCCGCTCCAGGGCGAGCTGCGTGGCCTCGCGGATGACGTCGTCGTCCTCGACGAACAGGACGTGGGTCTGGTCTGCCATCCCGGTGCTCTCAGTCCTCGTGTGCGGTCACTCGGTAGACGCGACGATCGCGCCACGCGTTCATTCCCCCGCGGTGTTCATGTCCTCATCGGTCCGGGCGGCCCGATCGGTTCACCCGCCGGGCACGCCGGCTCCCCGGGTCAGTTCTCCGGTTCCGGAGCCGGGGAGGGCATGCCTCCGACGGCGTTGCTGTAGTCGTTGTGGGTGCGGTACTCCTCGGCGAACCGGCCCGACGCCCAGCGGTACGTGATCACGATGGAGCTGGACGGGCTCGACACCGAGTCGCCCTTCTCGTACACCTGCTTGGACACCACCAGATCGCCGCGGTCGATCTCCGCGTAGACCGGGGGCTCCTCGGCCTGGAAGACATTCTGGTACGCGCCGTCCTCCTCGCGGTACACGTAACTGCCCACCCCCACCCCGTCGCCGCACGTCAGCACGTTGACGACGACGTCCTCGGCCGATTGGCCGGTCAGCTTCCCGTACGACACGTCGACGGGGTACTGGTCGCCCACGCACGGTTTGAGTTCGCGCTTGACCTCGGCGGAGACCTTCGGGTCGGTCTTGACGAGCCGCACCGCGTCCACCCGCTCGGGAACCTTCGAGGGGGAGGCCACGGGGGAGGGGGAGGCGGCGCCCTCCACCGCCTCGGCGTGGGCGGGCCCCTCGTCACGGGCGCCGGTGCCGCCGGCCCCGCAGCCGGAGAGGGAAACGCCGAGGGCGACGAACGCGGCCACCGCCGCACTCGTCGCCTGCGTGCCGTTCCTCCCCCTGCCGGGTGATCGACCGTTGGTCAGGCCGCGCAACGCTCCCGCTCCTCACGCTCCAGCGCCCGCGCGTCCAGATCGCGGGCGACCAGCTCCTCGCGGAGCCGGGCGAGCGCCCGGTGCAGCGTGCTCTTGACCGTTCCCGCCGACATGCCGAGGGCGGCGGCGGTCTCCTCCGTTGACATCTGCTCCCAGTGTCGCAGCACCACGACACTGCGCTGCTTCGGGGCGAGCACCTTCATGACGTCCATCAGCAGGGCGCGGTCGGCGTGCTGTTCGGTGGAGTCGTCCACGCAGGACTCCGGGAGCTGCTCGGTGGGCACCTCCTCCAGCTTCCGCGCCCGCCACCACTCGGTCCGCGTGTTGATCATCACCCGGCGCAGGTAGGCGTCCGCGAGGCGCTTGTCCTCGATGGTCTCCCAGCGGCCGTAAGTCCGGGCCAGCGCGGTCTGCAGCAGGTCCTGGGCATCGACGGGGTCCGGGACCAGGCGCCGGGCGCTGCGCAGCAGCGCGTCCTGCCGGGTGCGGACGTACTCCTCGAACTCGAGTACCTCGCCCATGTCAACCGCCTTCCGATCCCCGTACTCCGACGGTGGTCACCGCCGGCCCACTGCCTGTGGTCCGTAGTCCTCTGTGCCTGCGGGGCACGGAAACGAAGGTAGGGAAGCGTTGTCACGGCGCTGTGCGAAGCACCCTGCGGCAAACCCTCGGCTGTCCGTCGGTTGTGTAACGGAAGAAGGAAACGGGCATATCGCCGCGCCGCTTGGTGGTGTTATGGGGGATTCGCCCGGTTGTTCGGGGGTGGGCGGAGGCCGGGGGAAGACCGGGCGGATGTCACGGACGACGTCCTGCGAGCGGTGCCCCGCCCACTGTCGCCGCTCTCCCTGTGCCCGGCCTGTGCCCGCGCCGTGGTTCAGCCCAGCGGCAGCCGGTACAGCCCGTCCGCCAGCGGTTCCACCAGGCCGTCGGCCACCAGGCCGTCCAGGGCGCGGGCGCGCTGCACCGGCTCGTGCCACACCTGGTCGAGGGCCGCCTGCGGCACCGGGCCCGGCTGCTCGCGCAGCACCGCGAGCAGCCGCCCGCGCACCTGCCGGTCGGTGCCGGCGTACGTCTGCCCACGCCTCGGCGGCCCGTCGTGCGCGGGCTTCCCGGCCAGCCGCCAGGCGCATCGGCCGGCGATCGGGCAGCGGTGGCACGACTCGTTCTTCGCCGTGCACACCAGCGCGCCCAGCTCCATCGAGGCGGCGGCCCAGCGGGCGGCCTCGGCCTCGTCGTCGGGCAGCAGGGCGCGGGCGAGCTTCCGTTCGGCCGCGGTGGTCGCGTTCGGCGGGTACTGCACCCCGGTGACCGCGCGGGCGAGGACCCGGCGGACATTGGTGTCCAGCACGGCGTGGCGCTGGCCGTAGGCGAAGGAGGCGACCGCGGCGGCCGTGTACTCGCCGATGCCGGGCAGCGCCAGCAACTGCGCGTGGTCCGACGGAACGTCACCGCCGTGCCGTTCCGTTATGGCCGCGGCGGCGCCGTGCAGGCGCAGGGCGCGACGCGGGTAACCGAGCCGTCCCCAGGCCCGGACGGCCTCGCCGGGCGCCTCGGCGGCGAGGTCGGCGGGGCGGGGCCAGCGGGCCAACCACTGTTCGTAGACGGGCAGGACGCGGCTCACCGGCGTCTGCTGGAGCATGAACTCACTGACCATCACGCCCCACGCACCGGCTTCCGGCCGCCGCCACGGCAGGTCGCGGGCGTGCTCGGCGAACCAGTCGACGACGGGAGCGTGCAGTGGCACACCGGAGGCGGGCGCGCCGGTGTCGGCGCCGGTGCCGGACGTACCGGGGCCGCCGGGGGACGCCGCGGTCCGGGCGGGGTCGGAGGGGCCGTTGTGCGGGGGCTTCGTGGGCGCAGTCATGACCCTCCGATCCTGCCACGGGAGGACCGCCGCGCGGGCGCACCGCCACCCGGTGGCGGCCACGGCACCTGACGATCGGCAGGGGCGCCGGCCCGTCCGCCGCTTGTAGCGTCGGGTCCATGGAAGGTCCCCGTCCGGCCGACGACACGGCACCCGCCCACGACCTCGCCCGGTACGGGCACCCGGCCCACGACCTCGCCCGGTACGGGCACCCCGCCCCGGCCACGGAACACGAGGCCGTCACCGGCGGCGCCGCCGGTG
>MUMD01000128.1 GCA_002155895.1 Streptomyces rochei
CTCCCGGGGGCATGCCCTACGGCGCCCCGCAGGGCATGCCCCCGGGAGCGGCCCCCCAGGGCGTGCCCCAGCAGGCGCCGCAGGGCGCCGGTGTGACGGCGGCGCTCCAGCAGTTCCGTGAGACGGCCACCGGCCGGCGCTGGACCCAGCAGAACAAGAAGCTGGTCCGCGTCGACCTCGGCGCCGACGGCCAGCCCGTGCTCGCCCGCCAGGGCAGCATGGTGCTCTACCAGGGCAAGGTCGACTTCAGCTACAAGGGCGCCGGATTCGCCGGCCGGGTCGTGGGCAACGCCACCGGCCAGGAGATGCAGCTCATGCGCTGCACCGGCAAGGGCCAGGTCTTCCTCGCGGAGAACTCCGCGATGCTGCACCCCATCGAGCTGCAGGGCGACGCCATCTGCGTCTCCGCCGAGAACGTCCTCGCCTTCGACGAGAGCCTCCAGTACGAGGTCCGTCGCATCGAGGGGCACGGCATCCCCGGTGGCGCGCTGTTCACCATGCAGTTCCAGGGCACCGGCACCATCGTCGTCAAGACCCACGGTGTGCCCGTGGTGCTGCCGGTCACGCCCACCACCTTCGCCGACTGCAACGCCGTGGTCGCCTGGTCGGCCGCCGCCCAGGTGGTCGTCTCCAGCCAGGTGCGGATGCGCCGCAACTCCTACGCCGGCGACACCGGCGAGAGCGTCAACCTGCAGTTCCGGGCCGCGCCCGGAAACTTCGTCATCGTCCAGCCGTACGAGATCTGAGGGAGAGCCCGACATGAACCAGCCGCTCGCGGGCTACGCTCCCGCACCCGTCACCGCCCGCATGGAGAACCACGGCAACCACATGCTGAAGGTCGCCATGCAGACCGGCAACGACCTCCTCGCGCGTGTGGGCTCGATGGTCGCCTACGAAGGTTTCGTCCAGTACGAGCCCAACCCGCCGGCCGTCCGCCAGATCGCCAAGGACTGGATGACCGGCGAGGGTGCGCCCCTGATGAAGTGCTCCGGCGACGGCCTGCTCTACCTCGCCGACTACGGCGCCAACGTCGTCGTCATCAACCTCAACGGCGACGGGATCTCCGTCAACGCCACCAATCTGCTCGCCTTCGACGCCCACCTCACCTGGGGCGTGGAGCGGGTCAAGGGCCTGGCGAAGTTCGCCGGTCAGGGCCTGTGGAACACGAAGATCTCCGGGCAGGGCTGGGTCGCCCTCACCTCCCGGGGCAAGCCGATCGTCGTCGACTGCGGCGGCGGCGAGGACGAGACGTACGTCGACCCCGACGCGCTCGTCGCCTGGTCCCCGAACCTGAAGGTGAAGGGCAAGCGCAGCTTCAAGGCGCAGTCACTGATCGGCCGCGGCAGCGGCGAGGCCTACCAGATGGCCTTCTCCGGTCAGGGCATCGTCGTCGTCCAGCCCAGTGAGGACAGCACCGACCGCCTCCGGGTCCGGGGCTGAGGGGGAGCCAGAACACCATGCAGAGCCCGCTTTTCGCCTACAACGACCAGCAGACCCAGGAAGCCTGGAGTCTGCAGAGCAAGCACATGCTCCGCGTCGCCCTGACGGGCCACGACGACGTGCTCGCCCGCAAGGGGACGATGGTCGCCTACCAGGGGCTCGTCGAGTTCGACGCCGAGTACCAGAGCGGCAACCAGTCGAGCGCGCGGGCGCACACGGGTGAGGGCCTGGACCTGATGCGCTGCCACGGGCAGGGCACGGTCTTCTTCGCCAACCTCGCCCAGTGCGTGCACGTGATGGACGTCGACCAGGACGGTCTGACCGTCGACAGCAGCTACGTGCTGGCCATGGACTCCTCCCTGCACCACGAGGTCATCGCCGTCGACAGCCTGTACGGCATCTCCGGCTCGGGGAAGTACCAGCTCAACATCACCGGGCGCGGCAAGGTCGCCCTGATGACCTCGGGCTCCCCGCTGCTGATGCAGGTGACGCCCGACAAGTACGTCAACTGCGACGCCGACGCGATCGTCGCCTGGTCCACCGGCCTGCGCGTGCAGATGCAGGCCCAGACGCACTCCTCGGGGGTGTGGCGGCGCCGGGGCAGCACCGGGGAGGGCTGGGAACTCAGCTTCATGGGCAGCGGCTTCGCGCTGGTGCAGCCCAGCGAGCTGCTGCCGCCGCAGAACGCGCAGATCGGCTCGGGCGTCGCCGCCCAGTACGGCATGGGCCAGCAGGGGGCCCGCGGTCAGAACCAGGGCAACGTCTGGAGCTGAGCGCTCCGCGGGTGGGGCCGGGCAGCGGGGGGCTGCGGGACGCTTTCGGCTGCGGGTGGTCCGTGGCTCGTCGCGCAGTTCCCCGCGCCCCTTCCGGGGCGCGGTCCCACCCTCGGTCTCAGGTCGCGAGCCTCGCGCGCGTGGCCTCCACCAGGCGTACGACCGAGTCGTCCGCCACGGATTGCACCTCGTCGTACGCGAACCAGCGCAGGTCCAGGGACTCGTCGCTGATCGCCTCCACGGCCCCGTCCGGCGCCAGGGCGGCGTACTGGACGTCCAGATGCCAGGCGCACGGCGTGTGGTGGCGGTCCAGCCGCACGGGACCGCCGGGGAGCAGGGTCAGCCCGGCGATGCCGGACTCCTCCGCGCCCTCGCGCAGGGCGGCACGCGCCAGCGTCTCGTCGGCGGGCTCGCAGTGGCCGCCCATCTGCAGCCACATGCGGAGCTTCTTGTGGAGCGTCAGCAGGACCCGCTCGCGCGACGGGTCGATCACCAGGGCGCTCGCCGTGATGTGCCCGTCCCCGCACGCCTTCCACATGCCGTCCGGGTGCGTCGCCAGGTGGTCCAGATAAACCTGGCGCAACTCGTCCTGGCCCTCGTACCCCTTCAGGACCAGGACCGCGTCGTCGTGGAGGCTCACTCGCCGTCGTCGCCCTTGCCCTCGGCCCCGTCCGGGCCCTTCTTCTCGTCCCTCTTCTTCAGGTCGGGCTTGCCCGCCGCCTCGCCGAGCATCTTGTCCAGCTCGGAGAAGTCGAGCTGCTCGCGGTGGACGAAACCGTCCGGATCGTCCAGGTCGGTCGCGGTCGGCAGCATGTCCGGGTGGGCCCACAGGCCGTCGCGGCCGTCGACACCGCGCGCGTCCGTCAGCGACGCCCACAGACGCGAGGCGTCGCGCAGACGGCGCGGGCGCAGCTCCAGGCCGATCAGCGTGGCGAACGTCTGCTCGGCCGGGCCGCCCGAGGCGCGACGGCGGCGCAGGGTCTCGCGCAGCGCGTCGGCGGAGGACAGGCGCGGCTTGGCGGCGGTGTGCACCACCGCGTCCACCCAGCCCTCGACGAGCGCCAGAGCCGTCTCCAGACGGGCCAGGGCGGCCTTCTGCTCCGGGGTGTCCTCCGGCTGGAACATGCCCTGCTGGAGAGCCTCCTGCAGCTGCTCCGGATTCTGCGGGTCGAACTGGCCGACCACGTCCTCCAGCTTGGCCGTGTCCACCTTGATCCCGCGGGCGTAGCCGTCGACGGCGCCGAACAGGTGCGAACGCAGCCACGGCACGTGCGCGAAGAGGCGCTGGTGGGCGGCCTCGCGCAGGGCCAGGTACAGCCGCACCTCCTCCTGGGGCACGCCGAGGTCCTTGCCGAACGCCTCGACGTTCGCCGGCAGCAGCGCGGCCTTGCCGGCCGGTCCGAGCGGCAGGCCCACGTCGGTCGAGCCGACGACCTCGCCGGCGAGGACGCCGACGGCCTGCCCGATCTGCGTGCCGAACATGGCGCCGCCCATCGAGCGCATCATGCCGATCAGCGGGCCGGCCATGGCCTGCATCTCCTCGGGCAGCACATCGCCCATGGCGGTGCCCACGCGCTCGGCGACCGGGTCGACCAGCTCGCGCCAGGCCGGGAGGGTCGCCTCGACCCACTCCGCGCGGCTCCACGCCACCGCGGTGCCCGCGCCCGAGGGCAGGGCCGTCGCGTCGTCCAGCCACAGGTCGGCCAGGCGGACGGCCTCCTGCACCGCGTTGCGCTCGGCCGGGCCGACGCTGGCGTCCTTGGTGCCGTCAGGCGTGCCCTGGGCGACCGTCTGGCGGGCGATCTGCTTGGCCATGTCCCAGTTCACCGGGCCGCCCTCGTAGGAGAGCATCTGGCCGAGCTGCTGGAACGCGGCGCCCAGGTCGGTGGGGTTCATGGAACCGAACATGGCGGCGAAAGGGTTGTCCGCACCCGGACCGCCGGGGCCGCCCAGGCCTCCGGCCCCGGGCAGCCCGAATCCGAACGGGTTGGCCGGTCCCTGACCACCGCCGCTCTGCTGGTCCTTCTTCTTGCCCTCGTCGCCGTCGTCCGGCTCCTCCGGCGGAAGGCCGAATCCGAATGGGGTGTCACTCACGGGGTTCCTCGGCTGGTAAGGCCACCGGTTCTTTCCGGCGGCACGGCTGCCCGACTTCACCACCCAGCGTAGACACCCGTGGCGCTTCGGGCCTCGGTGCTTCGCCGACTGACTGCCTGCGGCAGGATGGATGCCACCTGGTACGTACGCGTCGAGCGCGTCCGTACTGAAGACAACCGCTGGAGACGCCCGGTGAGTTCCCCAGATCCGCAGGTTCGCGCAGCGCGAAACCAGTCAACCAGTTCCCCCCGCCCCGGCGCGCGGGGACCCGTCGTCGCGGTCACCGGCGCCGCGTCCGGGATCGGCGCGCTGCTCACCGAGCGGCTGGCCGCGTCCGACGAGGTCAGACAGGTCGTGGCCATCGACGAACGGCGCGGGGAGTGCACGGCGGCGCGGTGGCAGATCCTGGACGTGCGGGACCCGGCCATCGCCGAGAAACTGCGCGGTGCGGACGTGGTCGTGCACCTGGCGCTCGACCTCGACCTGGAGACCGACGCGGCGGCCCGGACCGCTTACAACGTCCGGGGGACGCAGACCGTCCTGACCGCCGCCGCGGCGGCCGGCGTGCACCGCGTCGTGCTCTGCACCTCCGCCATGGTCTACGGCGCCCTCCCGGACAACGAGCTGCCCCTGTCCGAGGACGCCGAGCTGCGTGCCACGGCCGAGGCCACCGGCGTGGGCGATCTGCTGGAGATCGAGCGGCTGGCGCGGCGCGCGCCGCGCGCCCACCCCGGTCTCAACGTGACGGTGGTCCGGCCCGCCGTGCTGGTGGGCGGCGTGGACACCGCCCTGACCAGGTACTTCGAGTCGCCCCGGCTGCTCGTCGTGGCCGGGTCGCGGCCGGCCTGGCAGTTCTGCCACGTCGACGACCTGTGCAGCGCCCTCGAGTACGCCGTCCTGGAGAAGGCCGAAGGGGAACTCGCCGTCGGGTGCGACGGCTGGCTGGAGCAGGAGGAGGTCGAGGAGCTGAGCGGCATCCGCCGGATGGAGCTGCCCTCGGCGGTCGCGCTCGGCGCGGCGGCCCGCCTGCACCGCATCGGCCTGACTCCCTCCCCGGCCGGGGACCTGGCGTACACGATGTACCCCTGGGTGGTGAGCGGCAGCCGGCTGCACGACGCGGGATGGCGGCCGAAGTACACCAACGAGGAGGTCCTGGCGGAGCTGCTGGAGGAGGTCTCCGGGCGGCACACGGTCGCCGGGCGCCGCCTCGGGCGCAAGGACGCGACGGCCGCCGGAGCCGCCGGTGCGACCGTGGCGCTGCTGGGCGCGGCGGCGGTGGTGCGGCGGGCGCGGAAGGCCCGGCGCCGGATCTGACGGCACGGCCCACCGTCCGCCGTCCCCGTCATCCGCCGCCTCCGCCGTCCCCGTCATCCGCCGCCCCCGCTGTCCACCGTCCCTGCCTGCGTCCGTGGCCCGCGCCGTCCGTCCGGACCGGTGGCGCTGTAGGAGGCTCCAACGCGGTACGCCCGCGTGCCGGGCGATCACGCTATTCCGCGCCGCCGGGCCGTGGGGCACGATGGGCGCATGGCAACCACGAACGACCACCCCGGTGAGCTGGCCGCCCCCGACCCCGTCAGGCTGATCGGCATCCGGGAGACGCCCCTCTCCGTCGACGAGGTCTTCCGAGCCGTCGGCGACGACGCGGCCGGCGGCACCGCGCTCTTCGTGGGAACCGTGCGCAATCACGACGGGGGCACCGACGTCGACCGGCTCGGATACTCCTGTCACCCCAGTGCCGAGGCCGAGATGCGGCGGATCGCCGAGAAGGTCGCCGCGGAGTACCCCGTACGGGCGCTCGCGGCCGTCCACCGTGTGGGGGATCTGGAGGTGGGCGATCTCGCCGTGGTGGTCGCCGTGTCCTGCCCGCACCGGGGCGAGGCGTTCGACGCCTGCCGGAAGCTGATCGACGACCTGAAGCACGAGGTGCCGATCTGGAAGCATCAGACCTTCTCCGACGGCACCGAGGAGTGGGTGGGCGCCTGCTGAGAGGGGTGCCGAGGGAGCCGTCGTCCTCCCTTGCTCCGGTTGCGTAACCGGCCCCCCGGCGTGAGCGTTGTCACGACGGATGGTTAATCTGCTGATCAGTCAGTAGCGGACGCTCAAGGGGTTGGGAGGTCGGCATGGCAGCGCTTGCCTGGTTGCTGATTCCGCTGGTGGCCGCTGTCGGCGCGGGGCTGTGGGGCAGTTGGGCCAACCGGACCCGCAAGATCCGCAGCGACGGCCCCGAACTGGACGGGTACGCCCGTTTCCGCGAGGCGATGGAGAGGCCCCGCACCGGCGCCTGAACGGACCGCCCTGACAGTGCTCCGACAGCCGCGTCCCGTACTGTCGTGCCATGCCACGCCGTACCGCAACGATGCTCGCCTCCACCCTGATGCTGATCGCGCTCCTGTGCGCGGGCGTGTTCATCCCCGTGCCGTACTCGGAGATGTCCCCGGGGCCGACGGTGAACACCCTCGGCGATCACGACGGCGAGCCGGTGCTGCAGATCGACGGGCACAAGACCTACGAGGCGAGCGGTCACCTGAACATGACCACCGTCCGGGTCACCAGCGCCGAGTACAAGATGAACCTCGTGGAGGCGGTCTACGGCTGGCTCGCCCACGACAACCGCGTGGTGCCGCACGAGACGCTCTACCCGGACGGCAAGACCGAGGAAGAGGCCACCCAGGAGAACGCCGAGGAGTTCAGCCAGTCCCAGGAGAGCGCCAAGGTCGCCGCGCTGAAGGCGCTCGACATCCCGGTGAAGTCCTGGGTCGTCGTCTCCACGGTGGTCAAGGACTCCCCGGCCGAGGGCCGGCTGCACGCCGGTGACGTGATCAAGGCCGTGGACGGCAGGACCGTCCGCAAGCCCTCCGATGTCGCCGAGCTGGTGACCGAGCACAAGCCCGGACAGGACGTCGTCTTCACGATCGTGCCCGCCGAGGAACAGGCCGCCGCGGAGAAGGAGGGGCGCACGCCCACCAAGACCGAGAAGGTCACGATCACCACGGCGACCTCCGACGACGCCGGGGAGGAACGCGCCGTCGTGGGCATCTCGGCGGGGACCGACCACACCTTCCCGTTCACCATCGACATCAAGCTCGCCGACGTCGGCGGCCCGAGCGCCGGTCTGATGTTCGCCCTCGGCATCTACG
The DNA here is from genome assembly GCA_002155895.1 of Streptomyces rochei. Lineage (GTDB taxonomy): Bacteria > Actinomycetota > Actinomycetes > Streptomycetales > Streptomycetaceae > Streptomyces > Streptomyces rochei. The sequence goes on from MUMD01000128.1 coordinate 7,445, forward strand.
ACAAGCTCACGCCGGGCGACCTCACCGGCGGCACGTTCGTCGCCGGCACGGGGACGATCGACGACGCCGGCAAGGTCGGCCCGATCGGCGGCATCGGGATGAAGACCATCGGCGCGCGCGACAAGGGCGCCCAGTACTTCCTGACGCCCAAGGACAACTGCGCGGCCGCGGCCGAGGACACCCCCGACGGGCTCACCCTGGTCAAGGTGGACACCATCGACGACGCCCTCGGCGCGCTCGCGGACATCCGCTCCGGGAAGACCGCCGACCTGCCGACGTGCGCGAAGGGCTGACCGGCCGGGCAACCCGGCACGGCCCCCGGCCCTCCTCCTGAGCCCTACTCCTCGAAGGTCGCCGTCAGCGCCTCGGCCAGACCGGGCACCAGGTCGGAGCCGGTGAGGACCTCGGTGGTCGAGTCCTTCTCCCGCAGGCGCAGCGCGGAGTCGCGGGAACCGTCGCGCAGCACCGCGACCGTCATGCGGACCTCCTGGCGATCCGGGTGCTCCGCCACCCACTGCGCCAGCTTGGCCTCGTTCAGGCCCTGCGGCACCTGGGCCTCGGCGGACGGCGGCAGCATCAGACGCTCCACGACGAGCGCACAGCCGACCACCGCGTCCGGCCAGGCGATGGTGCCCAGGAACTCGTCGAGCGGCTGGTCCGTTGGAATCTCGTCCTGCTCGATCGGGGTCAGGCCGGAGCTCTCCGGCTCGTCCTGGAGACCGAGCCGGTCCGCGAGCGAGGGCTGATCGGCCCTCAGCCGCGCGGTGTCGACAAGTGCAAAGAGGCGTGCGGGCTGGTCCCAGCCGAGGCCCGAGACGTATTCGTCGATCTCGAGGACGGCCCGGGTGAGGGGGCTCGCTGCCATGGGGGTGTTGGACATGGTCACAATCCTGCCTCGTTACTGGCCCGAATCGGGAACCGAGTAAACGATGAGTAAGTTGCATAAGTGTGGGCCCACGATCACGGGGGCGCACGGGGGGCCCACGAACCCGAGGGCCTGACGGATCAACAGCGAACTTCGAGGTGCGCACCTTGGCTTTCCAGATGCCGGACCGCGGCGGAGGCCCCCCGACGGGGCCGCGGATCAGAGTGGGCCGCCCGTCCCGGCGTGTCCGAACCCTGCTGATGACTCTTGGTGTCCTCGCCGTGCTCGGCATGGCGTTCACCATGTTCGCGGGTTTCTGGACGGACTGGCTCTGGTACCGGTCGGTCCACTACTCGTCGGTGTTCACGACGACCCTGTGGACCAAGATCGGGCTCTTCTTCGTCTTCGGACTGCTGATGGCGCTCGCCGTCGGGTTCAACATCTGGCTGGCCCACCGCCTGCGGCCGCCGCTGAGCGCGATGTCGATGGAGCAGCAGAACCTCGACCGGTACCGCATGGGCATCGCCCCGTACAAGAAGTGGCTGCTGCTCGGCATCACCGCCCTCGTCGGCCTCATCGCCGGCGCCTCCGCGTCCGGCCAGTGGCGGACCTGGCTGATGTGGGTCAACGGCGTCTCGTTCGGGCAGAAGGACCCCCAGTTCAAGCTGGACGTCGCCTTCTACGCCTTCGACCTGCCCTGGTACCGGTTCCTGCTCGGCTTCGGCTTCGCCGCCGTGATCATCTCCGTGATCGCCGCCGCGCTCACCCACTACCTCTACGGCGGGCTGCGCGTCACCAGCCCGGGCGCCCGTGCCACGGCCGCGGCCACCGGTCACCTCTCGGTGCTCCTCGGTGTCTTCGTCGCCCTCAAGGCGGTCGCCTACTGGCTCGACCGGTACGGACTGGCGGTGAAGTCCAGCGACTTCAAGGCCACCGACAGCTGGACCGGCCTGAGGTACGTCGACGCCAACGCCTACCTGCCGGCCAAGTCGATCCTCTTCTGCATCGCCGTCATCTGCGCCCTGCTCTTCTTCGCCACCCTGTGGCGTCGCACCTGGCAGCTGCCGGTGATCGGCTTCGGCCTGATGGTGCTCTCCGCGATCCTCATCGGCGGCCTGTACCCGGCACTGGTCCAGAAGTTCCAGGTCCAGCCGAACGAGCAGGCCAAGGAGGCGCCGTACGTCGCGAAGAACCTGGCGGCGACCCGCGAGGCCTACGGCATCGAGGGCACCCAGGTCAGCGAGTACCCGGGCGTCAGCGAGACCAAGGACAAGACCAAGCTCCGTGACGACGCCGACGACGCCGCGTCCATCCGGATCATGGACCCGAACGTCATCTCGCCGACGTTCCAGCAGCTCCAGCAGATGCGTAACTACTACGCGTTCCCGACCAACCTGGACGTCGACCGCTACTCCAAGGACGGCAAGGACCAGGACACGGTCATCGGTCTGCGCGAGCTGAACCTGGCCGGCATCCCGAAGAAGAACTGGATCAACAACCACTTCCGCTACACCCACGGCTACGGCGTGGTCGCGGCCAAGGGCACCGAGGTGGACTCCGAGGGACGCCCGGTCTTCACCGAGTCGAACCTGCCGTCCGAGGGCGATCTCGGCACGTACGAGCAGCGGATCTACTACGGCGAGAAGACCACCACGTACTCGATCGTCGGCGGCCCCCAGAAGGAGATCGACTACTCCGACGACTCCGGGGAGAAGACGTTCAGCTACACGGGTGACGGCGGGGTGGACCTGTCCAACCCGATCAACCGCGCGGCGTACGCGGCGGCGTTCAGCGAGCCGCAGATCCTCTACTCCGGCGCGATCGGTGAAGGCTCGAAGATCCTCTACAACCGCACGCCCAAGGAGCGCGTCGAGGCGGTCGCCCCGTGGCTGACCATCGACGGCGACGCGTACCCGGCGGTGGTGGACGGCCGTATCCAGTGGATCGTCGACGCGTACACGACGACGAACGGCTACCCGTACGCCTCGCGCACGACGCTCGGCGACACCACGGCCGACTCGCTGACCGCGGCCAACGACCAGCGGGCGGTGGTGGCCCAGCAGAACCAGGTCAACTACATCCGCAACTCCGTGAAGGCGACCGTCGACGCGTACAGCGGTGACGTCAAGCTCTACCAGTGGGACACCGAGGACCCGGTCCTGAAGACCTGGATGAAGGCGTTCCCGAACACGGTGCAGGACAAGGACGAGATCTCCGACGAGCTGATGGCGCATCTGCGCTATCCGCAGGACCTGTTCAAGGTCCAGCGCGAGCTGCTCACCCGTTACCACGTGAAGGACGCCAACACGTTCCTCAGCGGCAGCGAGGTGTGGCAGGTGCCGGACGACCCGACCAACAAGTCGGGCGACGCGGTGCCGCCGTACTACCTGAGCATGAAGATGCCCGACCAGGACCAGCAGGCGTTCTCGCTGACGACGACGTTCACGCCCAATGGACGCGACAACCTCAGCGCGTTCATGGCGGTCGACGCCGAGGCGGGGACGGAGGGCTACGGCAAGATCAGAATCCTGAAACTGCCGACCAGTACCACCGTCAACGGCCCCAAACAGGTCCAGAGCCAGTTCAACTCCGAACAGGACATCGCCGAGTCCATCAGGCTGCTGAGAGGCGGCGACTCGGAGGTCGAGTACGGCAACCTGCTCACGGTGCCGCTGGACGGCGGACTGCTCTACGTGGAACCGGTCTACGTGCGCGGTGGCGACCTCAAGTACCCGCTGCTGCGCAAGGTGCTGGTGAGCTACGGCGGCAACACGGCCTTCGAGAACACGCTCGACGAAGCCCTCAACAAGGTCTTCGGCGCGCAGGCGGCCGACACCGACCCGCCGGCGGACGAGGGCGAGGGCACCACCGAGCCGCCGCCGACGTCCACCAACCCGACGGTCCGGGAAGCGCTGAGCGACGCGCAGGAAGCCTTCGACGCCGGCCAGAAGGCGCTGGAGCAGAAGGACCTCGCCGCGTACGCGAAGGCGCAGGAGGACCTCGAGGAGGCCCTGAAGCGGGCCGAGGCCGCCCAGGCCAAGGCCGATCAGGACGCCGGCGGCAAGAACGGCGACGACAAGGGCGGTGACAAGGCAGGGGGCGGCGAGTCCACACCGAGCGCGACCCCCAGCGGCGATACCGGCGGCGGAGGCTCGGACAGCGGCTGACCGCATGCTCCGAGCAGCCGTCAGAGCTGGTCAGAGGTCATCCCGCGCCGTGATACGGTAGTGAACACAACGGCGCGGGGTGGAGCAGCTCGGTAGCTCGCTGGGCTCATAACCCAGAGGTCGCAGGTTCAAATCCTGTCCCCGCTACTGAAGTTCGTGAGCTTTGTGCGAACGACCACGAAGGCCCGGATTCCCAAGGAATCCGGGCCTTCGTGGTGTGCGAACGCATGTGCCGGTGGGGCCGACGGCCGCGCCGCCAGGGGTAGTTGGGCCGATCTGTGTTTGACTTGTCTCCCTGTGGGCATGTCGACAAAACGCTGAAGTGACCTCACTGGCTGCGGTATACCGGATGTACCCAGGTTGCAGGTGGTGCGACGATGGACGTTATGGGGGACATGGCAAATCTGTTCGAGACAGGGCGTTTTGCGCAGCCGTCCGATCAGGATGAGGCCGCGGACGAGGCTCAGGAAGCCGCCGACGAGGCCGCCGAGGAGGTGCGCAGGCGACTGGCCGCGGAGGCCGGTGACGTCGAGGCGATGAGCGTTCTCGGCGCCATGCTGCTGCGCCGCGGCGATTTCGACGGAGCCGAGTCCCACCTGCGTGCCGCCACCGCCGCCGGCGACCGGGCCGCGGCCAACAACCTGGGTGTCCTGCTGCACCAGCGCGGATACGCCGACGAGGCCGCGGGCTGGTGGCGGATCGCCGCCGTCGCCGGGTCCGCGCCGGCCGCGCACGCGCTCGGGCGGCACTTCCGTGAGCGCGGGGACGAGCCCGCCGCCGAGTACTGGCTGCGCCAGGCCGCCGAGCAGGGCCATGTGCTCGGCGCCTACGCACTCGCCGACCTGCTGGAACACCGTGGCGACGAGGCGGGCGCCCGGCGCTGGATGCGGGCCGCCGCCGAACGCGGGCACCGGGAGGCCGCGTACCGGCTGGCCAGGACGCTGGACCGGAACGCCGGGCACAGGCGCGACGGACGCGACGAAGGCGACACGGAGGCGGCCGACGAGGCCGAGCAGTGGTACCGCCAGGCCGCCGCGCGCGGCCACCGGCGGGCCGCGCTGCACCTCGGGACGATCCTGGAGAAGCGGGGCGAGCTGAAGGAGGCCGGCCGCTGGTACCTCACCTCCGCCAAGGACGGCGAGGCCCGTGCCGCCTGCGCGCTCGGCTTCCTGCTGCGGGACGCGGGAGACACCGAGAGCGCCGCCGTGTGGTGGCTGCGGGCCGCCCAGGACGGCGACGGCAACGCCGCCAACGCCCTGGGGGCCCTGCACGCCGAGCGCGGCGAGACCCAGACCGCCGAGCGCTGGTACCGCGCCGCGATGGACGCCGGTGACGACAACGGGGCGTACAACCTCGGGCTGCTCTGCGCCGACCAGGGCCGCACCACCCAGGCCGAGCAGTGGTACCGGCGGGCCGCCTACGCGGGTCACCGGGAGGCGTCCAACGCGCTCGCGATCCTGCTGCTGCGGAGCGGGGACGAGACCGGAGCCGAGCCCTGGTTCTCCAAGGCCGCCGAGGCGGGCAGCGTCGACGCGGCCTTCAACCTCGGCATCCTGCACGCCGGGCGCGGCGAGGAGCGGGCGGCGCTGCGCTGGTACGAGCGGGCCGCCTCCGCCGGGCACACGGAAGCGGCGCTCCAGGTGGGGATGGCGCGCCTGCGCGACGGCGACGAGCGCGAGGCCGAACGGTTCCTGCGGTGCGCGGCGGGCGGGGGCAGTGCCGAGGCCGCCTACCGGCTGGCGACGGTCCTCGACGCGCGGCGCCCGCCGGCGCCCGAGCACGAACTGGGCGAACCGGCGCACGAGAAGTCCGAGTGCGAGGAGTGGTACGAGCGGGCGGCCTCGCAGGGGCACCGGCGGGCCCAGGTGCGGGTCGGGATGATGGCCGCGGCGCGGGGCGACGTGGTGGAGGCGGCGCGGTGGTACCGGGAGGCGGCCGAGGCCGGGTCGCGCAACGGTGCTTTCAATCTGGGGCTCCTGCTGGCCCGGGAGGGGAGCGAGCCGGAGGCGGTCGTGTGGTGGCGGCGGGCCGCCGACGCCGGGCACGGCCGGGCGGCGCTGCGGCTGGCGCTGGTCTGTGCGCGACGGGGCGAGCTGGCGGAGGGGCAGCGGTGGGCGGACCTCGCGGTCTCGCTGGGGCCGCGTGAAGTGGGGGAGCGGGCGGCTCGGTTGCGGGACGCGCTGCGGCAGGAGTTGTCGGCGTGACGCCGCGCGGGAGTCGGGCGCGGCCTGGCTGTGCTGGTGCCGGGGCCGGCCGGGCGCCCGAGGCTGAGCGGTGCGACCGTCGCGATTTGCTTCTGGTCATGGGGTTGACGTAATGTTGCGTTCATCGCCGCGGGGTGGAGCAGCTCGGTAGCTCGCTGGGCTCATAACCCAGAGGTCGCAGGTTCAAATCCTGTCCCCGCTACTGATGGTCGAGGGCCGGAATCCGAAAGGGTTCCGGCCCTCGACGCGTTCGCCCCCCGACAGGCTGCCGAAGCCACGGAAGCCACAGAAAAGCCCCGGCACCCAAGGGGGCCGGGGCTTCGCGCGGGTGTGACGGGTCTTACGCCGCCGCGCAGTTGGGGCAGGTGCCGCGGTAGGTGACCTCGACGTCGGAGACGGTGAAGCCGAAGCGCTCCGAGTCCGGGAGGTCGGCCAGGGGGTTGCCCGTCGGGTGGACGTCACGGATCGCGCCGCACTGGGCGCAGACCAGGTGGTGGTGCGGCCGGTGCGCGTTCGGGTCGTAGCGCTTGGCGCGCTTGTCCGTCGCGACCTCCAGCACCTCACCGAGCGTGACCAGCTCGCCCAGGGTGTTGTAGACGGTCGCCCGGGAGATCTCGGGGAGCTTGTCCACCGCGCGGGCGTGCACCTCGTCGGCCGTCAGGTGGACGTGTTCGCCGTCGAGGACCTCGGCCACCACGCGTCGCTGCGCGGTCATGCGCCATCCACGTCCACGCAGCCGTTCCAGTAGGTCACTCATACGCACCAGCCTAACAGCAAGGGGGACCAGGTCCCGAACGTGTGTGACTTTGGAGCTTTACTTGACTTAGACAATGTCCATTGTAGGATCGGTAACGGCATTAGCCAAGGGACAGGTTTTGCAGGATTGGCGCAGGAGGCGTACGTGACTCAGGGACCGCTTACGACGGAGGCCGGTGCTCCGGTAGCCGACAACCAGAACAGCGAGACCGCGGGCGTCGGCGGCCCCGTGCTCGTCCAGGACCAGCTCCTCCTGGAGAAGCTGGCCCACTTCAACCGTGAGCGCATCCCGGAGCGTGTCGTGCACGCCCGGGGCGCCGGCGCCTACGGCACCTTCACGGTCACCGCCGATGTCACCGAGTACACCCGGGCGAAGTTCCTGTCCGAGGTCGGCAAGGAGACGGAGACCTTCCTTCGCTTCTCGACCGTGGCCGGCAACCTGGGTGCGGCGGACGCCGTCCGCGACCCGCGCGGCTTCGCGCTGAAGTTCTACACCGAAGAGGGCAACTACGACCTCGTCGGCAACAACACCCCGGTGTTCTTCATCAAGGACGCCATCAAGTTCCCCGACTTCATCCACACCCAGAAGCGCGACCCGTACACGGGCTCGACGGAGATGGACAACGTCTGGGACTTCTGGAGCCTGTCGCCCGAGTCGACCCACCAGGTGACCTGGCTGTTCGGCGACCGCGGCATCCCGGCGTCGTACCGCCACATGGACGGCTTCGGTTCGCACACCTACCAGTGGAACAACGAGGCGGGCGAGGCCTTCTGGGTCAAGTACCACTTCAAGACGGACCAGGGCATCAAGTGCCTCACCCAGGCCGAGGCCGACAAGCTCGCCGGTGAGGACCCCGACTCGCACCAGCGCGACCTGCGCGAGGCCATCGAGCGCGGTGACTACCCGTCCTGGACCGTCGGCGTGCAGATCATGCCCGTCGCCGAGGCCGCGACCTACCGCTTCAACCCGTTCGACCTGACCAAGGTGTGGCCGCACGCGGACTACCCGATCGTCTGGTTCGGCAAGCTGGAGCTCAACCGCAACCCGGAGAACATCTTCGCCGAGGTCGAGCAGTCGATCTTCTCCCCGGCGCACTTCGTGCCCGGCATCGGCCCGTCCCCGGACAAGATGCTTCAGGGCCGTCTCTTCGCCTACGGCGACGCCCACCGCTACCGCGTCGGCATCAACGCCGACCACCTGCCGGTGAACCGTCCGCACGCCACCGAGGCGCGCACCAACTCCCGTGACGGCTACCTGTACGACGGCCGCCACAAGGGTGCGAAGAACTACGAGCCGAACAGCTTCGGCGGCCCGTTCCAGACGGACCGCGCGCTGTGGCAGCCGGTCGCGGTCTCCGGCGTCACCGGTGAGACCGAGGCCCCGTCGCACGCCGAGGACAACGACTTCGTCCAGGCGGGCAACCTCTACCGGCTGATGACGGACGAGGAGAAGGGCCGCCTGATCGACAACCTGGCGGGCGCCATCTCCAAGGTCTCGCGCGAGGACATCATCGAGCGCGCGATCAACAACTTCCGTCAGGCCGACGGTGACTTCGGCAAGCGGCTGGAGGCCGCGGTCCAGGCCCTGCGCGGCTGACACATCCAGCACTGGACCGCTTGTCGTGGCGGCGGGCCGGATCCCCGGGAACGGGGGTCCGGCCCGTTTCGCGTTCCCGGGCCGGGTGTCGGGCTCAGGCGGGTACTTGTTGCGCCCTCTCCCGGGCCGGGGCCCAGCAGCGGATGATGTCGCGGACCGAGACGATGCCGGCCGGCTCGCCGCGGTCCAGCACGATCAGGTGGCGGAAACCGCCGTGCGCCATCGCCCGGGCGGCCTCCTCCACGGTCCAGGACGGCGCGGCGAACACGACGTCGGTGGTGGTGTGGGCGTGGGCGCGCTCGGTGTCCGGGTCCTGGCCGAGGCCCACGGAGATCAGGACGTCGCGTTCGGTGAGGATGCCGATGCCGCCGGCGTCGGGGTCGTGGACCACCGCCGCGCCGACGCGGCGCGCGGCCATCAGGGCGGCGGCCTGGCGGAGGGTGTGGGCCGGGCCGATGGTGAGGACGACCGTGCTCATGGCTTCGCGGACGAGCATGGGTGGAGCCACCTCCTGCCGGTGATCCATGAGTTAGTTCATGGATTCACAAGTTCACAAGTGGGGGGACTCTCAGAGTGGCAGGTAAAGGGCGGGTCAACAAGGGGGCGGTCGGAGGGCGTTGAGGGGGCTCAGTAGCGCTGGTTCAGGTACCCGAGCAGCTCGTCGTGGAGTCGGCCGTTCGACGCGGCGGCGTTGCCGCTGTGCGGGCCGGGGCGGCCGTCGAGGCCGGTGAAGGTGCCGCCCGCCTCCGTGACGATGATCGCGTTCGCGGCCATGTCCCAGAGGGACAGCTCCGGCTCGGCGCAGATGTCGACCGACCCTTCGGCGACCATCATGTACGGCCAGAAGTCGCCGTACGCCCGGGTGCGCCAGACCTCGCGGGTCAGGTCCAGGAAGCCGTCCAGCCGGCCCTGCTCCTCCCAGCCGCTGAGCGAGGAGTACGCGAAGGAGGCGTCGGAGAGCGTGGAGACCTGGGAGACCTGGAGTCGGGAGGCCGAGGTGAGGCTGCGGCCGGTGAACGCGCCGTGGTCCTTCACCGCCCACCAGCGGCGGCCCAGGGCGGGGGCCGAGACGAGACCGACGACGGGCTGGTAACCGCCCTCCCCGGCCTCCATCAGGGCGATGAGGGTGGCCCAGACCGGGACGCCGCGGACGTAGTTCTTGGTGCCGTCGATCGGGTCGACGATCCAGCGGCGGGGGCCGGTGCCCTCCGTGCCGTACTCCTCGCCGAGGACGGCGTCGCGGGGGCGGGCGCGGGCGAGGTGACCGCGGATCAGCTCCTCGGCGGCCTTGTCCGCTTCACTCACCGGGGTCATGTCCGGCTTGGTCTCGACCTTGAGGTCGAGGGCCTTGAAGCGGTCCATCGTCGCGGCGTCGGCGGCGTCCGCGAGGACGTGGGCGAGGCGGAGGTCGTCGAGGTAGTCGGCCATGCGGGTCACGCTATCCGGAGCGGGCCGGACGGGGCCACCAGGGGCTCGGTGGGGCGTGGCGGGCGCGAGGTTGTCCGGCCGAGGGCCGTGCGAGGGCCCTTGACAGGGTCCCCGTACCCGTCAAATCTGGGCAACGAGTCGCTCGGCCCGAGGAGGCGATGATGCCTGCAGCCCGGGAATCCCTGCTCGACGCCGCCTGTACGGCGTTGGCGCGCCGGCCCTGGTCGGCCGTGCGGATGGTGGACGTGGCGGCGGCGGCCGGGGTGTCCCGGCAGACGCTCTACAACGAGTTCGGGAGCAAGGACGGCCTCGCCCGGGCGCTCGTGCGCAGGGAGGCGGACGGGTATCTGGCCGGCGTGGTGCGTGCGCTCGGCGACGCCCCCGGCGCCCCTCGGGAACGCCTCACCGCGACCGCCGAGTGGACCGTCTCCGCCGCCCGCGACAACGCTTTGGTCCGGGCGATGCTCACCGGCTGCTGGAGCGAGCGCCTGCCCGCGCCGCCCCTCACGGCGGTGGCCTCCTCCTCCGCGGTCCCCGCCCAGCGCCGGGCCGACGGTCCGCTGCCCTCGCCCGGCGACTTCGTCGCCCTGGTCCGCGACCGTGCCGTCGCCGCCCTGGAGGGCGACGCGTCACCGGACGCCGGGGAACTGGCCCGCTCCTGCGAACTGGCCGTGCGCCTGGCCCTGTCCTGCGTCACGGCCCCGCCCGGCGAGGGTGGGGTGGCGGAACTCGTGCGTACCGTCCTGCCGCGCCGGACGACGACCTGACGGGCGGTCAGTGCGCCGAGCCCGACAGCTGCAGCCCGATCACGCCGATGATGACCAGGCTGATCGAGACGATCTTCAGGGTGGAGACCAGGTCGCCGAGGAAGACCATGCCGTAGATGGCGGTGCCCGCCGCGCCGATTCCGGTCCACACCGCGTACGCCGGGCCCACGTCGAGCTTCTTCAGCGACATGGTCAGGAGGCCGAAACTGCCCAGCGCGAACACGCAGAAGGCGATCGTGGGCCACAGCCGGGTGAAGCCGTGCGACAGCTTCAGGCAGACGGCGAATCCGGTCTCGAGCACCCCGGCCACTATGACCAGCAGCCACGCCATGGCATGTCCTCCCGTTGTCCCCGTCGTACCGTGACCGCTGTGTCCGGCTTTGCTCAGGCTTGGATCCGGCTTGGTGCGATTATGCACTTACCGGCCGCACGGCACGGCAAACAACGCGGAGGTCAGTCGCCTTCCGTGCGCTCGCGTGTGGAGAGCAGCCGGCGCAGCGAGTACAGCCGTGCCGGGTCCGCGTGCCCCTCGGCGACCCAGGCGTCCAGCGCGCAGTCGGGCTCGTCGTGGCTGCACGCACGCGGGCAGCCCTCGGTGCCCGGCTCCAGGTCGGGGAAGGCGTGGATCACGCGGGACGGGTCGATGTGGGCCAGACCGAAGGACCGTACGCCGGGGGTGTCGACGACCCAGCCGCCGGTCTCGGACGACAGCGGCAGGGCCAGGGCCGACGTCGTCGTGTGCCGTCCGCGCCCGGTCACCGCGTTGACGTGGCCGGTGGTGCGTCGCCGGTCCTCCGGCACCAGCGCGTTGACCAGCGTGGTCTTGCCGACGCCCGAGTGGCCGACGAAGGCGGTGACCTTGCCGTCGAGGTGTTCGCGTACGCGGTCGGCCGCGTCCCCGTTCTCCAGCTCCTCGCGGCTGGTGACCACGTACGGGATGTCCAACGCGCCGTACAGCTCCAGCAGTTCGTCGGGCGGGGCGAGGTCCGACTTGGTCATCACCAGCAGCGGGGTGAGCCCGCCGTCGAACGCCGCGACCAGGCAGCGGTCGATGAGGCGGGGGCGTGGCTCCGGGTCGGCGAGGGCGGTGACGATGGCGAGCTGGTCGGCGTTGGCGACCACGACCCGCTCGTAGGGGTCGTCGTCGTCGGCCGTGCGGCGCAGGACGGAGGTGCGTTCCTCGATGCGGACGATGCGCGCGAGCGTGTCCTTCTTGCCGGACAGGTCGCCGACCAGCGCCACCCGGTCGCCGACGATCGCGGCCTTGCGGCCCAGTTCGCGGGCCTTCATCGCCATGACGATCCGGTCCTCGACGAGGCAGGTCAGCCGGCCCCGGTCCACGGTCAGGACCATGCCCTCGGCGGCGTCCTCGTGCTTGGGCCGGGTGTGGGTGCGCGGCCGGTTGCCCTTGCGGTTGGGCCGGGAGCGGATGTCGTCCTCGTCGGTGTGCTTGCCGTAGCGGCGCATGGCGATCCGTCCCTACGCCCCGAGCATCCCGGTCCACAGATCGGGGAATTCGGGCAGGGTCTTGGCGGTGGTCGCCACGTTCTCGATCTCCACGCCCTCGACCGCGAGGCCGATGATCGCTCCGGCGGTGGCCATGCGGTGGTCCTCGTAGGTGTGGAAGACGCCGCCGTGCAGGGGGCGCGGGCGGATGTGCAGGCCGTCGGCGGTCTCGGTGACGTCGCCGCCCAGCTCGTTGATCTCCTTGGTGAGCGCGGCCAGGCGGTCCGTCTCGTGCAGGCGCAGGTGCGCCACTCCGCGCAGGGTGGAGGGGGAGTCCGCCAGGGCGGCGACGGCCGCGATGCCCGGGGTCAGCTCGCCGACCTCGCCGAGGTCCACGTCGATGCCGTGCACGGCACCCGAACCGGTGAAGACGAGACCGTAGTCCGTCAGCTCGCAGGAACCGCCCATCTCGGTGAAGATCTCGCGCAGCCGGTCGCCGGGCTGCGTGGTGCGCGTCGGCCAGTCGGGGATGACGACCTTGCCGCCGGTCACCAGCGCCGCCGCCAGGAACGGCTGGGCGTTGGACAGGTCCGGCTCGACGGTGAGGTCCCGGCCGAGCAGCGCGCCCGGCGTGACCCGCCAGACGTTCGGCTCGCCGCCGGACTCCGGGGTGTCGACCTGGGCGCCGACCGCGCGCAGCATGTCGACGGTCATCCGGATGTGCGGCATCGACGGCAGTGCCGAGCCGGTGTGGCGGACCTCGACGCCCTGGTTGAAGCGCGGTCCGGACAGCAGCAGGGCGCTGACGAACTGGGACGACGACGAGGCGTCGATCTCGACCGGGCCGCCCTCCAGGGCGCCGCCGCCGTGCACGGTCATCGGGAGCGCGCCGCGCGCGTCGTCGTCGATGCGGGCGCCGAGGGCGCGCAGCGCGTCGATCACGCCGTGCAGCGGACGCTCGTACGAGCGCGGGTCGCCGTCGAAGCGGACGGCGCCGTCGGCCAGGGTGGCGACCGGCGGCAGGAAGCGCATGACCGTGCCCGCGTTGCCGACGTCGACCGTGGCCGGGCCGCGCAGGCCGGCCGGGATGACCCGCCAGAACTCACCCGTGCCGTCCGGGCCGACGCCCTCCTCGATCTCGACGCCCATCGCGCGCAGCGCCTCGGCCATCAGCACGGTGTCGCGGGAGCGCAGCGGGCGGCGCAGCCACCCGGGCTCGGAGGCGAGGGCGGCCAGCACCAGGGCGCGGTTGGTGACCGATTTGGACCCCGGCACGTGGACGGTCGCGTCGACGGCTCCGCTCGCGTGCGGGGCGGGCCAGAGGGCGGTGTGCGCGGGGTTCACGGTCATGGGCCCCACTTTAATGGCTGAACGCCACCGGAGATCTTGATCAAAAGCGCCGAAACCGGACCGAACGCGCGGTGGCGCACGTGCCGCGCATATATGCGCTGAGCAGGGTCCCTCGCGGTCACAGCCCCAGCAACCAGCGCCCACCGCCGATCAGGGAGCACAGCGACACCGCGTGGAACAGGAAGAACCACACCCCCGCCGGCGCGTGGGTCAGCCGGGCCAGCTGGTCCGCGTCCGAGTCCCCGGCGCCGCCCCGCGCCCGCTTCGCCTGGAGCTCGAACGCCGGACGCACCCCGCCCAGCAGCAGGAACCACACCACCGCGTAGGCGAACGCCGCCTGCACCTGCGGACCCGCCAGCCAGGAGACCAGGACGAAGGTGCCGCCGGTCAGCACCACCGTGAGCACCCCGTAGGCGTTGCGGACCATCACCAGCAGCGCGACGAGCAGCGCCGTCGCCAGCCACAGCAGCAGCGTGATACGCCCTGTGGCCAGCAGCGCGGCGCCGCCGAGACCCAGCAGCGGGGGAGCGGTGTAGCCGGCGACCGCCGTGAGGATCATCCCGAGCCCGTGCGGCTTGCCGCGGCTGACGGTGAGGCCGCTGGTGTCGGAGTGCAGCGTGATGCCGGTCAGCGTGCGCCCGGTCAGCAGCGCCACCAGCCCGTGGCCGCCCTCGTGGGCGATGGTGATGGCGTTGCGCGCTATCCGCCACAGTCCGTGCGGCACGACGACGGCGAGCGCGGCGACCAGGGTGGCGATCACCACCCACAGGTCGGGATCGGGCTGGGTGCCGGAGACCTCGTCCCAGAGAGAGGCGACGGAGGCCGTTGCGAGGTGGTCCATGTCGGGCGGGGGCTCCTCGTGAGAACGCGGGGTCTGGCAGTGTGGCACGTATGTGCGGACGGTATGCGGCGAGTCGACGGCCCGAGGATCTCGCGGGAATCTTCGAGATCGAGAAGTGGGAGCCCGAGGAGACCTTGGAGCCCGACTACAACGTGGCTCCGACCAAGGAGGTCTACGCCGTCCTGGACCGCCCCCTGAAGGACGTCGAGGACCCCAAGCCGGTTCGCCAGCTGCGGAAGCTGAAGTGGGGGCTCGTCCCGTCCTGGGCCAAGACGCCCGAGGGCGGCGCCCGGATGATCAACGCCCGCGCGGAGACCGTCCACGAGAAGCCCTCCTTCCGCCGCGCCTTCACCGCCCGGCGCTGCATCCTGCCCGCCGACGGCTACTACGAGTGGGTCACCGGCAAGCAGGAACGGGACCTCGAGGTGGAGGGGCGCAAGAAGCGCCCGCGGAAGCAGCCGTACTTCGTGACTCCCGCCGACGGCTCGGTCTTCGCGATGGCCGGGCTGTACGAGTTCTGGCGGGACAGGACCCTGCCCGACGACCACCCGCAGGCCTGGTGGGTGACCTGCTCGGTGATCACCACGGAGGCGGAGACCACGCCGCTCGCGATCGCCCCCGCCGACGGTCCGCACGCCCTCGCCGACATCCACCCCCGGATGCCGCTCATGCTCACGCCGGACCGCTGGGACGACTGGCTCGACCCCGCGCGCACCGACCCCGACGAGCTGACCTCCCTCCTCACGCCCCCGCCCGCCGGCCTGATGCGGGCGTTCCCGGTCTCCACGGCCGTGAGCAACGTCCGCAACAACGGGCCGGAGCTGCTGAAGGAGCTGGAGGGGCCGGAAGAGGGCACACTCTTCTGACGTGACCAGCGAGAAGACCGAGACGACCACGGAGACCGTCGACACCGACACCGGTCCCGCCCGTATCACCTGGCATCCGGCGCAGCGGCCCCGCCTCGTCCTCGCCGCGAGCCACGGCGCGGGCGGCGGCATCGAGGCGCGCGACCTGCGGGCGCTCGCCGCCGCGCTGCCCGCCCACGGGGTGACCGTCGCCCTCGTCGAGCAGCCCTGGCGGGTGGCCGGCAAGAAGATGGCGCCCGCGCCGAAGGCCCTCGACACCGGCTGGCGCGGAATCTGGCCGGCACTCCAGGCGCCCGGCCCGCCGGTGATCGCCGGGGGCCGCAGCGCCGGCGCCCGCGTCGCCTGCCGCACCGCCGCAGAGCTGGGCGCCCGCGCCGTCCTCGCCCTCAGCTTCCCGCTGCACCCGCCGGGCAGGCCCGAGAAGTCCCGCGCCGACGAACTGCTCGGCGCGGGCGTCCCGACCCTCGTCGTGCAGGGCGGGAACGACCCGTTCGGCAGGCCGCAGGAGTTCCCCGAGGCCCCCGAGGGCACGTACGACCTGATCGAGATCCCGCACGGCGACCACGGCTTCGCCGTGCCCAAGCGGGCGGAGATCACCCAGGAGCGGGCCCTGGAACTGATCACCGAGGGCGTCGCGGAGTG
The DNA here is from genome assembly GCA_002155895.1 of Streptomyces rochei. Classification (GTDB taxonomy): domain Bacteria; phylum Actinomycetota; class Actinomycetes; order Streptomycetales; family Streptomycetaceae; genus Streptomyces; species Streptomyces rochei. The sequence goes on from MUMD01000128.1 coordinate 23,374, forward strand.
GGTCGGCTCACTCGGGTGAACGCCCGGGAATGACCGGCGGGCGCCCGCTGTTGTGGCGGACATACGTTGCTGGGAGTCAGCACCGACGCCGTACGAGAGGAAGTCCGCCGCATGGCTTCAGCCTTCTGCCCAAGTCGCAGCAGCCGCGCCGACCTGGACTGGACGGTGCTGCACGCGGCGAAGACCGCCCCTCTCCGGGTGGCGGGCGGGCCGGATCGGCAAGCGTCCCCGGGCGCAGGTCGTCTATCCTCCGATTCGAGTGGGGCCGGCCTCGGCCTCGCGACGACTCTGGAGGAGGTGGGTCCGGTCACTGGGACCGACGCAGGGACCGAACACGGCCAGGCGGAGCAGCCCGAGGGCCGGGGAACGGGCGCGGAGTCGACCGCGGAGCGCAGCGCGCGCTTCGAGCGGGACGCGCTCGAGTTCCTCGACCAGATGTACTCGGCCGCGCTGCGCATGACACGTAATCCGGCCGACGCCGAGGACCTGGTGCAGGAGACCTACGCCAAGGCGTACGCGTCCTTCCACCAGTTCCGCGAGGGCACCAACCTCAAGGCGTGGCTGTACCGCATCCTCACCAACACCTTCATCAACTCGTACCGCAAGAAGCAGCGCGAACCCCAGCGCAGCGCGGCCGAGGAGATCGAGGACTGGCAGCTCGCGCGCGCCGAGTCGCACATGTCGACGGGTCTGCGCTCCGCGGAGTCGCAGGCGCTCGACCACCTGCCCGACTCGGACGTCAAGGAAGCCCTCCAGGCCATCCCGGAGGAGTTCCGCATCGCCGTGTATCTGGCGGACGTCGAGGGGTTTGCCTACAAGGAGATCGCCGACATCATGGGGACACCCATCGGTACGGTGATGTCCCGCCTGCACCGTGGACGCCGTCAGCTGCGAGGCATGCTCGAGGACTACGCCCGCGACCGCGGTCTCGTCCCGGCCGGCGCCGGCAAGTCGAACGAAGCGAAAGGCTCGGGGTCATGAGCTGCGGAGAGCCGCACGAAACGGATTGCAGCGAGATCCTCGATCATCTCTACGAGTTCCTCGACAAGGAGATGCCGGACTCGGACTGCGTGAAGTTCGAGCACCACTTCGAGGAGTGCTCGCCCTGCCTGGAGAAGTACGGGCTGGAGCAGGCCGTGAAGAAGCTGGTCAAGCGATGCTGCGGACAGGACGACGTCCCCGGCGACCTGCGGTCCAAGGTCATGGGCCGGATCGACCTGATCCGCTCCGGGCAGTCGGTGCCCGAGCACGACGTCACGACCGCGCCGCCGACTCCCCAGGAGTCCTGAGCCGCCGGTCCGCGCACGCGGCGCCCGACGTCACCCGTACGTGCTAATCCGCGGGTTATCTGCCCGCTTCCCCCCGCCCTCGCCCTAGGCTCCGGAGCCTGACTGGCATGGCCGGGGAGGGGCTCATGGACGCGGTACCGGTGCGGGCGCGCGCGTACGTCACCGGTGTCGCCCTCGCCGCCCTGGTCGTCCTGCGTCCGCTGCCGGAGACACACACGCCCTGGTGGGCCGTGCTGCTGCTCGCCGGGCTCTACGCGGGTTCGGAACTGGTCGCCAGGTCCCGCTTCGTCGGGACCTGCTACCCGGTGCTGCTCGCCGGAGCGTTCCTGCTGCCACCGCCGGCCGCCGCGCTCGTGGCACTGCCGGGTGCGCTGCTCTCGCCGGTGGCACAGCGGCCCCACGTCCTGCGCCGGATCTGGCGGGCCGCGCAACTGACGCTCGCGGTCTGGGCCGCCGCCCGCGTGCACTGGGAGTACGACGGCCGCGACGCGGTCGTCGCCCCGCACTTCCCCTACGCCCTCGTGCCGGCCGGGGCCGCCGTACTCGCGTTCTGCCTGGTGCTGACCCTGCTGGACGGCGGCATCCTGCTGCTCGCGGACCGGGTGCCGGCCCGGCGGGCCTGGCGGGGACTGTTCACCCGGTCGCTCGGGCCGATCGCCGTCCACGGGCTCGCCGGACTCATGATGGCCGTCCTGTGGCGCAGTCCGTACGGCCCCGTCGCCGCGCTGCTCGTGCTGCTGCCGATGTGCGTGGCCTGGTGGGCGTTCGCCCAGTACCACCGGGAACAGGCCGCGCACCAGGCGACCATCCGCGCCCTGGTGCAGGCCGTCGACATCAAGGACGGCTACACCCGCGGACACAGCGAGCGCGTCGGCCAGGCGTCGATGATGATCGCCCGCGAGCTGGGCATGGACGACGAGCGCGTCGAGACGCTCCGCTTCGCCGGAATCCTGCACGACGTGGGCAAGCTCGGCGTGCCCACCCGGCTGCTGCGCAAGGACGGGCCGCTGACGCCCGAGGAGCGCCGGGTGATCGAACTCCACCCCGAGTACGGGCACGAGATGGTGCGCGGCATCCGCTTCCTGGGGGAGGCCAGGGCGGCCGTCCTGCACCACCACGAACGGCTGGACGGCAGCGGCTACCCCTACGGCCTCGCGGGCGACCGCATCCCGGAGTCGGCCCGGGTGGTGGCCGTCGCCGACGCCTTCGACGCCATGACGTCCACGCGCTCCTACAGCAGGGCCCGCCCGGTCCCGGTGGCCGTGGCGGAGCTCCAGCGCTGCGCCGGTGCGCAGTTCGACCCCCGGATGGTCGGCGCCCTGGTCCGGGCCCTGGCCCGGCACGGCTGGCGCCCGGCGGTGACCTCCGACGGCGCCCCGCCCGAGTCCGCCGCGGTCCCCGGAGGCCGGGCGGCGCGGGCGCGGGACAGCGTGGGCAAGGGGGCGCGGTGACGGGAGGCCGAGGCCGGACCCGGTCGCGCCGGCGGGAGTCCGTCATGACGGCGTCGCGCCCGCCCGGTCGTCCGCCGCTGCTCCCGGGTCTCATGCACCTCGGCGCCGGGCTCCTCGCGCTCGCCTGTCTCGCCCATGTGCTGTGGGCGGGGCCGGTGGAGCGGCCCGTCGCGCTCGCCTTCGGCGCCCTGGTCGCCCTCGGCGAACTCACCCGGCGCACCAGCGCCGAAACCCGGGAGGCCGCCCCCCTCGCCGCCGCCGGGGCACTGGCGTACGCGCTGCTCGGGCACGTCGCCGGGACGCCCACCCACCACGGCGTCGCCCAGACCGTCACCGTCGTCCTCGCCGCCTCCCTGCTCGGCAGCGTGCCGCACGTCGCGCGGGGCCGCGGCCCGGCGCCGGACCAGCTGGCGCGGCGCGTGCTCACCGTCGCCTTCGCCGCCGTGTGCTTCCAGCCGCTGTCCTCCCGGGGGGTCTTCCTCGACGGGGGCGGGCCCGCGCAGGCGCTGCTGCTGATCGCGCTGCTGGTCCTGACCACGCTCTGCGACGCCCTGCTGGCCGCGGCGGCCGCGCACGCCCGCACCGGCTGGCCCTTCGGCCCGCTGCTGCGCGAGGAGCTGCGCGGCATGGTCGGCATCACCTCGGCGGTGTGCGCGACCGGCGCGGTGATGGCGCTCGCCGTGGCCGTCGCGGGACTGTGGGCGCTGCCCGTCTTCAGCGTGCCGCTGCTGCTCACCCAGCTGTCCTACCGGCGCTACGCGGCCGTACGGGCCACGTACCGGCAGACCATCGCCTCGCTGGCCCGGGCCACCGAGATCGCGGGCTACACCCCGGCCGGGCACGCCCGCCGCGTCGCCGAGCTGAGCCGCGCCGTCGGACGGGACCTCGGACTGTCCGGTGCCGAGCTGACCGTCCTGGAGTACGCGGCCCTCATGCACGACATCGGTCAGCTGAGCCTGGTCGACCCGGTCCCGGCGGGGGCCACCGCCTGTCTGCCGGTCACCGAGCAGCGGCGGATCGCGCTGCTCGGCGGGGCCGTCGTCCGCCAGACCGGCGTCGACGCGGCGGTCGCGGTGGTGGTGGAGCGGCAGGCCGACCCCTGCCGGGAGCAGCCGGTCGCCGCACGCATCGTGCGGGCCGTCAACGCCTACGAGGAGAAGTCGCGGGACGCCGGGCCCGGCGGCGGCCTCACCGCCCTGGAGGAGCTGCGCCTGGCCACCGCGGACGACTACGCTCCCGAGGTCGTGGAGGCACTGGCCCGAGTGCTGTCACGAGGCAGCCTTAGCGTGCCCGCGGCTGGGTAACCCATGGGTAATGAGCGACCTCGTGGCCGTACGTGGTTGGATGCGAAGAAGTAGGTGTCCGGGGGCGCGGGAAGGCACAGCCAGCCCACAGAACGGAACTGGCAGGCGGGAATCGTGAGGATCTTCGGCAAGGGACGGCACCGGCCCTCCGCCTCCTGGCGGCAGGCCACCGACCGCGCGTTCACGCTGATCGGCGACGGTCGCTACGAGGACGCGGGCGCGCTGCTGACGCGCGCCGCCGACCTGGAACCGTGGCTGTCGGAGTCGTGGTTCAATCTCGCGCTGCTGCACAAGTTCCGGCACGACTGGGAGCAGGCGCGGGCGGCCGGCCTGCGGGCCGTGGCGCTGCTCGACCGGGACACCGGCGCGCCCGACTGGTGGAACGTCGGCATCGCGGCGACCGCGTTGCAGGACTGGCCGCTGGCCCGCCGCGCCTGGCAGGCGTACGGGCTGCGCACCCCCGGGGACGCGACCGACGCCGGTGAGCCGCTCGGCATGGACCTGGGCAGCGCGGCCGTACGGCTGTCCCCGGAGGGGGAGGCCGAGGTGGTGTGGGGGCGGCGGCTGGACCCCGCCCGCATCGAGGTGCTGTCCATCCCGCTGCCGTCCTCCGGCCGCCGCTGGGGCGAGGTCGTCCTGCACGACGGCGTCCCGCACGGGGAGCGGACCACCACCGCCGGGCACTCCTTCCCGGTCTTCGACGAGATCGAGCTGTGGGCGCCCTCGCCGGTGCCCACCTGGGTGGTTCTGCTGGAGGCCGCCACCGAGTCCGACCGGGACGCGCTGGAGCAGCTCGCCGCGGACGCCGGGTTCGCCGCCGAGGACTGGTCGTCGTCGGTGCGGCTGCTGTGCCGCATGTGCTCGGAGTCCCGGATGCCCTCCGACGAGGGCGACGGCGAGCACCTCGACCCCCACGACCACAGCGAGCCCGGCCACCCGGGGCCGCTCGGCCACCGCACCGACGGCCAGCTGTGGGTGCCGGAGCGGGAGTGCGGGGTGGCCGCGCCGGCCGGGCTGGTGAAGGGGCTGCTGGACGGGTGGGTCGCGGACAGCCCCGACTCCCGGGACTGGCGGGACCTGGAAGAGGTCTGCTGAGCGGCCCCGTAGTCTTTACCGGGGACTCTCCAGCAGCAGTCACCAGCAGGCACCACCCCTTGGTTGTACGAGGAAGGCATACGTCGGTCATGGCCCAGCAGGACACCGATCAGCAGCACGCGGGCGTGCTCCCCGTCGACGACGAGGGGTATGTCGTCGACACCGAGGACTGCGAGGAGCGCGAGAGCGCCTGGCGTGAGCGCGGCACCTCGCGGCCGATCACGGTGGTCGGGAACCCGGTGCTGCACAAGGAGTGCGCGGACGTCACCGACTTCGGCGAGGAGTTCCAGCAGCTGGTGGCGGACATGTTCGCCAGCCAGCGCACCGCCGAGGGCGTGGGCCTGGCCGCCAACCAGATCGGCGTCTCGAAGAAGGTCTTCGTCTACGACTGCCCCGACGATCAGGGCGTGCGCCACGTCGGCGTGGTCTGCAACCCGAAGCTCGTGGAGCTGCCCGCCGACCGGCGCAGCCTGGACGACAGCAACGAGGGCTGCCTGTCCGTGCCGACCGCCTACGCGCCGCTCGCCCGCCCCGACTACGCCGAGGTGACGGGGCAGGACGAGAAGGGCAACCCGATCAAGGTGCGCGGCACCGGGTACTTCGCGCGGTGTTTGCAGCACGAGACGGACCACCTGTACGGGTACCTCTACATCGACCGGCTCTCCAAGCGCGAGCGCAAGGACGCGCTGCGGCAGATGGCCGAGAACGAGCCGCGCTACCCCGTGGTCGCGAACGACTGACGGCACGTCACCGGCCCCACCCCAGCAGCGAGTCGGCGCCCGCCCGGGTCACCTCCCGGGCGGGCGCCGTTCGTTTGCCGAAAGCTGCCACACAACAGGAGAATTCCGGCACGTAGGGGTAGTGAATGAAGCAAATCCGTTCCCAGAACGGTCAGTTGTGGTGCTGAATGGGAAGCGCGGCGATACGCAACGGCGCACGCCCGGCTCAGTTCGAGGCATGCGCCACCGGCGGCTGAGAGGGGTTTGTTCGTGCACGCTTTCTCACACGGCACCACAGCGACACCGACCGCGATCGCGGTACCGCCATCACTCCGCCTCCCGGTGATCGAGGCGGCCTTTCCCCGGCAACTGCACCCGTATTGGCCGAAGCTCCAGGAGACAACACGCGCCTGGCTGCTCGAAAAACGGCTCATGCCGGCGGACAAGGTCGAGGAATATGCCGATGGCCTGTGCTACACCGACCTCATGGCGGGGTACTACCTGGGCGCCCCCGACGAGGTCATGCAGGCGATAGCGGACTACAGCGCGTGGTTCTTCGTCTGGGACGACCGGCACGACCGGGACATCGTCCACGAACGTCCCGTCGCCTGGCGGCGACTGCGGGACCGACTGCACGCGGCGCTCGACTCACCGGAGACCCACCTGCACCACGAGGACGCACTGGTGGCGGGGTTCGCCGACAGTGTGCGGCGGCTGTACTCCTTCCTGCCGGCGCCGGCGACGTGGAACGCGCGGTTCGCCCGGCACTTCCACGCGGTGATCGAGGCGTACGACCGTGAATTCCACAACCGCACGCACGGAATCGTGCCCGGCGTCGAGGAGTACCTCGCACTGCGCCGGCTCACGTTCGCCCACTGGATCTGGACCGACCTGCTGGAGCCGAGTGCCGGGTGCGAACTTCCGGCCGCCGTCCGGAATCATCCGGCATTTCACCGCGCGGCACTGCTGAGTCAAGAATTCGCCGCCTGGTACAACGACCTCTGCTCACTGCCCAAGGAAATAGCGGGCGATGAGGTGCACAATCTCGGAATAAGTCTCATCACGCATCACGCACTGACCCTCGAAGAAGCCATCGGAGAAGTCAGGCGACGCGTCGAGGAATGCATCACCGAATTCCTCGCCGTGGAACAGGACGCGCTGCGGTTCGCCGACTCGCTCGCCGACGGCACCGTACGCGGAAAAGAACTGAGCGGCGCCGTACGGGCCTGCGTCGGCAATATGCGGAACTGGTTCAGTTCCGTCTACTGGTTCCACCACGAGTCCGGCCGCTACATGGTCGACAGCTGGGACGACCGGTCCACGCCCCCGTACGTCAACAACGAAGCGGCAGGTGAGAAATGACCGTCGAGTCCGTCAATCCCGAGACCCGGACCGAGCCGGCCGATCCGGCCCCGGAGCTGCGCGAGCCGCCCGTCGCGGGCGGCGGCGTCCCGCTCCTCGGCCACGGCTGGCGGCTGGCCCGCGACCCGCTGGCCTTCATGTCCCAGCTGCGCGACCACGGTGACATCGTTCGCATCAAGCTCGGCCCCAAGACCGTCTACGCGGTCACCAGCCCGGACCTCACCGGCGCCCTGGCCCTGAGCCCCGACTACCACATCGCCGGCCCCCTGTGGGAATCGCTGGAGGGCCTGCTCGGCAAGGAGGGCGTGGCCACCGCCAACGGCCCGCTCCACCGGCGCCAGCGGCGCACCATCCAGCCGGCGTTCCGGCTCGGCGCCATCCCCGCCTACGGGCCGATCATGGAGGAGGAGGCGCACGCGCTCGCCGAGCGCTGGCGGCCGGGGCAGACCATCGACGCCACCTCGGAGTCCTTCCGCGTCGCCGTGCGGGTCGCCGCCCGCTGCCTGCTGCGGGGCCAGTACATGGACGAGCGGGCCGAGCGGCTGTGCGTCGCCCTCGCCACCGTCTTCCGCGGCATGTACCGGCGGATGGTCGTCCCGCTGGGGCCGCTGTACCGGCTGCCGCTTCCGGCCAATCGCGCCTTCAACGACGCTCTGGCCGATCTGCACCGGTTGGTCGACGAGATCGTCGCGGAGCGCCGCGCATCCGGTCAAAAGCCGGACGATTTGCTGACGGCATTGCTGGAGGCGAAGGACGACAATGGCGACCCGATCGGGGAACAGGAGATCCACGACCAAGTGGTCGCGATACTCACCCCCGGCAGTGAAACCATCGCCTCCACGATCATGTGGTTGCTGCAGGCACTTGCCGATCACCCGGAACATGCCGACCGCATACGCGACGAAGTCGAGGCGGTCACCGGCGGGCGTCCCGTGGCATTCGAGGACGTGCGCGGGCTCACCCACACCAACAATGTCATCATGGAGGCCATGCGTCTACGGCCGGCCGTATGGGTATTGACCCGCCGCGCGGTCACCGCGACGGAACTCGGTGGCTATCGCATTCCGGCCGGGGCGGACATCATCTACAGTCCGTACGCAATCCAGCGCGATCCGAAGTCGTACGCCGACAACCTGGAGTTCGACCCGGACCGTTGGTTGCCGGAACGCGCGGCGAATGTGCCGAAATACGCCATGAAGCCGTTCAGTGTCGGCAATCGCAAGTGCCCCAGTGACCACTTCTCCATGGCGCAGCTCACGCTGATCACGGCGGCGCTGGCCACCAAGTACCGCTTCGAGCAGGTGGCCGGCTCCAACGACGCGGTCCGCGTGGGCATCACGCTGCGTCCGCACGACCTGCTGGTCAGGCCCGTGGCACGGTGACGCTCAGGCGGCCGGGACCGCGTCCGGACCCCGGAAGGTGCGCCGGTAGGCGTGCGGGGTGGTCCCCAGGGCCCTGACGAACTGGTGCCTCAGGGCCGCCGCCGTACCGAAGCCGGTGCGCCAGGCGATCGAGTCCATCGTCTCGTCCGTCGCCTCCAGCAGCCGCTGGGCCAGCAGCACGCGCTGGCGCAGTATCCAGCGGTAGGGAGTCGTTCCCGTCTCCTGCTGGAAGCGGCGGGCGAAGGTGCGCGGGGACATGTGGGCCCGGGCCGCGAGCTGGTCGACCGTGACCTCCTCGTCGAGGTGCTGCTCCATCCAGGCCAGCACCTCGCCGACGGTGTCGCAGGAGGAGCGCGGCAGCGGCCGTTCGATGTACTGCGCCTGACCGCCGTCCCGGTGCGGCGGTACGACCATCCGCCGGGCGATCTTGTTGGCCACCTCCGGTCCCTGCTCCTTGCGCACGATGTGCAGACAGGCGTCGATGCCGGCGGCGGTGCCGGCGCTGGTGATCACCGGGTCCTCGTCCACGTAGAGCACGTCCGGCGAGACGGCCACCGTCGGGTACTGGCGGGCCAGCTCCTCGGCGTGGTGCCAGTGCACCGCGCACCGCCGGCCGTCCAGCAGCCCGGCGGCGCCCAGCACGAACACCCCGGAGCAGACGCTCAGCACCCGCGCGCCCCGGTCCACCGCCCGCCGCAGGGCGGCCAGCAGCTCGGGCGGGTACTCCCGGCGGGCGTAGTCGCTGCCCGCCGGGACGGTGATCAGATCGGCCTCCTCCAGCCGGTCGAGGCCGTACGGCGTGGAGACGGAGAGCCCGCCGACATGGGTGCTCAGCGCCGGGCCCTCCGCCGACACCACCGCGAAGTCGTACTTCGGCAGGTCCTCGTCGCTCCGGTCGATGCCGAAGACCTCGCAGACGACGCCGAGTTCGAAGGGGTGCACGCCGTCCAGCAGGACGGCGGCCACGTTCTGCAGCATGCCGCCAGTGTGCCTCGTCCTTGGCAGGAAATCGAGGTCTTGCGGCAGTCCTGCCACTCCCGGTCAGGAGTGTCCGGCGCGACAGTGGTGTCATGACCGGAAACCAGATCGAAGCCCTGATCGGAATGCTCGTGACCTTCGGACTCCTGGTCCTCATGGTCCTCCCCTCGGTGATCGGCATCGTGCGCGACCGGCGCATCGACCGTCAGATCAGGGAGGCCCAGGAGGGCGGGGGAACCGGGAAGGAGACTCAGAAGTCCTCGTCCAGGTCGACGGTGCCCTCCACCGCCACCTGGTACGCCGAGGGGCGCCGCTCGAAGAAGTTGGTCAGCTCCTGAACGCCCTGCAGCTCCATGAAGGAGAAGGGGTTCTCGGAGCCGTACACCGGGGCGAAGCCGAGCCGCGTCAGACGCTGATCGGCCACGCACTCCAGGTACTGCCGCATCGAGTCGGTGTTCATCCCCGGGAGGCCGTCACCGCACAGGTCGCGCGCGAACTGCAGCTCGGCCTCGACGGCCTCCCGCAGCATGTCGGTGACCTGCTGCCGCAGCGCGTCGTCGAAGAGGTCCGGCTCCTCCTTGCGGACGGTGTCGACCACGTCGAAGGCGAAGGACATGTGCATCGTCTCGTCCCGGAACACCCAGTTGGTGCCGGTGGCCAGGCCGTGGAGCAGGCCACGGCTGCGGAACCAGTAGACGTAGGCGAAGGCGCCGTAG
>MUMD01000129.1 GCA_002155895.1 Streptomyces rochei
CCCCCGGGCCCCGAGAACCAGGCCCGTTTCCCCACCCCGCCGAGGGGCACCCGCCCGGCGGCGAGAACCGGTGACCGGTGAAGGAGGAGGCGGCGCCGTGCGGCTCCACGAATTCCTGACCCTGGTACGCGACCGCGGCGAGTACCACAGCGACGACGAGGCCGAGCAGGTCAGCGCGGCGGTCCTGTGGGTGCTGGCGTCCCGCGTCGGCCCCCGGGAGGCCGCCTCCCTGGCCGCCGACCTGCCGGCGCCCCTGGACGAGGCGCTGCTCCTGGAACGCGGGCGTCCCGAGACGTTCGGCCGCGCGGAGTTCCTGCGGCGCGTGGCCCAGCAGACCGGCGCCCGGCCACGGACAGCGGAGTGGGACGCGGGCGCGGTGCTCGCCACCCTAGGAGAGGCGGTGCCCGGCGAACGCGTCGACCACATCCTCGCCCGTCTGCCCGCGGACTGCGCCGACCTCTTCGGCCGAAGGGGCGGTCCCGAAGGAGGTACCCATGACGGACGGTGAACAGCGCTACGACGACGGGGACGACACCCCCTTGCGCGGATACGCGACGCTCGCGACGACCTTCGTGGCGGGGGCCGGTGTGTTCGCCCTGACCGCGTGGCGCCGCGGGCTGCGCCTGCCCGACACCGTCCCCGCCTGGGACGTGGCCCTGCTGGGAACGGCGACGTTCAAGGCGTCCCGGCTGCTGACCAAGGACAAGGTCACCAGCTTCCTGCGGGCGCCGTTCACCCGGCGCGAGCGGGAGGGGGAGGCCAGCGAGGTGATGGACGCCCCGCGCGGCACGGGACTGCGGCGGGCCGTCGGCGACCTGGTCTCCTGCCCCTTCTGCACCTCCACCTGGGTGGCCGGCGGGCTGGTCGGCACCTACGCCGTCGCGCCCCGGGCCGCCCGGCTGGTCTGCGCCGGCCTGAGCGCCGTGGTGGTCTCGGACTGGCTGCAGTACGCCTGGAGCGCCACCGAGCAGAAGGCCGAACAGTGAGCGGCGGGTGAGCGGCCGATGAGGGGCGGGGCGGCGGTCAGTCGCGCTCGGCCCGCTCCGCCCGCTCCGCGTGCAGCTTCTTCACCCGGGCCGCCTCCTTGCGGACGTCGGCCTGCACGGCCCGCTCCCGCTCCAGCCACTCGGGCCGCTCCTCCTTGAGCGCCTCGATCTGCTCGGTGGTGAGGGGCTCCGCCACCCCGCCCCGGTGCAGCCCGGCGATGGAAACGCCCAGCTTGGCCGCCACCACCGGCCGCGGGTGCGGGCCGTCGCGGCGCAGGTCCCGCAGCCACGCGGGCGGGTCGGTCTGGAGCGCGTTCAGCTCGGCGCGCGTGACGACGCCCTCCCGGAACTCGGCGGGTGTGGCCTCGAGGTACACACCCAGCTTCTTCGCCGCGGTCGCGGGCTTCATGGTCTGGGTGTTCTGGTGCGACGTCATGGTGTCAAGGGTATCGAGCGTGTGAGCGGCCCGAGACCACGCCCGGTAACCTGGCCCGGTGACAGGCTCGGAGGAAACCCCCTCGTTCCGGCTCGCGTACGTCCCGGGGGTGACGCCCGACAAATGGGTGCGCATCTGGAACGAGCGGCTGCCCGACGTCCCGCTGACCCTGACCCAGGTCCCCGCCGCCGAGGCGCCGGGCGTGCTGCTGGGCGGCGGCGCGGACGCCGGTCTGGTGCGGCTGCCCGTCGACCGGAGCGCCCTCAGCGCGATCCCGCTCTACACCGAGACCACGGTCGTCGTGATCCCCAAGGACCACCTGGTCACCGCGGCCGACGAGGTGACCGTCGAGGACCTGGCCGACGAGATCGTGCTGCACCCCTTGGACGACGTCCTCGGCTGGGAGCGCCCCCCGGGCCGGCCCGCCCTGGAGCGTCCGGCGACCACGGCCGACGCCGTCGAGCTGGTGGCCGCCGGCATCGGCGTGCTGCTCGTCCCCCTGTCGCTGGCCCGGCTGCACCACCGCAAGGACCTCACCTACCGGACGGTCACCGACGCCCCCGAGTCGAGCGTGGCGCTGTCCTGGCCCGAGGACGCGCACACCGACCGGGTGGAGGACTTCATCGGCATCGTCCGGGGCCGCACCGTCAACAGCACCCGGGGCAGGCAGCCCGCGCAGGCGCCGCGGAAGGGCGAACGGACCCAAGCCGCCCCCGCGCGGCGCACACCGGCGGGCGGGAAGCAGACCGGCGGCGCCCGACGCGGCGCGGGCGGCACCGCCCGCGGCGGCGGGAACGCGGGCAGGGGCGGCGGGAAGGGCGGCGGCAGCGGCAAGGGCGCCAGGCGCGGCCGACCCCGCCGCGGCTGACAGCGAAGCGCCCTCGTCTCACCGGACCGTCGGACTGGGGCTGGGCGCCGAGGTGTTGACCTCCAGGCCGGGCGGCGAGGTGAGGGAGAGCACCGGCTCGCCCGGCTGCGGGGCGGGCGGGGTGAGCTGCGCCTTGGGGAGGTTCGGCGGGGCGGACTGCTGGAAGTTGACCTGGTCGAAGTTGACCAGGCCGGTCTTCTCCAGCACCGTGATGTGGTCCAGCACGGTGTCGTTGGCCTGGTCGGCGAGCTGCCGCACCAGGGAGTTCTTGGTGTTGGCGCGGATATTGGCGATGGCCGGGAAGATCTGCCCGTGTGTGATGCGCATGATGTTCACCGCGGTGGTGTCGAACTGTCTGCCCGTGGTCCCGTCCACCGTCGCCACGAACTGCTGCTGCTGCGGTGAGGCCAGGTTCGGCAGGGTGATGCCCAGCTCCGGCGCGATCCTGCGGCAGGTCGCGTCGAGCCGGGCGTGACCGACGACCAGGTGCTCGCCGGCCTCCTTCATCTCCGGCGTCGTCCCCCGCTCCATGGCCATCAGCCCCAGCGGGTGCTCCCACAGCCCGGCGGCCCGGACCTTCACCACGAAGTCACGGTCGGCCTCGGTCAGCGGCCCGTAGAGCGTGTCGGCGATGATCCGGGCCTGGTCGTTGCCCGTGTTCCGCACCCCCAGCATGGTCGGGTAGGCGAGCGCGGTGAGGGTGAGGACCAGGGCACCGGCCACGAAGGCGGCCCCTGCCGTGGTGCGCGTGATGCGCATCGTGCCTCCTGGAGCGAGGACAGGCTCGGACACCAGGAGGTACGGACGCGGGCGGCGAAGCGATCACCTCGACGGGTAAAAAATCCGGCGGGCGGCCGCCCCCTCCACCGCGAACGCGTCAGCCGGCCCGTACCGACCGCTCCAGCCACGCGTACGCCGCCCGCGCGCTGAACTCGCTCTGCCCGCCACGCACCAGCAGTTGAGCGGTGGCGAACTCCGGGGCGTCCGCCTGGGCGGCGACGTAGGGGATCGCGATGCAGCGCATCCCGGCCGCGTGCGCGGCGGCTGCTCCCGGCGCGGCGTCCTCCAGGACCACGCAGTCGGCCGGGTCCGCGCCGAGCCGTCGAGCCGCCTCCAGGAAGACGTCCGGGGCCGGCTTGCCCCGCGCCACCTCGTCGGCCGAGACCACCGTCGGCAGCAGCGAGTCCAGCCCGGTGCGGGCCAGGATCGCGGCGATGGCCTCGGGCGACGACCCCGAGGCCACCGCCAGCGGCACCCCTTCGCCGGCGAGCAGTTCGACGAACTTCCGCATCTCGGGGTAGGCGCGGGCGGAGGTGCGGGCCAGGTCGAGGTAGTGGCGGTTCTTGACGGCGAGCAGTTCCTCGACCGGTGCCCGCAGCCCGTAGCGCCGCTTCCAGTCGGCGACCGTCTCCTGGGTGCTGATGCCCACGTACCCCTCGTGGTCGGTCCAGGTGAAGTCGTCGACGCCGTACTCGGCGAGGGTCTGCCGGCCCGCCTCGTAGTAGTTCGGCTCGCTGTCCACGAGCGTGCCGTCGAGATCGAAGATGACCGAGATGCCGTCGAGAGAGCTCATGCGTCCAGCATGCCAAGGATCACCGGCGCGCCGAACGCCCGATCGACTCCACGAGGGGCAGCAGCCGGTGGGGCACCCGCTCGCGCAGCGCCACCTCGCTGCGGGTGCGCACCACCCCCGGCAGGCTGATCAGCTTCTGGACCACGTCCTCCAGGTGCGCGTTGTCGCGGGCCACGACCCGGGTCAGCAGGTCCCCGCCGCCGGTGATGGAGAAGGCCTCGACGATCTCCGGGACGGCGGCCAGCGCCTCGCCCACCTCGTCCAGGTGGCCCTGGGTGACCTCGATGTGCACGAACGCGAGCACCGGATGGCCCAGCGCGGCGGGGGAGAGGGACGGCGCGGTGCCGGTGATCACGCCGTCGCGCTCCAGCCGGTCCAGCCGGGCCTGGAGCGTGCCGCGGGCGATCCCGAGGACGCGGGCGTACTCGCGGACGCTGGTGCGGGGCTGCTCCAGCAGCAGCCGCAGGATGCGGGTGTCCAGTTCGTCGACGGCCATGGCGCCGGGTCCCTTCGTCGGCCATTGGCTCTCCGGTGGCCGTAGGAGTGCCGCTGAAACTGTACCAATGGCCCAATGAAAAAGGAGCCTGTTGAGCCACTGGTGGAAGAGATGCTCCCATAGGGAGGTCGATGGCGCTGCGGACTCCGCGGCGCCTTTTTCATGCCAGTGACTCGAGGCCGGTGGGCGAGAGGGCGGTAATCAGTGCTGAAGAAGGTGTTCGTGAGCCCGGACCCGGGACGGTCCCGGCTGCGCTTCGCGGCGCGGGCCGTCCTCGGCATCGGGCTGGCCGTAGCCGCCTGCGGCGTGGCCGGCACCTCCCTGGTGGGCGCGATCACCGGCGGGCTCGCCGCGCTGCTCGCGCTGTTCACCGTCACCGACGCCACCGTGCGCGGACAGGCGGTCACCACCGCGCTGCTGCCGGTCGTCGGACTGCCCGTGCTCACCGCCGCCGCCGCGCTGCACGACCTCCCCGTGGCGCGGGACCTCACCTTCCTCGCCGTCGTCGGCGCGGGCGTCTACGCCCGGCGCTGGGGCCCGCGCGGACACAGCCTCGGCGTGTTCGCCTTCATGACCTTCTTCATCGCGCAGTTCCTGCACGCGACCACGGACCGGCTGCCCGAGATGTACGCGGCCGT
>MUMD01000013.1 GCA_002155895.1 Streptomyces rochei
CGAGGCCGCCCCGGCCGCCCTCGTCGTCCTGTCCGCTCTCTGCCTCGCCTCGCTCACCGCCTGCGGCGGGGACTCCGGTTCGGAGGCGGACTCGGCGGGCGAACCGGCGGCGACCGCCTCGGAGCAGGCCCGGGAGAAGCAGCAGTCGCCGGAGGACCGGCTGAAGCAGATGGTGATCACCGAGGCGGACGTCTCCGGCATGAACGTGTCCGACGCGGACGTGGTGAGTTCCGACAACAGCGAGTTCGCCTTCGCCAAGTCCCCGCAAGAGGTCACGGTCGAGAAGCCCGTCTGCGCCCCGCTGGCCTACGCCATGAACCAGCTCCCCCTCGGCGAGCCGCAGGCCGACGTCACGCGTTCCCTCAGCTCGTCGCCCAGCGAGCCCTTCACCTACGTGATGCTCACGGCGTACGAGCCCGGCAAGGCCGCCTCCGCCCTGGCCGGCCTGTCCGAGGCCGTGGACGCCTGCACCGGCGGTTTCACGGCCAAGGCCAACGGCAACACCAGCGCCTACGACTCCGTGACCGCCGAGCAGCCCGTGGCGGAGGCCGGTGACCAGTCGCTCGCCTTCCGGTCGACCCTGACCTTCCGGGGCGCCACTCACACCGTGCACGGCCAGGCGGTTCGCAGCGGTGACGTCGTCGCCGTGTACTTCTCCGTCGACGGCCTGGCCATCGCGAACGTGCGGCCGAGCGACGCGAAGCTGCCCGCCGCGGTCGTGAAGGCGCAGAACGCCAAGCTCGGCTGAGAGTCGCCGGTTTCGCAGCGGCGAAGCCGTCAGTACAGTGCCGCGGGCGGATGCACGAACGAGGACGGGGGCACGGGGCAGTGCGAGCGGTGAGCACACTCACGACGGATGAACGACCGCCGGCCACCGGCGCCGAAGTCGGCGTGCTCCGCCTGCTGCTCACCCTCTGCGGCCTCACCGCGCTGCTCCTCACCTCCGCGACCCTGGTACCCGCCCCGGCCCGAGCCGCCGACGCCCCCGCGGCGAACCGTCCGCCCGCCCAGGCCGCCTACCTGGCCGACCGCCTCCGCGAGAACCCGGTCCACATCACCGACCAGCTCCCCCGCGAGGTCCCGCGCTCCATGGCGCCCGACTTCGCCCGGCTCGCCGAGCGCACCGGCGTACCGACGTACGTGCTGGTGCTGCCGCACCAGGGCGGCTCCGACGAGGATCTGCTGGGCGCGGTGCACGACCGGCTCGGACGCGACGGGCTCTTCGTGCTCCTCGACGAATCGGGAGTGAGCCAGGCGGCGGCCTACGGCGTGAGCGCCCCCGCGGAGCCGGCCCGGACGACCACCGCCTTCGAACTTCCCTATGACGCGGGCCCGCTGCGCAGCTTCGAACTCTTCGTGGACGTCGTGGCGCAAGGCACCGAGAGGGCCGAGGCGCGGGCGGACGCGGCCCGCGAGAAGTACCGGGACGGCAACGAGCCGGAGGACATGTACATCGGCCCGTCCGACCGCCGGAACCAGTCCTTCGTCACGGGCATCGCGCTCACCGGCGTACCGCTGACGATCCTGCTGGTGGCGT
This sequence comes from Streptomyces rochei, assembly GCA_002155895.1. Lineage (GTDB taxonomy): Bacteria > Actinomycetota > Actinomycetes > Streptomycetales > Streptomycetaceae > Streptomyces > Streptomyces rochei. The sequence goes on from MUMD01000013.1 coordinate 1,538, forward strand.
GGTACGTGCGTCGGGCGCGGCGCCGCTTCCCACGCGCGGCAACGCCTCGCCGTACGGCCGGTCGCACCACCCCGTCCGCGACCCGCCGCCACCCGGCCGCCGCGACCCGACCGATGTGGCGGCGTCTGCTCGCCCCGGGTCTCGCCCTCGCCACCGCGGCCGCGATCGCCCTCACCGCTCCGCTCGTCTTCGACCAGACGAAACGCGGCCCCGCTCCGTTGCCCACCAGCGGCGACATGACGGCTCGGGTCGAACGGGTCGCCAAGGGCCTGGCCCAGGATCCGGTCTACGTCGACCCGGAAAGCCCACGGGTGCTGGACGAGGCCCGGCTGACCCGGCTGCACGACCGCATTGAGCGATTCGGTCGCTCGGAGGGCGGCGGCCCGGTGTACGTCACCGTCGTGCCGCACCTGCCGGAGGACGAGTCCGCCGGGGACGAGGAACTGTTCGCGGCCGCGGTGCGGGCGCAGCTGAGCAAGGCGGACGGGTTCGGCGAAGCGAACGGCGTGTACGTCGTCGCCGATCCGCTGGACGGCTACATCGACGTCTTCAACCACGGCCTGCGCCTGGAGAGCCTCCGCCTCCTCTTCGACCTTCCCGAGTCCATCTCCTACGGCGACGACCGGGCGGACGAGGCCGACGACCACCTCCTGGGCGAGCGCCTCGACGCGCTCATGACCTACCTCGACAAGTCCCCGCGCACCGAGGAGCCGACCACCACCGGCGAGCCCGCGCGCGCCCTCAGCCCCGAGGCGGAGAACAGCCTCCCGCCGCTCTTCGCCACCGACTTCTGGCCGGGCCTGTTCGTCGGCGGCGTGGCCGCCCTGCTGCTGCTCGGCCTGGTGGCGGGCGTCCTGGGGATCGTCGCGGCGGTCCTGCGTCGCCGCACCCCGCCGGTGCTGCGGACGCAGGCGCTGAAGCTTGCGGCACCGAGCAAGCCGTCCGAGGCGTACCTGCGCCGTACAGCTGGTACGGAACTCTCGGCTGCGGCGGACGCCCTCGCAGAGACCAACGACGCCGGGTGGCAGGCTCTCGCCCTCGCCTGGGAACGCTTCGACGCCGCGATGTTCCTCGTCGACGGTGACATCGAAGGCCTGGGATCACCGGGTGGGCCGCGTACCGACCCGGCCACGCTCCTGGCCGTCATCGTCCTCGCCCGCGCGTCCCGCAACGCCCTCGACGGCGACACCAACGACCGCTGCTGCGCCGTCAACCCGCTTCACGGCCCCGCGGCCGGCCGCCGCCACGTCCGCGTCTCCGCCCAGGGCAACCGCAGGCGCATGCTCTCGCTCTGCCCCCTCTGCCTGGACGCGGCCACCGCCGCCCCGCACGAACTGCGCGAGCGCAAGCTGACCCTGCCGGGCCCGGCGGGCACCCGGGTGCCGTACGACGAGGCGGAGGGCATTCCCCTGTCCGCGCTTCGCGACGGGATCAACCGCCTGGCGGACAAGGTCAGGGAGAATGCGCCTGCCGAGTGAGGCGCTTGCCCGTGCCCTTCTTACGCAGCTTCCGCAGACGGGCACCCCAGCAGCCCCACCACGACCCGCTTCCGCAGGCGGACGTCGTCGCCGCCCTTCTCTCCCGCCGGCACCGCCCACCTCCCGCCGATACGAGTAGCCTCCGGCGGCCAGGACTCAATCAGGACACGGGACGACGCCCAATCGACCATGAACGACCGAAATGCGCCACTCCTTCGAGTAGTTCGCTCTGGTGAAACCAGCAACCTCATCGATACCGTCTGTGCTCTTGACTGAACCTTTGTCTCACGGGGAGTCCACTGTGCAGCGCCGCTCTTTGCCCGTCACTGCCGCGTTGGCCACCGCAGCAGCCCTGCTGCTGACGGCTTGCGGGAGCGGGGACGAGAAGTCCAGCGACAACGACAAGATCGCTGGGGCCGACCAGGGCACGGAAACGCCGTCGAAGACGCCGGAACCCTCAGGAGCGCCGGCAGAGACCAAGCCGGACGGGGTCGATGTGTCGCTTCCCAAGGACATGAACCTGGTCTTCGACTGGGAGAAGCCGAAGGACGAGAACGAGGCGGCTGCGATGGAAGATGCGGCCAACTTCTTCCGCGCCATCTACCGAGGCGTCGACAAGCGCACGACCGAGGACGCCGCCATTGCCGCTTATGCCACCGGAGAAGGGCTGAACTACGCAAGGACGCAGGTCGACGCCTGGATCGAAGGCGGCTGGACTGCCACTGGCACATTGCGCCACTACGACGTAGCCACTCGGTCGACCGAGAACGGCAAGGCGGTCGAGGTCGCGTTCTGCGCTGACTCTGGCAAGTTCTATGGCAAGGAGATCAAGACCGAGAAGGTCCTCAAGACCCAGCCGAGCATCGAAGATTTCGACCACTACAAGATCATCATGGTCAAGTACTCGACAGGTGAGAACCTTTGGCAGGCATCCAAGGTGTTTGTCGAGACAAAGGCGGTGAAGTGCCAGTGACGAGGGGGCGACGTGCATGCATCGGCACCGCGGCCCTGGCCTTCGCCCTCAGTGCTCTTGTTTTCGCGGGGCCTGCCTTCGCAGCGAAGCCAGTCGGTTCCGACGAGGGAGCCAGCACAGCTCAGACAGGCGGCGGTGACAGGGACGGTATCTTCGCCGCCGCCCGTATCCAGTACTCCGGATCCGTCGCCCCGGGCGGCGGCACGGGGAACGTGACGTCCGCCGACGTCAATTGGGGCCCGCCACCCTGTTGGTACGCGCCCTACCTCGGCGCCAAGGACTTCAAGAAGAAGATGTCCGCGGACCTGGAGAAGGCCGCCGGCGCTCCCGGTATGACCGGGCACGCGGGCGCGGCCATCGGCCAGACCAGGGCACACTACGAGGACGGATTCGGCTGGGAGGACAACCCGGGCTACGAGGACTACAACGTCGACAAGGACGGCAAGGGCATGTTCTGGGCCGGCGTCGAGAACCCCGACGAGCCCGATGTCCTGAAACGCAGCTCCTGCACCGACCTCCCGTTCTGGGTGGACAACGGCGAGGCACCGCCGGCGCGGTACCCCGAAGCCATCACGCCCGAGATCCTCGCGGCCCTCGCCTACCAGCACATGCAGCTTCCCGACACGGAGGTCAGCCTCGCCCCCGCGCAGGCCACGAAGGTGAACCTGCCGACCTGGGCCTGGCTCGACAAGGCCGTCTTCGACGAGGTGCAGGCCACGGCGGCCATCAACGTCCCCGGTTTCGCCCTCCAGGCCACGACGACCGCCAAGCCGGTGTCCCTGAAGCTGGAACCCGGCACGCCCGACGCCGAGACCTACCCCGCCTCCGGCGAATGCGTCATCAACGCCGACGGATCCATCGGTGAGCCCTACGCCAAGGGCAAGGCGGACCGGACGCCGCCCTGCGGCATCAGGTACCTCCGCTCGTCCGGAGACGGCACGTTCGACCTCCAGGCCACCATCACCTGGGACATCGCCTGGACCGGCACCGGCGGCGCCGGCGGAGACCTGCCGGACGGGACCTTCGGGAACGCGCAGGCCGTCACGGTCCACGAGATCCAAGCCGTCAATCGCTGATGAGAACCGACTCCGGGGCACCGATCCCCTGCCCCAGGGCGCACACCACAGCGTGATCAGACGCGGAGGAAAAGCTGCATGGGTGAGCCGGACCTGACGGTCGACTACGACTTCCTCGCAGACTCCGAGCGCACGCTCGGCCAGCTCAAGAAGACCTTCGAGGACATCGAGAACCGCCGGGACGACATGAGGGAGCACTGGGGCTCCGGCATCGTCGCCAACGCCATGGAGGAGTTCGTCGACAATTGGGACGACTACCGCACCAGACTCATCGAGTCCATCGAATCGGTCGGCAAACTCGTGGCCGGCACCAAGAAGGCGTTCCATCAGCTCGACGACGAGTTGGCGAAGGCGAACAAGAAGCAGAAGAAGTAACGCCATGACACCGACATCCAAACGCCGTCCGGTGGACTGGCAGCCGCTGTGCGCATCCGACCCCGTTCCCGGCGACCCGGAGGAGATCCGTGCCGAGGTCAAGCACATGGTCTCGGTCGCCAAGAAGCTCCGGGAGCAGGCCAGGAACCTCAAGGCGATCAGCGACGAACAAACCCTCAAGGGCAAGTACGTAAAGAAGCTGCGCGAGGAGTCCTCCACACTGGAGAAGCACATGCGGGAGGTGGCCGGACGGTACGAGCGCGTGCACGGCCATCTGACCACTTGGTCGAACGAACTGGAGGACTTCCAGACCGGAGCCGACAAGCTGCTGCGTCAGGCCAAAGAGAAGCTGGAAGAGGTCGAGGCCGAAAGAACGAAGAAGGCCGCCTCGGAAGACAAGGAAAACCCGGACGACTCCCCCAGCGGCACCGATCCCGCCGACGACCCCATCCAGCCGTACCGGGATCTTCTGTACACGCTTACTACCGACCGGACCAATCGCGCCATCCACTTCGCGAGAAAGATCCGCGGCGAGATCAATGACGTCATCGAGGACTCGTGGTGGGACGATGTCAAGGGTTGGGCTCATGATCACGCGAACGGCATCAAGGCTTTCATCGACGTTCTCGGCTGGGTCGCGACGTTCGCGGGCTTCCTGGCGCTGGCCATTCCTGGCTTGAACCTACTCGTCCTCGGTTTCGCGGTGCTCACGATCGGGCTCAGACTCCTGCTGGTGGCATCCGGTGACGCCACCTGGACGGATGTCATCTTCGACGCCGTGGGAGGGCTGCTCGTCGTGGGCGGCATCGGAGCCGCCGCGAAGCTTGCCAGCGGGGCCAAGGCCACCGTGGGCGCCGCCCAAGCTGCTCGGACAGCCGGCCTGAGCCGAGGGCTCAGGGGCGTCAAGAGCATCATGGACGACATGGGTCGACTGATGACCAAAATGCCGGAAGGAGCGGGGCGTCAGGTAGTCCGTACGGCCCGGAACGGCATTCGGAAGTCCATCTCTCAAAACGTCGGTCTAGTGGTCAAGGCACCGCTACGGGTCAGCCCTCTCTCAACCCTGCTCCACCTTGGCGACAAGGAAATGGCCGGCATGGCCAAGATGCTCAAGGCGAACAAGGCCACATTTCCTGAGGCCGCAGGGGCCGCCGCGGACAAGGCGTACAAGTCCTACCAAGCAGGGCTCGGCATTGCATGGACCGGCATGGGGATGGACGCCATGGACAAGACTCTCGGCAAGAGCGACCTGACGAGCTGGACTCACGAACACCTCGGAACCGGCGAAAAACCCTATAACGAGGGGTACTCCAACTGGAAGGACAACACTCTAAAGCCCGCTCCAGACACTCATTGGTGAGGAACATCGTGGACCTTTCCTCGGCGCAACGCATCGCTGAAGCCGAAGCCGCCCGCACGGGACTCGGCACTGGCCCGAACCGGCGGCTCCGGTTGACTATGTTGATCGGCATGCCGCTGGTCTTTCCGGTGATCGGGGTCATGATCCTCGTGCCGGACTTCCTGAGGGACGACGTTCTTCACGTCTACGAGGCCGGGATCATCGGCTGTCTTCTCCACTACGCCTGGGTCTTCGCGAAGTACCCTCGGTACGCAAGCCGTCCGCCCTACCTCACCCGAGACCTAGCTATGGGCGGGGGCTTTTATCTGCCTTCTTTGTTGCTCGGTTTCTGGCCGGGCATGATCGCCGCTCCGGCCTGGGCTATCTTCGTTGGCGTTTCCTATGCAGTGGAAGGGATGCGGGAGCGCCATGGCCATCGCTGAGACCCGTCGGGCCCCGAACGGCTTCAATCTGGTGCCGCCGCCCGGCTGGGATGTCATCCCTCTACGCGCGGGCACCAAGGAGGCGACGGACCGTATCGTCCGCAAGGCCATCGCCCAACTGCCCGTCGGCTTCCCGAAGGACGACATTCCAAAAGCCCGGCTGAGGCTCAACCAAGAGATGAAGAAGGTCATCCGCCGGGCTCGCACCAAAGGGGGTATGACCCTATACATCCCCACCGAACGCCTTCACGGCGTCGCGCTGCCCGTCTCGATCGTGGCCTCCGAGCCGATCGCGATTCCGCGGGTCAGACCCAACAGCGGTCCCGAAGCAGTCCTGGCCGCGCTCGCCTCCGTAACTCCTGGCGCCGAGACACGGGAACTCGACGACACCGCGGCTCTGCGCTCGGAACGAGATGTACCCGCTGATGCGGCACAGGGCGTCGAAGTCGCTCACCGTCGGGTCGAGTATTTCGTACCGGTACCGGACAGCGACCCGGATCAGTACCTCACCTTCTCCTTCAGCGCCCTGATAGCGCCCGGCGCGGATCCCGCCTTCTATGACACGCTGGTGGAGCTGTTCGATGCTGTGATGAGCACGTTCCGGTGGGCCTATGCCTGATGTCGGCCCTCCCATTGCCCGCGCCCTGACGAAAGAAGCCACGCATGTCCACAGGCACGCTATGGAGTGACGACCTCGGTTCGCTTCACGTCGATACGGATGCCAACAAGGGCCTCTGGGGCTACCTCTGGCTCCAGATGGACAAGAAGACGTTCAAAGAATGGCTGGACGCCACACTGGCCGACCTGACCGCGGCCCACGGCATCGACCTCACGCGCAAACTCCGCCGATTCCACAAGACCTTCTACGAGCAGACGATCGTCACACTCCGGGACAAGCTCCAGGCCGACGAGGCGTTCATCTACCACCCCGTTCCGCTGACCTACATGCCGCTGGTGATGCATGCCACCCGCATTGACTGCGACGCCCGTGACGCGTCGGCCTGTGAGGGAGTCACCGCGTTCACGGTTCCGCACCCGGAGATCCCCGAGTGGCAGCAGCGAACCGGCAGCATTCCGTTCCCCTCTCCCCACCTGGGGACGGACGGGGTCCGGGTCACCCGCTCCTACCCTGCGGACAGCAACATCATGATGACGTCCGTGACGTACCACTGGCACACCCGGCCCGGCCTCCCCGATGTCGTACTCCGCGGGCATCACGACGATCCGGAAGTGATCGCCGCGGCGATGGAGGCACTGGACGACTTCGCGCGGACACTCCGGCTTCCGGGGACGGATTGACCGAAACCGCCAGAGGCCGGCTCTCCCCTCTCGCCCTACTCCACCTCGACCGTTCGGTCGTACGAGAAGTGGCCCACCAGCGCACTCACCGTGGCCGGTCCCAGTGACAGCACGAGGGTCAGAGCGGACAACAGGCCGGCGAGGAACGCCGGCACCTCGTCGCTCATGAGGCCGAACAGCAACCAAGCGCTGAAGAACGGGAGCACCACGGGTTCGTGTGCACCGGCGACCGATCTGTACCAAGCGACTTGCCGACGGGCTGCCCTGCCCTCCGTCGGTGACATTCTGCGCGCGTCCCCCGCGAGGGTGTGGTCCTGCCACCAGGGTCGCGCGTCTCGACGCCGCCGATACTTCTCGTCCGAGACCGGCACCTTCAACGCGTCCACCAACGTCGTCCAGCCGTCACTTCCCGGAGAACCAGCGAACCAGGAACGCCACGGCAGCACTGCCCGCACTTCTCCCTGTCCGTCCCGCAGCTCCACACCGAGCGGCTCCCCGGTCCCCGCGTCGACCAACCGCACCAATCGCGCCACCCCGTGCGCGCCGGTGCGTCCGAGCCGACGTTCCTCACCGAGCACGTTCGTCAGGACCACGTCGTGGGGAAGCACACGCAGAGAAGCCGTACGCAGGAATCGCCGCGTCGCTCCGCTCCCCGCCGCCGGAGACGGCCTGATCTCCGTCTTGTCGGCAAGGCGAGCTTGCCGCCGCTTGCACCACCACCCCCGGACCCGTACCACCGCGTCGCCTGCCGGGAGGAGGAAGAGAGCTGCCGCGGCAACCGTCAGGGCCCAGGGGAGTCGGGCGGCGACGCCGATCACGAGAGCGATGAACCACCCGAAGACGCCGAGCGGTTTCGCGCAGCCGTGCCAGGCAGGCAATTCGGCGTGAACAGCCCGATGCGGCCTGCTTCCCCAGCCGTCGTCCGGTACCCCGCCGGAGGCAGTGACTCGCTCCGGGCTCTCCTCCAAGGGAATGCGGAGCCTTTCGACGAGTTGCCTGAGCCCGGTGCGGTCGAGGCACTTGCGCGGCCGCAGGTCCAAGGCACCGAGACACCGAGCCTCGGGAAGCCACCCCGCGAGCGGCACATGCAGGAGGTCCCGTCCGTCATCGCCTTTGAACACCAGGACGCCCCAGCGGTCCTCCGGACGCTTCTGTACGATCCCCCACAGATCGGTGGGAGGGTAGAAGACCGCGCGCCGAATGCCGCCTGCTCCGACGGCATACCGGTGCTCCCGGCCACGGGCGTCACGTACGACCAGGTCCCGTCCGTCGGCGTACAACCGAGCCCGGTGTACGACGTGGACCGCGTGCGGAGGCATGCCACCCGGGCGTATCACCGGCTCGTCCGGCCGGCCGCGGCTCTCGCCTCGCCCCGGCTGCTCAGAGATCACTCACTCACCGCCGACATGCTCGCCGCCCTCGCCGGCGCCCAAGGGCTCGCCCCCGTCGCACGGAATCGTTCGCCGCCTTCACGCTCGGTCGCCTTAAGAAACTTCAGAGCCATCGCAGCGAGTGGGCCATGGCGTCGCACAGACGGCCCATGGGGCCCTCCGTGCCGCTGAGCGGTAGGGAGAAGGCCAGATGCAGATAGCCTGCTTCGCCCGGCATCCGGACGTGGTAGTCCAGACTCGACTCCCCGCGAAGCCGCACCGCGGGTCCGGCGGGCAGGTCGACGACCTTCACCTCGGCTTCGGGGCCCGCCCGTTCGGTCATCGCCTCGGCGAACTCCTCCGGCGCCGGCGCCATGCCCCGGGGCATGGGCGGCCACGAGATCAGCAGGGAGGCCGGTGCGGTGGCCCCCTCGGGTACTTCCGTCCGCAGGAAGAACTCGAGCGCGCCGGCAGACACGCCGCTTTCAGCTGTGTTGCGAAGCGTGATCCAAATACTGCGAGTGACCTCGGCAGAAGTACGACCGCCTGAGCACTCCTTGTCCACGAAGACCTTCAGTTGGCTGCGCCAACGCTCTTGCGTGAGATCGATGCGGAACCAGTCCCGAGGAATTAGGAGCCGGTAGTCCGACGGTGCTTGTTCGGGCACGACGTCCGTCACGCCCCCCCACTGGAGGTGATGAGTGGCGAGCCATCGGCCTTGAACAGACGGATACTGCTCACGATATTGCCGAACACGGTGGAAAAGACTTCCCAACCAGACATGGTGGGCGTCGAGATCTCCATTAGTACAGTGGTGTCATTCGGAAGGGGCACATAAACTTGTATGTACGATGTCGGCAGGGCTACGCCTTGCTCCCCATCCACCAATTCTCCGGGGATTTCAGCCTCTCGATTGCCGATACACGCGACGGCAGCGCCACAAGGTAGCTCGACAATGGAGACTTCCCCCCTCTCCGCGAGGTGAAGGCTCGAGGAGATCTCCTTGACGACGGCGCTGACCCCCATGGCTTCCGGACTGTCCATGAAAGAGACGAACAACGTGGCTATACAGGGAGTCTCACCGGAAACGGTCAAACAGACCGCAGCGTACTCGACACCTGCGGCGGGAAGGCCGTCAATGGCGAGCGCGCACATGACGCCAAACTTAGTCTTCTCATCGTAGCCAGCGCCGGGCAGAACTTTGTCCGCAAGGTCTTCCAGGAGCTGTACGGCCGCGTCATCGTCCTTGACGTTGATGGGCAGTTCATGGAAAATCTCGGGCAGGATCCAGCGAAGAAATATATCGTCCGGTCGGAGAGCAGTCGGAGCGACATCCTTGGTTTTGACCAGGGCGGGGAGTTCGACTGTAGTCGTCACGATTTTTGCCCACCTTCCGGGATCGGCAACTCCGGAGCGTCCGGGAAGAACTTCCGGGACGAAGCGTACATGCCGTAATAGGGGTAAGTTGCCGGAACTTCGGCACCACCACGGCGGGCAATTCCTACAATCTCACGGTACCTACGAGCCCGAATTCGCACGTTCCGCATCGTAGGATCACGAAGACTCGGACGACGCCAGAGATACAACCCCAGAAGTATTCCCACCACAATCATCGCGTCTGCGACGATGAATGCAACTTGAAAGGTCCGCGACTTTTCGACCGCCACCAAATCCCAGAAGGGCCACGGGCCGGCGAGGAAGGGAAACAACAGGAAACCGGAAGCACATCCACGCTTCCGCCACTTCCTGTTGTCTTCCCATCGGTGATGGAGGAGCCAGTGAACAGCCGTGTCGTCGAGAAAGTCGAAGCGTAGTTCACGCCCGTACTTCTCAGCAGCAGCCTTAGCTTCGGGTACAGCGGCGATGACGGACGAGGCGACCATATCGTGGACCCCTCCGTCGTCCCCCACAAACTGACCGAAAGGCAGTCCAGGTTGGCTGGGCACGCGTTCTCTCTTTCTATCCCGTAGGTGCGAGAGCTGCATGGAAGGGAGCAGATGACGGGCTTGGCCGCGGCGAAGGCGACGGCGTTCCGGGAGAGCTCGGGATGGGCCTCATATTGGGTTCCGGTGTAGGTCCTGGGCCCCCAGAGGGAGCCTTCGGGTCCCCGGCCCTCTTGTTCTCCTCGGACTCCACCAGCCGGTTGATCCCCTTCAAACCTAGGAAACCCAGGCTGGCGCCTTTGATGTACCTTGTGACCACTTCCGGCTTGAAACCGTTTTCCGGCAGCTTGAGACCCGGTATCTTCCGCTTGCTAAGGAATTTGGATGCGAGTCTTGTCACATCGTTGATCCTTTTCACGCCGAAACCGTTGGTGAACCCCTCCCACAGGGCGGCTTGAGCGCCTGCCAGACGTCCCGCCTTACTGCCCACCGCCAGCACCTTCAGTGCGCCCAGGCCGGGGACAACACCCAGAACGTCAAGCCCTATCTTCAACAGATCGAGCTTACCGCCCCTGGCAAAAACGTCGTAAAGCCGCCCTGTGAGGGCGGTTGCGCTCGCCGTCGCAGCGATGGCAGCGATGATCGGGGCCGCCAGGCCACCGGTGGCGAAGATGGCGACTGCCAAGGCCACACAGGCCAGAATCGTCGCAGCTGCGGAGAACCAGTCCGCGTGATCGGCGATCCAGTTCATGATCCCACCCGGGTCTCGGACACCGTCGTGATGGATCACGTACTTGATCTTCTTGGCCGCGCGGTCCGCCGCGTCGTCACGGATTTCCTTGGCCTGCTCGATCTTTTGGCGCGCCTGCGCCATCAAAAGCGCGGCATCGTCCCGCTTCTTGCCCTGTTTGGTGCGCTCCGCGCTGTCCTTCGCGTCGGAGGGAACGGTTCCCTGCAGCGGGTCCAGCACCTTGAGAGCGGCCTTGTGGTCGGATTCGGCGGCACGGAACTCTTCAAGCCCTTTGTCCGCCAACCGCTGCGCTCGGTGCAGCTCACTGGCGTACTCGGACGATTCCCCGCCGCCCTCCTGGACTTTCGTGCCGAGCGCGGTCGCGGCCTCGTCGTAGCGGTCGTAGGCGTCCTTCAGACGACCGGCGGTGTCACCGGCGATCTCGTGGAAGGCACGGCCCGCGTCGCTGTCCCAGCCCTCGACGGAGGCCAGCGCCTTGATGTTGCGCGCCTGCTTGTCGATCTCGTCAGCCATCGCGCGCAGTTCCTTGCCGAGCCGCGCCACCTCGTACGGGTCACCGGGAACCGGGTCGGAGTCGTACATCGGTGACCAGTCCTTGGGTCGGGCTGTCACTCTTACTTCTCCTTCTTCCCGCTCTTCTTGGCGTTCCTCAGCGCGTTCGCGAGGTCGTGATCGATGTCCTCGTACGCCTTGGCAGCGTTCCCGGTGTACTTGGCGAGGTTCTCGATGTCCTCCATGAGCTTTTTGCGGTTCTTCTTCCACGTGTCCGAGAAGTCACTGAAGATGTCCCGCAGTTTGTCGCTGCCCAGCGCGTCGCCGTACTCGTCGGCGGGGTTGCCGTTGTCCTTGAACTCGCGATGCATGCGGTACAGAGACTTCGAACATTCCTTGATCAGGTCAAGGTCGTACCGAGTTCTGTCTGCCACCCGTTCAGACTCTCTCCTCAGAGACCACCCCGTCCGGGCACGGCCGGACACGTACGTGTCGCCTCGCGCCCGGACCAGGTGGTGACGCCGACATCAGCCCTTGGCGCTCTTCGCCAGCTGCTCGTCCAGGTCCTCGTACGCCTTCTTCGCGTTGGTGAGGAACTTGGACAGGCCCTCGAGGCCCTTCACGGTCTTGGCCGCGCCCTTGGTGAAGTCCTTGATGGACTCGTCGTAGGCGCCGGAGGCCTTCTGCGTGGTGAAGCCGTTGGCCACCAGCTCCTCGACGCCCTTCTCGATGGCCTTCAACATGTCTTCCATGTCGCCCATCGCCTTGATGAGGTCGGTGGCCTTCTTCTCCATCTCGGCGTATGTAAGGTCTGCGTCCTTGGCCATGACGGCTCTCCCTCCCGTTGGTCGCCGCAGGGCCTTCCCCCGTGGCTTGACTGACGCGATCCGTCCGGACGTCCGCCGACGGTCCGCATGAGCAAAGATCTTACGGGTGGGGCTGTTGGGATGACAGGGATGCCCGGCAAGGGAAGCGTGAACCAGTGCGCATCCCGGACGGGTCCGCGACGGCGGTGACGGTGTGCATCCCGTTGCACAGGGGAAAGGTGCGGCGGCTAAGGTCGCTGCACTGTGTTCAGCGTTCCGGGGGCGGCCTCAGCCCAGCGAGGAGGACGAACGTGCGCCTGAGTCTGACCGTCGTCGACCCGGTCGGCGGAGCCAGCGCCGATGTGGTGCTCGACGCCGATCCGGAGTCGTCGGTCGGCGACATCACTCGGGAGTTGGCACGCCATGTCGGTGTCGCCGGTGGTGCGGAGATCATCCCCATCGGCGGGCGTACCGGCCCCGGCGGCGCACCGCAGGCGTTCGTCGACGGGTACGCCCTCGATCCCGACGCCAACATCGTCGGCTCGCCGCTGCGCGAGGGCGCCGTCGTCAGCCTGCACGATCCGGCCGGCTGCGTGCCCGGTGAGCCGACCGGTGTCGTGGAGTTCCGGGTGGCGGGCGGTCCCGCCGCCGGGGTCGTGCACCGGCTGGGCGTCGGTCGGTACGACATCGGCAGCGGCCCCGCCGCTCACCTCCGTGTCGACGACCCCGAACTCGACGCACGGGCCGCCACGTTGTCCATCGCCATGGACGGCACCTGCGACGTCACCCTCCACGGCGTCGAGAAGAAGAGCACCGGGGACAGGGAGAAGGAGAAGGAGAAGGGGAAGGGGAAGAAGGGGCGTCAGCGGAAGGGGAGCGAAGGGGGGAAGGAGAGGGAGCAGAAGGAAGGGGGCGACCGTGGTCACCCCCGGCTCGACGGGGAGGACTTCAACGGCGGGTCCTGGCCCCTCGGTTCCCAACTGGCCCTCGGGAACACGCTGCTGGAGATCGACGGCTACACCCCTCCCAACGCCGCACTGAAGTGGTCGGAGGACGGGGTCGGGCTCGACTACAACCGGCCTCCGCGCCTGCGGCCGGCGGAGCGCGAGACGCACTTTCGGCTGCCCTCTCCGCCCAACGAGTACGAAGCCCGGCCGCTGCCCTGGCTGATGGCCCTGTTCCCGCTGGTCGGCGCGGTCGTGTCCGTGATGATCTTCGGGCGCTGGTACTACATGATCATGGCTCTGCTGAGCCCGGTCATGCTCTTCGGCAACTACTTCATGGACAAGAAGCACGGGCGCAAGTCCCATGCCAAGCAGGTCAAGGAGTACAAGGAGACCAAGGAGCGGATCGAGAAGGACGCCCAGGACGCGCTGCGCCTGGAGCGGCTCGACCGGCGCAGCGCCATCCCCGACCCCGCCTCGGTGCTCGCCTTCGGCACCGGCCCCCGTACCCGGTTGTGGGAGAGGCGGCGCACGGACGCCGACCACCTGCTCCTGCGGGTCGGCACCGGACGCGTACCGTCCGAAGTCGTCCTCGACGACCCCGAGCAGGACGATCACAAGCGCCAGGTCACCTGGGAGATCGAGGACTCGCCCGTCGCGCTGCCCCTGAAGGACCTGGGCGTCGTCGGTATCGCGGGGCCCGGCGACTCGGCACAGGCCCTCGCCCGGTGGGCCGTGGCGCAGACCGCGGTGCTGCACAGCCCGATGGACGTGCAGTTCTACGTGCTCACCGAGAACCACGCACAGCCGCGCTGGGACTGGGTCCGCTGGCTGCCGCACGCCCGCCCGGTGAGCGGCCAGGACGTCAACGTGCTGGTCGGGACGGACTCCGAGACCGTGAGCGCCCGGATCGGCGAGCTGACGCAACTGCTCGACGCCCGGCAGAAGGCCCTCAAGGAGAACAACCGCAGCGGCGCCGGTCCCGCCTTCTCCGACCCGGACATCGTCGTCGTCTGGGACGGGTCGCGTCGGCTGAGGTCGCTGCCGGGTGTCGTTCGACTGCTGCGGGAAGGGCCGGCGGTCGCCATGTACGCGATCTGCCTGGACGAGGAGGAGCGCTTCCTGCCCGGCGAGTGCCAGGCCTTCGTCGTCGCCGAGCCGCTGCGCCGCGACGACACCGTCGCCGCGCGGCCGAGCGACTCCGGGCCGCAGGCCGCCGCCGGCGGCTTTCCCTCCTTCCATGCCTGGCACCAGGGCGCCCAGCAGACCCAGCAGGCCGCCGAGCGGGCACTGGAACTGCGGCTGCGCGTCGAGCAGACCGGCGCCCGGCGCAGGTCCGGGGTGCGGCCCGACCTCGTCTCCCCCGCCTGGTGCGCCCGGCTGTCCCGGGCGCTGTCGCCGCTGCGCGACATCAGCGGCGAGACCGAGGACTCCGCGCTCCCGTCCTCGAGCCGGCTCCTCGACGTGCTCCAGCTGGAGCCCCCGACGCGGGACGACGTCGCCGCGCGCTGGCGCATGGGCGGTCAGTCGACCATGGCGGTCATCGGTGAGTCGTACGACGGTCCCTTCGGCATCGACCTGCGGCGCGACGGCCCGCACGGACTGATCGCCGGTACGACCGGTTCGGGTAAGTCGGAACTGCTCCAGACCATCGTGGCGGCGCTGGCCGTCGCCAACACGCCCGAGAACATGACGTTCGTCCTCGTCGACTACAAGGGCGGTTCCGCCTTCAAGGACTGCGTCAAACTCCCGCACACCGTCGGCATGGTCACCGACCTCGACGCGCACCTGGTCGAGCGCGCCCTGGAGTCGCTGGGCGCGGAGCTGAAGCGGCGCGAGCACATCCTCGCCGCCGCCGACGCCAAGGACATCGAGGACTATCAGGATCTGGTGCGCCGGGACCCCTCGCACGCGCCCATGCCACGGCTGCTCATCGTCATCGACGAGTTCGCGTCCATGGTGCGCGACCTGCCCGACTTCGTGACGGGTCTCGTCAACATCGCCCAGCGGGGCCGCTCCCTCGGCATCCACCTGCTGCTGGCCACGCAGCGGCCGAGCGGTGTCGTGTCGCCCGAGATCCGCGCCAACACCAACCTCCGGATCGCGCTGCGCGTGACCGACGCCGGTGAGTCGACCGACGTCATCGACGCCCCCGACGCCGGTCACATCGCCAAGAGCACGCCGGGCCGCGCCTACGTCCGTCTCGGCCACGCCTCCCTCATCCCCTTCCAGTCCGGCCGCGTGGGTGGCCGCAGGCCCGGCGCCGCCGATCCGGCCGCGCTCGCCCCGTGGGCCGGGCCGCTCACCTGGACGGACCTGGGACGGGCCGGTCTCGCCAAGCCCAAGTCGGAGGCGCGGGAGGACGACGAGATCACCGACCTCAAGGTCCTGGTGGACGCCATCCGGGAGGCCAACACGGCCCTCGGCATTCCCGCCCAGCACTCCCCGTGGCTGCCCGCCCTGGACGAGTCGCTGCTGCTGGACGACGTCCCGCCGGTGCGCGGCCAGGGGGCGCTGCCGGCGGCTCCGTACGGCGTCGCGGACCTGCCGGCCGACCAGGCCCGCCGCCCGGTCGCCGTCGACTTCGCCACCTTCGGGCACCTGCTCATCGCCGGTGCCCCGCGCAGCGGCCGCTCCCAGGTGCTGCGCACCATCGCGGGCTCCCTGGCCCGCACCCTGTCGAGCGCCGACGTCCATCTGTACGGCATCGACTGCGGCAACGGCGCCCTGAACGCGCTGACCCGGCTGCCGCACTGCGGCGCGGTCGTCAGCCGTAACCAGCAGGAGCGGGTCATCCGGCTCTTCAACCGGCTCACCGGCGAACTCAACCGCCGCCAGGACCTGCTGGCGGAGAAGGGCTATGCCGACATCGGGGAGCAGCGGGCCGCCGCGGCCGAGGACGAGCGGCTGCCCCACCTCGTGGTCCTCCTGGACCGGTGGGAGGGCTGGCTGCCCACGCTCGGCGAGTACAACCACGGTGACCTCACCGACCAGGTGATGGCGATGATGCGCGAGGGCGCGAGCGTCGGCCTGCACCTGGTGATCACCGGTGACCGTCAGCTGCTGACGGGGCGGATCTCCTCCCTCACCGAGGACAAGTACGGTCTGCGCCTCGCGGACCGCGGCGACTTCTCGTTGCTGGACATCAACGCGCGCAAGATCCCCGAGGAGATCCCGCCCGGCCGCGGTTTCGCGAGCGGCACGGCGACCGAGACGCAGTTCGCCGTGCTCGCCGAGGACACCACCGGCCAGGGTCAGGCCGCCGCGCTCGGCGCGATCGGCGAGGCGGCGACCGCCCGGGACGCCGGGCTGCCGCGCTCCCGGCGCCCCTTCCGCGTCGACGTCCTGCCCAGCCGGATCTCCTTCGCCGATGCCTGGGCCATGCGCGACCCGGTGGCGAGCGCCTCCCCGCTGTGGGCGCTGGTGGGCGTCGGCGGCGACGAGCTGACCGCCTTCGGTCCCGACCTCGCCCAGGGTGTCCCGGCGTTCGTGATCGGCGGACCCGCGAAGTCCGGTCGCAGCACGGTGCTGCTGAACATCGCGCGCTCCTGCCTCGCGCAGGGCGTGCGGCTGATCCTGGCGGCGCCCCGCCCGTCCCCGCTGCGCGAGCTGGAGGGGACGGAAGGCGTCCTGAAGGTCTTCACCGGCCGGGACATCGACGAGGACGAGATGGAGGAGCTGATCGAGTCGGCCGCTCCCGAGCAGCCGATCGTCGTCCTGGTCGACGACGCCGAGGTGCACGACGACTGCGACGCCGAGGACATCTTCAAGCGCATCGTCGAGCGCGGTGTGGAGGAGGGCCTGGCCGTCGTCATCGCCGGTGACGAGGAGGAGATCTGTGACGGCTTCTCCGGCTGGCAGGTCGACATGAAGAAGGCCCGCCGCGGCATCCTGCTGTCTCCGCAGGACAGCTCCGCGGGCGAGCTGATCGGCATCCGCACCAACCGGAGCATGGTCGGCGGCCAGATCACCCCGGGCAAGGGCATGCTGCACCTGGGCAGTGGGGAGCACATGACGGTCACGACGCCGATGTGACGGGGCGCCGGCCGCCCGGGAGCGACGACGGGCCGCGGGAACGAGGGTTCCCGCGGCCCGTCGTCCTCGCTACACCGCCGGCAGCGCGTAGATCTCGTGGCCGTGCGTCGCCATCAGCCGGTTGCCCGCGACGGCGAGCCGCCAGGGCTCGCCGACGGCCTTGCTGTCGGTGTACGTCCAGCGGAGCCTGCCCGTCCGTGTCTCCAGGGCCACGATGCCGCCGTCGAGGGAGCCGGTGGCGCCGTACAGGGTCGAGCCCACGCGCAGGAACGACTCGGGGCCCGCGACGTCGAGTTCGTCGCAGAGCCAGTTCCGCTTGCCGGTCTTGACGCCGACGGCCCATACGCCGTCGTCGTGGTCGCTGACGTAGAGCACGCCGTCGACGGCCGTCGGGTTGCCGAAGCCGCGGCGGCCGGCCGGGGCGAGTGTCCAGACGGTGCTGCCCTTCTCCACGTCGAGGGCCTTGAGTTCGTCGCCCGGGAGGAAGACGAGGCCGCCGGCGACGGTGGGCCGCCAGGACCACTCCTCGCCGACCTTCCGGGTCCACACCTGGCCGCCGGTGGCGGTGTCGCGGACGGTCAGGTTGAGGTTCGAGTCGGCGTAGACCAGGTACGTGCCCGAGGCGGTGCCCTGGACGTCGTAGTCCCTGGTGCCCCAGTCCCGGTGCTGGACCCACGCGGTTCTTCCCGTGGTGTGGCTGACGGCCGCGACGGCGGTGCGGTACTCGGTGGCGCTCTTCGACTGACCGTGGTCCTTCGCCGTGACGTAGACGTTCCTGTCGTCGATGGCGATCGTGTCCTCGACGGACAGTTGCTTGCCGAGACGGCTGCGCCAGGTCTCTTCGCCGGTCCTGACGTCGTAGGCGACCAGGGCGCCCTCGTAGTCGCCGTCGGCGAGGAACACCTTGCCGTCGTGGAAGAGGAGCGGGGCTCCGGGCCGGCAGATGCCCGGCTTGCTCCAGCGGGCCTTGCCGGTGCGGACGTCGTAGGCGACGAGCGGGTCGCCGCTGACCAGGAGCAGTCCGTCGTGGGTGAGCAGCGGTACGCCCGGGCTGGTGCCGTCCTCCTTCGCCGACTTGTGCCACAGCGGCTGCGGGGCCACCCCGGCGGGCGGCGTCGTGAACGTCTCGTCCACGGGCTCGGCCGAACGGCCCTTGCCCGGGGCGTCCGTCGCCCCGTCCGAGCCGCCGTCCCCGGAGGCGAGCATCCACGCGGCGCCACCTCCGGCCACCCCTACGGCCGCCGCGCCGCCGAGCGCCATGCGGAGCACCCGGCACGGTGCGGGTCGGGGCGCCGGTGCCGGAGTTAC
>MUMD01000130.1 GCA_002155895.1 Streptomyces rochei
GTGTCTCGCGGCGGCCGCCGGCGCCGGCGCGGTGGCCCTGGCCGGGTCCCCGCCGGGTCCGGCGACCGCACTCGCCCTGTGCTGCGGCGGCGCGGCTCTCTGTCTGACGGTGTGCGTACTGCGGCTGCTGGGCCGGCCGGCGGCCCATGCCTGAGGCCCGGCGGAACCGCCGTACCGCCACCGGACCCGGCGCGGGCCGGGCCCCGTGCCCCGCCCTCCCCCGAACACCTGCGGAAGACCGGCCGAAGTGCCGCCGTACCACCGACCGTTCCACCCACCGGAAGGACCCCGCGTGACCGCCACACCGCTCGCCGCCGTCACCGGAGCCGAGGGCTTCATCGGCTCCCACCTCACCGAGGCCCTGGTCGCCTCCGGCCACCGGGTGAGGGCCATGGCGCAGTACAACTCCTTCTCCTCGTACGGCTGGCTGGAGACCCTCTCCCCCGACGTCCTCGACCAGGTCGAGATCGTCCTCGGCGACGTCCGCGACCCCGGATCGGTCCGGGGCCTGGTCGAGGGCGCCGACTGCGTCTACCATCTGGCCGCCCTCATCGCGATCCCTTACTCCTACCAGGCACCGCACAGCTACGTGGACACCAACGTCACCGGCACGCTGAACGTGCTGGAGGCGGTGCGCGCCCAGGGCACGCCCCGGCTGGTGCACACCTCGACCAGCGAGACCTACGGCACCGCGCGGACCGTGCCGATCACCGAGGACCACCCGATCCACACCCAGTCGCCGTACGCCGCGTCCAAGGCGGGCGGGGACCGGCTGGCGGACAGCTACCACGCCAGTTTCGACACGCCCGTCGTGACGCTGCGGCCCTTCAACACCTACGGGCCGCGCCAGTCCATGCGGGCGGTGATCCCGACGGTCATCGGTCAGGTGGCGGCCGGCGAACGGACCATCACCCTCGGCGACCTGCGCCCCACCCGGGACTTCACCTTCGTCAAGGACACCGCGCAGGCGTTCCTCGCGGTCGGCAGGGCGCCCGCCGAGCGGGTGGTGGGCCGTACCTTCAACGCCGGTACCGGCGGCGAGATCTCCGTCGGCGACCTGGTTGCGCTCATCGGCAAGGTGATGGACACCGCGCTCGACGTACGGGAGGACGAGCGGCGGCTGCGGCCCGCGAACTCCGAGGTGATGCGGCTGGTCGCGGACGCGACCCGGCTGCGGGAGGCGACCGGCTGGGCCCCGGCGCACGACCTGGTGCAGGGCCTCGCGCACACCGTGGACTTCTTCCGCGACCCGGCCAACCTGGCCCGCTACAAGACCGGCATCTACAACATCTGACCGCGGCACCCGCTCGCGGCATCCGACCACCACATCTGCCCACGACCGGCACGTGAACCGAGGGGGAACCTCATGCACGCAGTGATCCTGGCCGGCGGCAAGGGCGTCCGGCTGCGGCCCTACACGACCGCGCTGCCCAAGCCGCTCGTGCCCATCGGCGACCAGCACGCCATCCTGGAGATCGTCCTGCGCCAGCTCGCCGCGGCCGGTTTCACCGGCTGCACCATCGCGATAGGCCACCTCGGCGAGATCATCCGCGCCTACGTCGGTGACGGCTCGCAGTGGGGTCTGACCGTCGACTACTCCACCGAGGAGAGCCCGCTGGGGACCATGGGGCCGCTGCTCACCATGCGCGAACGGCTGCCGGAGCACTTCCTGGTGATGAACGGCGACATCCTCACCGACCTCGACTACGCCGACGTGCTGCGCAGGCACCGCGCCTCCGACGCGCCGCTGACCATCGCCACGTACGCGCGGAAGGTGCACATCGACTTCGGCGTGCTGACCACGGACGCGAGCCGGGTCGTCGCCTTCACCGAGAAGCCGAGCATGGACTACCGCGTCTCCATGGGCGTGTACGGGCTGTCCCGGGCGACGCTCGACGGGTACACGGCCGGGCTGCCGCTGGGCTTCGACGAGCTGGTGCTCGACCTGCTCGGGTCCGGCAATCCGCCGCACGCCTACGACTTCGACGGCTACTGGCTCGACATCGGCCGCCCCGACGACTACGACCGGGCCAACGCGGAGTTCACCAGCCGCAAGTCCCTGCTGCTCAAGGGAGCCTGAGCACCGCATGCGCATTCTCGTCCTGGGCTCCACCGGCTTCCTGGGCGGCCACGTCGCCGAGCGGCTGCGCGCCCTGCCCGGCGCGCGGGTCCTCGAAGGCGGCCGCTCCGCCGGCGCCGGCGTGCCCGTCGATCTGGCCACCGACCGGGCCGACCGGCTCGCGCGGGTCCTGGCGGAGGCGGACGTCGACACCGTCGTCAACTGCGCGGGGGCGACCGGCGGTGACCCCGTGACGCTCGCCGAGGTGAACGCCCGCGGTCCCGCCGTGCTGTGCGAGGCGCTGCGGCGGGCGCGCCCCTCGGCCCGCCTGGTGCACCTGGGCTCCGCCGCCGAGTACGGTCCGGGCACCGAGCGGGTCCCGGTGCCCGAGTCGGCACCGACCCGTCCCGTCAACGCCTACGGCGCCTCCAAACTGGCCGGCACCGTCACCGTCGCCACCTCGGAGCTGGACGCGGTGGTCCTCAGGGTCGGCAACCCGGTGGGGCCCGGCGCACCGCCCACGGGTCTGCCCGGCCGGGTCACCGGCCTGCTCCGTGCGGCGGGCGCCGATCCGGACGCGGTGCTGCGGCTGGGCGACCTGTCGGCGTACCGGGACTTCGTCGACGTGCGCGACGTCGCGCGGGCCGTCGAACGGGCGGTCGCGGCGGCCGGCCCGCTGCCGTCCGTGCTGAACGTCGGGGGCGGCGGTGCCGTACCGGTGCGGCGGCTGGTGCGGACGCTCGCGGACATCGCCGGATTCCGCGGCCGGATCGAGGAACAGGGCGCCGGTTCGGCGCGCTCGGGCCAGGTGTCCTGGCAGTGTTCCGACATCACCGCGGCCCGGGCGGCGCTCGCCTGGCGGCCGTCGTACTCGCTGGACGAGTCACTGGCCGCGCTGTGGTCGGCCGGTGCCCCGTCCCGGACCCCGGAAGGCGACCGCCCGTCGTGAGCCTGCTCGTTCCGCTGTACGTCCATCCCGCCGAGGACCCGGGCTCCTGGCACCGGCTCATCACGGCGGCCGACCGCACGTACGGGGTCGTCCTCAACCCGGCGAACGGTCCGGGCGACGCCCCCGACCCCGCCTTCGCCTCGGCGGCGGGCGCGCTGCGGGCCGCGGGTGCCCGACTGCTCGGGTACGTCGACACCGACTACGGCACGCGTGCGGCGGCCGAGGTGGCCGAGGACGCCCGGCGGCACCGGGAGTGGTACGGGGCGCAGGGGTGCTTCCTGGACCGGGTGAGTTCGGCGCCGGACGCACTCCCCGCCCACCGGGCGCTGGTGCGCGCCCTGCGCCGGCAGGGCTCGGCCCCGGTCGTGCTCAACCCGGGCGTCCATCCCGCCCCGGGCTACGCCCGCATCGCCGATCTCCTCGTCACCTTCGAGGGCCCCTGGTCGGTGTACGTGTCCTCGTTCAGCCGGCCGGACTGGACGCTGCGGCACCGCCCGGAGCGGTTCTGCCACCTGGTGTACGGGGTACCGCAGGCGCTGGCGCCGCTCGCCGTGCGCACGGCGCGGGAGCGCGGTGCCGCGGTGTCCGGTCCGGTCACGGGCTCGCTGCCCAACCCGTGGTCCCGGCTGACTCCGGTACTGGCCGGGGACGCGTCGTGAGGCGCGGGGCGCGGGCGTTCGCGGCGGTGCTGGCCGCGCTCGCCATGACAGTGGTGGCCGGGTGCTCCGGTGCGGGCGACCCGCGGCCGCCGGAGCCGTCGGGCCCGTCGGGGTCGTCGGCGACCGAGGTGTGGCGGCCCCGGCCGGGGCTCGCCTGGCAGTGGCAGCTGGACGGGCGGGTCGACCTGTCGGTCGACGTCCCGGTGTACGACATCGACGGCTTCGAGAACGACGCCGCCGACGTGGCCCGGCTGCACCGCGCCGGCCGCAAGGTGATCTGCTACGTCAACGTGGGTGCCTGGGAGGACTTCCGGCCCGACCGGGACGCCTTTCCCCGGTCCGTGCTGGGCGAGCCCAACGGCTGGCGGGGCGAGCGCTGGCTGGACATCCGCCGGCTCTCCGTCCTGCGGCCGATCATGGAGCGGCGGTTCGACATGTGCCGGGACAAGGGCTTCGACGCGGTGGAACCCGACCTGGTGGAGGGCTACGCCGACGAGACCGGCTTCCCGCTGACCGCGCGGGACCAGCTGGCGTACAACCGCATGATCGCCGCGATCGCCCACGAGCGCGGTCTCGCGGTGGGCCTCAAGAACGATCTGCCGCAGATCCCCCAGCTCGTGGACGACTTCGACTTCGCCGTCAACGAGCAGTGCGCCGAGTACGGCGAGTGCGCGCGGCTCGCTCCCTTCGTCGCGGCGGGCAAGGCGGTCTTCCACGTGGAGTATGACGAGCCGACCCGGCGCTTCTGCGCCCAGTCGCGCCGGCTCGGGCTGTCCTCGATGCTGAAGCGGCCGGAGCTGGGGGTCTGGCGCGAGCCGTGCTGACGGCGGTGCGGGGACCATGCGGCAGGATGGGGGCATGAGCGTAGTCAAGATCAACGTACTGACCGTCCCGGCCGAGCAGCGCGAGACGCTGGAGAAGCGCTTCGCCTCGCGGGCCCACGCGGTCGAGAGCTCCGACGGCTTCGAGTGGTTCGAGCTGCTGCGGCCGGTGGAGGGCACCGACAACTACCTCGTCTACACCCGGTGGCGCGACGAGGCGTCCTTCCAGGCGTGGATGGAGGGCCCCATGAAGGCGGCCCACCAGGGCGGCGCCGAGGGCGGGGAGCGGCCGAAGCCCGCGGCGAGCGGGTCCACCGTGTGGTCGTTCGAGGTCGTGCAGCAGGCGGCGCCGAAGGAGGCGTGAGAGGACGGTGGCGGCCCCGGTGCGGGGCCGCCACCGCCGTCAGGCCAGCTGGACGAGCAGGTCGCCGCCCTCGACCTGCTGGATGCGGTTGATGGCGAGCCTGCTGACCGTGCCGGACTTCGGGGCGGTGATCGTGGCCTCCATCTTCATCGCTTCGATGGTGGCCACCGTGGCACCGGCCTCGACCTCGTCTCCCTCGGCGACGGCCAGCGTGACCACGCCCGCGAACGGCGCCGCCACGTGCCCGGGATCCGACCGGTCGGCCTTCTCGGTCACCGGGACGTCGGAGGCGGCCGAGCGGTCGCGGACCTGGATCGGGCGGAGCTGGCCGTTGAGCGTGGACATCACGGTGCGCATGCCGCGCTCGTCGGCGTCGCCGACCGCCTGCAGTTCGATGAGCAGCCGGACGCCCGGGTCGAGGTCGACCGTGTACTCCTTGCCGGGACGCAGCCCGTAGAAGAAGTCCTTGCTGTCCAGGACGCTGGTGTCGCCGAAGGAGGCGCGGTGGGTCTCGAACTCGCGCGCCGGCCCGGGGAACAGCAGCCGGTTCAGGGTCGCCCGGCGCTCCTTGGCGAGCCCGGCGCGGTCGTCGGCGGACAGCTCCGGCGCCGGCTTGGCCTCGGCCCGGCCGCGCAGCGCCTTGCTGCGGAAGGGCTCGGGCCAGCCGCCGGGCGGGGTGCCCAGTTCGCCGCGGAGGAAGCCGATGACGGAGTCCGGGATGTCGAACCGGTCGGGGTCCTGCTCGAAGTCGGCCGGGGAGACCCCGGCGCCCACCAGGTGCAGGGCGAGGTCGCCGACCACCTTGGAGGAGGGGGTGACCTTCACCAGGCGGCCCAGCATCCGGTCGGCGGCGGCGTACATGGCCTCGATGTCCTCGAAACGGTCGCCGAGTCCGAGCGCGATGGCCTGGGTGCGCAGGTTGGAGAGCTGTCCGCCGGGGATCTCGTGGTGGTAGACGCGTCCGGTCGGTGAGGCCAGGCCCGCCTCGAAGGGGGCGTAGACCTTGCGGACGCTCTCCCAGTACGGCTCCAGGTCGCCGACGGCCTGGAGGTCGAGGCCGGTGGGCCGCTCGGTGTGGTCGGTGGCGGCGACGATGGCCGACAGGGACGGCTGCGAGGTGGTGCCCGCCATGGACGCCACCGCTCCGTCGACCGCGTCGGCGCCCGCCTGGATCGCGGCGAGGTAGGTGGCGAGCTGGCCGCCGGTGGTGTCGTGGGTGTGCAGGTGCACCGGCAGGTCGAACTCCCGGCGCAGCGCGGAGACCAGGGTCGCGGCGGCCGGGGCGCGCAGCAGGCCGGCCATGTCCTTGACGGCCAGCACGTGGGCGCCGGCCTCCACGATCCGCTCGGCGAGCCGCAGGTAGTAGTCGAGGGTGTACAGCCGCTCGTTCGGGTCGGACAGGTCGGCGGTGTAGCACAGGGCGACCTCGGCGACGGAGGTGCCGGTCTCGCGTACGGCGTCGATGGCGGGGCGCATCTGGTCGACGTCGTTGAGGGCGTCGAAGATGCGGAAGACGTCGATGCCGGTGGCCGCGGCCTCCTGCACGAAGGCGTCGGTCACCTCGGTCGGGTACGGGGTGTAGCCGACGGTGTTGCGGCCGCGCAGCAGCATCTGGAGGCAGATGTTGGGGACCGCCTCGCGCAGGGCGGCCAGCCGCTCCCAGGGGTCCTCGGCGAGGAAGCGCAGGGCGACGTCGTAGGTGGCGCCGCCCCAGCACTCCAGGGACAGCAGCCGGGGCAGGGTGCGGGCGACGACCGGGGCGACGGCGAGCATGTCCTTGGTGCGGACGCGGGTGGCGAGCAGCGACTGGTGGGCGTCGCGGAAGGTGGTGTCGGTGACGCCGATGGTGGGCGACTCGCGCAGCCAGCGGGCGAAGCCCTCCGGGCCGAGTTCGGTCAGCCGCTGCCGGGAACCGGCCGGGGGGTCGCCCGCGGGCAGGGCCGGCAGCTTGCTCAGCGGGTCGGCGAGTTCGGGGCGTTCGCCGTGCGGCTTGTTGACGGTGACGTCGGCGAGGTAGGTGAGCAGCTTGGTGCCGCGGTCGGCGGAGTGACGGGCGGTGAGCAGGTGCGGGCGCTGCTCGATGAAGGACGTGGTGACCCGGCCGGCCTGGAAGTCGGGGTCGTCCAGCACCGCCTGGAGGAAGGGGATGTTGGTGGCGACGCCGCGGATGCGGAACTCGGCCACGGCGCGCCGGGCGCGGTTCACGGCGGTGGTGAAGTCCCGGCCGCGGCAGGAGAGTTTCACCAGCATCGAGTCGAAGTGGGCGCTGATCTCCGTACCGGCGTGGGTCGTTCCGCCGTCGAGGCGGATGCCGGAGCCGCCCGGCGAGCGGTAGGCGCTGATCTGACCGGTGTCCGGGCGGAAGCCGTTGGCGGGGTCCTCGGTGGTGATGCGGCACTGGAGGGCGGCGCCGCGCAGGGTGATGTTCTCCTGCGCGAGACCGAGGTCGGCGAGCGTCTCCCCGGCGGCGATGCGCAGTTGGGACTGGACGAGGTCGACGTCGGTGACCTCCTCGGTGACCGTGTGCTCGACCTGGATGCGCGGGTTCATCTCGATGAAGACGTGGTTGCCGTCGCGGTCGACGAGGAACTCCACGGTGCCGGCGTTGCGGTAGCCGATCTGCCGGGCGAAGTTGACGGCGTCGGCGCAGATCCGCGTCCGCAGTGCCGGGTCGAGGTCGGGGGCGGGCGCCAGCTCGATGACCTTCTGGTGGCGGCGCTGCACCGAGCAGTCCCGCTCGTAGAGGTGGATCACGTTGCCCTCGCCGTCGGCGAGAATCTGCACCTCGATGTGGCGGGGCTCGACGACCGCCTTCTCCAGGAAGACGGTGGAGTCACCGAAGGCGGAGGCGGCCTCCCGGGACGCGGCCTCGATGGCCTCGCGCAGCTGGGCGGGTTCCTCGACGCGGCGCATGCCGCGCCCGCCGCCGCCCGCGACGGCCTTGACGAACACGGGGAAGCCGATGTCGTCGGCGGCGCGCACCAGTTCGTCCACGTCGGTGGAGGGGGCGGAGGAGCCGAGGACCGGCACTCCGGCCTCGCGGGCCGCGGCCACGGCGCGGGCCTTGTTCCCGGTCAGTTCGAGGATCTGCGCGCTCGGTCCGACGAAGGTGATGCCCGCTTCCTCGCAGGCGCGGGCCAGTTCGGGGTTCTCGGAGAGGAACCCGTAGCCGGGGTAGACGGCGTCCGCTCCGGCGCGGCGGGCGGCGCGGACGATCTCCTCCACGGAGAGGTAGGCGCGCACCGGGTGCCCCGGCTCACCGATCTCGTACGCCTCGTCGGCCTTCAGCCGGTGCAGCGAGTTGCGGTCCTCGTGCGGGAAGACGGCGACCGTGCGCGCGCCGAGCTCGTAGCCCGCACGGAACGCGCGGATCGCGATCTCACCGCGGTTGGCGACCAGCACCTTGCGGAACATTCTTGATCCCTTCAGCCTGCCGGGTGACGAGACCATGGTGTCGGCGCCGCCTCCGCTACGCCATGTGAGCCGGGCCACTCACTGTCCGGTGCCCGGCCGTGTGAGGTCGCCGTCGCGGCCCGGTCAGACGTCGGAGTCGATACCGGTGACCACCGTGGGTCCGAGCGGTGCGCTGCCGTCGTCCAGGCCGGCCGCGCGCAGGGCGGAGTCGGCGACCTGACGGGCCCGGCCCTCCGCGTGGGCGGTGGTGTCGGCCTCGACGGTCAGGCGGATGGTGAAGGTGCCGTCGTCGTTGACCGAGAGGGCGTCGAGGTCCTCCTCGTCCCCCAGGTGGGTGCGGTGCGGGTCGGCGGGGCGCAGTGCGCGGGCGAGCTCGTCCTTCGTGCTGTCCGGGACCTCGCCGGTGAACGTTCCCGGGACCGAGATGACGTACGTCGTCATGGCACTCCTCCTTCGGCTCCCCTCCGCCTACCCCGATACCGGCGGGCGACCCCGGCGGCATCGGGGGTGGTCACTCCAGGGCGGCGGCGAGCCGGTCCCGCAGGCGCTCGACGCCGGCCGGGGTGCGGGAGGGGGCAGCGGTCGTACAGCCCGGCAGGCCCGCCCTGGCCAGGGTGCTGAGCAGGGCCCTGGGTCCGCTGTCGAGGTAGGTGGTGAAACCCGCCCGGCTCAGCGCTCTCAGGGTGCGGTCGAAGGCCATGGGTGCGGTGAGATGCGCGGCCGCCATGGCGCGCAGTCCGGCCGGGGTGCGTACGGCACGGTGTGTGGTGGCCGTGTACACGGCCGGTTCGGGCCGGGCGACGGGCTCCGTCCGCAGGTGCCGGCGGAAGGTGCGGTGGACCTCCGCGAGCAGGGGGTGGTGGTAGGCGGTCCGGCTGGTCAGCTCGGTGGCGCGGTGACCTAGTTCCCGGGCGGAGCGTCCCGCGGCGGCCAGCTGGTCGGCGGGTCCGGCCAGGACCGTCTGGGCGGGCGCGTTGCGGGCGGCGATCCGCAGCTTCGTCAGCCCCTCGGCGCGCAGCAGCTCCGCCGCCCGGTCGGCGGTCATGTCGGTGGCCAGCAGGCCGGCCGCGGGCAGCGCGGCGTCCCGCAGCAGCCGGTCGCGCAGGTGCAGCAGCCGGACGGCCTGCTCCGGGGTGAGGGCGCCGGCCACGGTGAGCGCGGCGAGGTCTCCCACGCTGTGGCCGAGCACCGCGTGGACGGGCGGTCGCGCGAGGTCCAGCAGGACGGTCGCCGAGGCGACCACCGCGGCGTAGGTGGCCAGGTCGAAGGAGAGCGGGTCGGCGCGCAGGAGCCGGTCGGGGTCGGGCGCGGCGGGGTCGGTGAGGAGGCGGCCGACGGGCGGTCCGGTGCCGCCGAGCGCCGTGCTGTGGGCGTCCACCCTCCGCAGCACCCGGGCGACGGACGGCACCCCGCTCAGGTGGCGCAGCGCGCCCGGGAGGTAGGCCCCCTGACCGGGGCACATCAGCACGGTGCGTGGTGTGCCGCCGGCGGGGGCCGGGGGGCCGTGGTTCACGAGGCGAAGGCGAGCGCGACGTTGTGCCCGCCGAAGCCCATGCTCGTGGTGACGGCCGCGAGGGGCCCCGGGGGCAGGGGCGCGGGACTGCGGCCGACGACGCGCAGGCCGATCTCCGGGTCGACGCGTTCGAGACTGCGCGCGGGCGGCGCGGTCCGGTCGCGCAGCGCGAGGACGGTGAGGACCGCCTCGATGGCGCCGGCCGCTCCCAGCGTGTGTCCGAAGGCGGCCTTGGTGGCGCTGACCGCCACGTCGTCCAGGCATGTGGCGAAGACCTGCTCCAGTGCCCGGGCCTCGCCGAGGTCGCCGAGCGGCGTGGAGGTGGCGTGGGCGTTGACGTGCCGGACCTGCTCCGGGTGGAGCCCGGCGTCGCGCAGGGCCAGGTCGACGGCGGCGGCGCAGCCCGTCCCGCCGGGTGCGGGCTGGGCGACGTGGTGGCTGTCGTTGGTGATGCCCGCGCCGGTCAGCCGGCCGTGGACGCGGGCGCCGCGGGCGGCGGCGTGCGCGGCGCTCTCCACGACCAGCATGCCGGCGCCCTCCCCCATCACGAAGCCGTCGCGGTCGGCGTCGAAGGGTCTGGACGCGCCCTCGGGATCGTCCAGTCGCCGGGAGAGGGCCCCCAGCCGCGCGAACCCGGCAAGGGCGAGCGGGTGCAGCGCCGCCTCGGCGCCGCCCGCGACGACGATGTCGGCGCGGCCGTCCCGGATCATGCCGAGGGCCTGCCAGAGGGCTTCGGCGCCCGAGGCGCAGGCACTGACCGGGGCGTGCACCCCGGCCTTGGCGCCCACCATGAGCCCCACCTCGGCGGCCGGGTGGTTGGGCAGCATCACCGGGATGGTGCGCGGACTCACCCGTCCCGGGCCACGGGTGCGCAGGCGGTGGTTCTGCTCCAGGATGCTGGTGAGCCCGCCGAGTCCCACGCCGACGACCACGGCCAGCCGGGAACCGCTCGCGGCGAGGACCGACACCTCCTCGAACCCGGCGTCGCGCACGGCCTCCCGGGCGGCGACCAGGGCGAACTGCGCCGAGCGGTCGCAGTGCGCGGCCTTGGCGGGCGGCAGCACCGTGCCGGGCTCTACGGCCGCCGGGGCCGCCAGATAGGTCTGGGGCGGTCCCTCCGGCGGCGCGAAGTCGTGGCGCCCGACGCCGCACGCGCCGTCGAGCAGCGCCCGCCAGGTGGCGGGTACGTCGCCGCCCAGCGCGGTCGTCAGACCCAGGCCGGTGACGACGGCGGCGCGTTCCTCGGGCGCCGGGGCGGCCGCGTGCCGTGGGCTCACGCGGTGCCGCCCGCGGGAGCGGCGACGGCCTCGGACAGGTGGGCGGCGATCTGCCGGACCGTGGTGAGCCGCTCCGCCTGTTCCTGCGACACCTCGATCTGCCAGCGGTCCTCGATCGCGGCGATCACTTCCAGCATCGCCAGCGAGTCGACGCCCAGGTCGTCCTTGAGGGAGGAGTCGGGGCCGACTTCCTCCACGGACAGGTCCTCGACCGTCGCGGCCAGCAGTTCCCGCAGTTCGTCGAGCAGCTCGCGTTCCTCGGCGGTGGACGGCATGTCCTTCCTCCTTCTCGTCCGTGTGCGGCGCCCCGGAGGCGGCGGGCGGGAGGTTCCCGCCGTCCCGGGGTGCGCCGACGGTGCTCCGGCGGCCTGCCGGGCGCACGCCGACAGGCTGTCCTGCGGCCCGGCACGGCAAGCGCTCCGCACGGGGTGACGGCGGGGCATCGGGAGCACGCGAGGGGCTCCGGCGGACCCCCGTGTCCTGGCTTCACGTTGAAGCGCCCCGCGGCGGACCGAGGGTGCCGGGCGGCGGGCGCGTAACCGGCCGGGGCGGGGCCGGTCGCGTTCATAAGGGCGGCGACGGCCGGGGCGGTTGCGGCGGCGGCCGTTCCTCAGCGGACTTTGGCGGCTCTTTTAAGGCTTCTTGAAGATGACCTTCGAACGGCCGTTTCCACCCCGGCCGGGTCCTAGGCTCTCGATCACCCCCCACAGGCCCGGTGGGCGCGATCGCGTCCACCGGGTACCGGGGCCGAGCCAGCCGACCGACAGACCGAGGTGTCCTGCATGGGTTCCCGCCGAGCCGCTCGCCCGTCCCGCTCCCACGCCCGTCCGCGCGGCGGGCTCAGGACACGCGGTACCGCGCTGGCCCTGGGCGCCGTCGCCGTGACCGCGGGCGTCGGGATCACCCTGGCCGTCGCCGACGGCGAGGACCGCGGGGCCTCGGACCGGGTCGCCGCGAGCACCGCCGGTGAGGCTCCGGGCGCCGAGGACGCGGCGGGCGGTACGGCACCGCTCGCGTCCGGCCCGGCGAGCCCGACCGCCACGGCGAGCGGCTCGCCCAGCGCGAGCGCGAAGCCGAAGGAGAAGCCGAAGCCGTCGGCGAGCCCCACCGCCGGAGCCCGGAAGACGACCGAGGCCGCCTCGAAGACGCCCGCGAGGACGACGGCGAAGAGCGGCGGTGGCGGGACGGCGAGCGGTGGCGGCGGCACGGGTTCGGGCGGCCTCGGATCCGGCTCGGGGTCCGGCTCGGGGTCGGCGTCGGGGTCCGGTGGTTCCGGGGGGTCCGGCGGGTCCGGCGGGCCCGAGGCGCAGGTCCTCGCGCTGGTCAACGAGGAGCGGGCCGCAGCGGGCTGCTCCCCGGTCACGGCGAACGACCGGCTCACCCGGGCCGCCGACGACTACAGCGACGTCATGGCGAGCAGCGGCGTGATGTCCCACACCGGCCCCGACGGCTCCACGATGACGACCCGGGTGGAGGCCGCCGGGTACCAGTGGTCGACGCTGGGCGAGAACATAGCCCGGGGGCAGGCGGACGCCGCCTCGGTGATGGAGTCCTGGATGAACAGCCCCGGCCACCGCGCGAACATACTGAACTGCTCCTTCAAGGAGCTGGGCGTCGGCGTCCACTTCGGCGACGGCGGCCCCTGGTGGACGCAGAACTTCGGCGCCCGCCGCTGACCCCCGTCACCGGCCCCCGGCGCCGCCCGCGCCGGCCAGCACGAAGGACACCCGCACCCGCGCGCCGCCCAGCGGCGCGCGGGTGATCGTCAGTTCACCGTCCGCCGCGCGGGCCGCCCGGGCCACGATGTCCAGGCCCAGCCCCGTGGACCCGCCGACGCTGACCCCCCGGGTGAGCGCGGCCTCGGGGTCCGCCACGCCCGGCCCCGCGTCGTCGACCGTGAGGAACACGTGCCGGTCGGCCCGCTCCACGCGGACGGCGAAGGCGGTGCCCTCGGGGGTGTGCCGGAAGACGTTGCCGATCAGGGCGTCGACGACGGCCGCGAGGTCGTCCTCGGGGAAGGCGACGGGCGCCGGGCGCGGGGTGAGGGAGCGCTCGTAGGGTCGGCCCTGCTGGGCGGCGAGGACCGACCAGAAGTCCAGGCGCATGGCGACCACCTCGGCGACGTCGCACGGCTTCGCCGCGCCCGCCCCCGCACCGGCCAGGTGCGCCGACGCCAGCGGGGTGCGGGCCGCGGCGATGATCGAGTCCAGCTCGCTCTCCAGCTGGCCGGCCGCCTCCGTGACCCGCCGGGCGCTGGGGGTCGCGCCCATGCGGTCGGCCTCCAGGTAGAGGGCGGTCAGCGGGGTGCGCAGCCGGTGCGAGAGGTCGGCGACCAGTTCGCGTTCGACGGCGAGCAGGTCGACGACCCGGTCGGCCATCGTGTTGAACGCCGCGCCGGCCTCCTGCAGCTCGGGCGGGCCGTCGGGCTCCACCCGGACGTCCAGGTCGCCGGAGCCGAGGGCCAGCGAGGCTCGCTTGAGGCTGCGGGAGGAGCGCACCACGCGGGCGCCGAGCCGGTCGGCCACCAGCACCGAGCCGCCGACCAGCCCTAGCGCGAGCAGCGCCATCACCCCCCAGGAGGCGGCCACGCCCCGGGTGAGGTCGGCGGCGGGCACGAAGGCCTCCACGACCGCGACCCGGTCGCCCCGCAGGACGACGGGCTGGAGGTAGACCCAGCCGTCCTCGGTGTCGACGGCCAGCGTCTCGCGCCCGCGCACAGCCCGGTCGAGGGCGTCCCGGGGCGCGTGCGGGGTGCCGACGAAGCCGCCGTCGGGCAGCCGTACGACGAGCTGGTCGGCGGAGCCGAGTTCGGCGACGGCCTGCTGCACGTCGGCGCGCCGGGTGGTGAGGGCGAGCACCGGGGACAGGGCGGAGGCCCGCTGCTCGGCGGCGGTGGTGACCCGGTCCCGGGCCTGTTCGCGGACGAGGAGGGCGAGCGGGATGAGGAAGGACAGCGCCACCATCGAGGTGACGGCCAGGGCGATCCCGGCGAGGGCACGTCTCATGGCGAGCTGACCAACTTGATGCCTATGCCGCGCACGGTGTGGAGGTAGCGGGGCTTTCGCGCCTTCTCACCCATTTTGCGGCGGAGTGCGGAGAGGTGGACGTCGACCGTCTGGTCCTCGACGTACGGCTGCTGCCACACCTCGGCGAGTATCCGCTGCCGGGAGATGACCTGGTCGGCGTTGGCGGCGAGGTAGGCGAGCAGGTCGAACTCGCGGCGGGTGAGCGGGAGCTCCCGGCCCGCGAGGTGAGCGGTGCGCGCGGTCGGGTCGATGCGCAGGTCGGCCACCTCGAGGACGGGCCGCCGGGCGGCCCGGACGTCGGCGGGCACGGACCGGCGCAGCACGGCGGCGAGCCTGGCCGCGAGCTGGCCGCCGGAGAACGGCTTGACCAGGTAGTCGTCGGCCCCGGCGTTGAGCAGCCGGATGATCTCGCTCTCGTCGTCGCGGGCGGTGGCGACCAGGACCGGGACGCGGGAGATGCCCCGGATCATCCGCAGCACGTCGAGACCGTCCAGGTCGGGCAGCCCGAGGTCCAGCACCACGATGTCCGGCGGGCTCTGGGTGATCTCGCGCAGCGCCTCGAAACCCTGGTGGGCGGTCTTGACCGCGTAGCCGTGTCCGGTCAGGACCTCGATCAGCGCGGCCCGGATCACAGGGTCGTCCTCGACGACCAGTACGGAGGCCATGGGCAGGCACGTTAGCCGGTCCGTCACTATGGTGTCGTGTCCCGCCTCCTGCGCTACCTGATCATCTGGCTGTCCTGTACGGCGGCCAGTGTCACGGCTGTCATCATCACGATCCACTTCGTGGTGGGCTCGACGCGGCCGACCGCACCGGTCGCGCAGTCGGCGCCCAGTGACCCGCCGCAGTCCCCGCGTCCCGGCCCGTCGAGGACGGTGGAGCCCTCCCCCAGCCCGTCGGCGACCAGCCGCAGGCCGAGCCCCACGCCGTCCCGGAGCAGCGAGAAGCCGCCCGAGCCGACCCCGACGCCGACGCCGACGCCGACCGCCCGCACCGCTCCCCCGGCGACGCCGACCGGCGGGGGCGGCTCGGGGTGCGAGACGGGCGGCGCCGGTGTCTACACGGTGCCGTCCGAGGGCGGCAAGGCGACCGTGCGGTTCGGCGACGCCGGGGTGTGTCTGATCTCGGCGGTGCCGGACCGGGGCTTCACGGTGAGCACGGAGCAGAGCGGCCCGCAGACGCTGACGGTGACGTTCTCGGCGAGCCGCCACCGGTCGGAGATCACGGCCACGACCCAGCCTCAGAGCCGGGCCGATGTCCGCGAGGTGTCGTGGTGACACCGCTCACGGGCGTCCCTCACGCGCAGGCGGTCCCGTTGACGCTGAAGGCGGTGGGGGCGGTATTGGCGGTTCCCTTCGCCGCGGTGAACCCGAGGGTGACGGTGCCGCCGGCCGGGACGGTGGCGGTGTAGGAGGCCGGGGTGACGCTCACCGCGCCGCCGGTCTGGGTCGCGGTCCCGCCCCACATGTGGGTGACGGTCTGGCCGTCCGGGAAGGTGAAGGCGAGCGTCCACGGAGTCAGGGGCGCGGTCCCGGTGTTGCGGACG
Organism: Streptomyces rochei; assembly: GCA_002155895.1. Lineage (GTDB taxonomy): Bacteria > Actinomycetota > Actinomycetes > Streptomycetales > Streptomycetaceae > Streptomyces > Streptomyces rochei. The sequence goes on from MUMD01000130.1 coordinate 15,629, forward strand.
GCGACCTCCCCCTGGAATCCGCCCGGCCACTCGCCGACGACGCGGTACGTCACCGCGCACGCGGCACCGGGGGTGCCGCCGCCCTCGCGGGTCCTGACGTCCACGGTGGCGGAGCGCGCCGAACGGTTGCCGGCCGCGTCCCGGGCGTAGACGGCGAAGGTGTAGGCGGTGTCGGGGGTGAGGCCCGACACGGTGACGGAGTTGGTGGTGGAGGTGGCGGCCGGGGTCTCGGCGCCGTCGCCCACCCGGACGACGTCGTATCCGGCGACGCGGGTGTCGTCGGTCGACGCGGACCAGCCGAGGGTGACGGAGGTGGCCGTCACGGCGGAGGCGGACGGGGTTCCGGGAGCGGTGGGTGCCTCGGTGTCGTCCGGGGCTCCGCCGCCGAAGACCGTCGCCTCCTTCGACGTCTGCGCAATGCCGTCGGCGCCGTGGAAGATGCGCTCGCCCCAGGAGCTGAGCCGGCTCGGGTCGAAGTCGAGCGCGAGGTCCAGGACCGGGTCGGTGTTGCCGCTCCACGACCAGGCCAGGTATCCGAGGTCCAGCTGCTCGGCGGTGGCCATCATGGTGTCCTCGTCGGGGTCGCCCCACTGGTCGGCGGGGCCGCCGAACTCGCCGATGAGGATGGGCAGTCCGGCGTCGACATAGGCGTTCAGGTAGTCGGTGATCTCCTGGGCGGTGTCGTAGACGCTGTACATGTGGATCGAGAAGATCAGGTTGCCGGTGGCGTCGGCTTCGAAGACGGTCCGGGCGTCGGCCCGCATGACGCCCTGCCAGTCCTGGCCCCAGTTGGGCGCGTCCACCATGATCGTGTGCTGGAACCCGGCGTCGCGCAGCTTCTTCACCGCCGCGACGGTCGGCTCGGTCCAGCCCGCGGGGTCGGTGTTGCCCCAGGGCTCGTTGCCGATGTTGACGATGACGTAGTCCTCTTCGCCCGCCAGGACGTCCTTGAGGCCGATCCAGTAGTCCGCGGCGTGGTCGAGCGTGCCGGCGGCGGCGTCCTCGCCGTAGCCGGTGGTGTCGTGCACCTCCAGGACGCAGATCAGCCGGTTCGCCTTGCACTGGGCGACGACGTTCGCGACGTCGGCGGGGCTGTTCTCGCTCCAGCGGTGACCGTCGGAGAGGACGACCCGGACGCTGTTGGCGCCCAGCGCCTTGATGTCCGCCAGCGACTGGGTCTCGCCGGGGTACCAGGTGTGGGCGTGGTTGACGCCGCGCATGACGAAATCGTTGCCGTTGGCCTCGAGGAGCCGGCCCCCGCTGATGTGCAGGCCGGTGGCCGCCCGGGCGCCGGACGACTGGGCCAGGGCCGCGGCCGGACAGAGGGCGCCGAGGAAGGCCAGCCCCACGAGGGCGGCCAGCAGGGTGAGCAGGCGGGCTGAGCGGCCCGGCCGGGTTCGGGAGGGTGGTGTCGTACGCACAGTGCCTCCAGTGGGTGGATGGGAAGCGCTTACTACTGTGGGAGCGCTCCCATGAACCCACGACGGCGCGTACACGTCAAGACTGGCGACGCGGTGCGTCGGATGCCGGTGGGAACGGGTGCGTCCCGCTCACCCCGGGTGAGCGGGACGCACCGGGTCTGCTGCCCTCGGGATGGTCAGGGCAGGATCCACTTCTGGTTGGGTCCGGTGTGGCAGGTCCACAGGTGGACCGGCGTCCCGTCGTTCCACGTACCGCCCGACGCGTCCAGGCACTTGCCCGACTGCGGATTGCGCACCGTACCGTCCGGCTGCGCCGCCCACTTCTGCGCGCCCGTCCCGTTGCACGTCCACAACTGGATCCGCGTCCCGTCCGCACTGCCGCCGCCGGACACGTCCAGACACTTCCCCAGCGCCCGCAGCGTGCCGTCACCACCGACCGTCCACGCCTGCGCGGACAACTGGTTGCACGACCAGAGCTGCACCTGCGTCCCGTCCGCCGTGCCCGCGTTGTCCACGTCAAGGCACTTGCCGTTCACCCCCCGCACCGGACCCGTACGCGGATCGGGTCCCGGCGTACCGGCGTGCTTGACGCGGATGTCGCGGAAGGCCACCTCGTCGCCGTCGCCGTGGTTCTGGAGGCCGATGTGTCCCTGCCGCAGGCTGCGCGCCGGATCGGTGTTGGTGAAGTCGTTGATCTTCACGCCGTTGAGGAAGACCTCCAGCCGCTCTCCGGTGACGCGGAGTTCGTACGTGTTCCACTCCCCCGGCGGGTTCAGCGCGGCGTCGCGCGCGGGGAGGTCCGCCGACCGGAAACCGTAGACGGCGCCCGTGGTGCGGTCGGCCGCGTCCGTGGCGTCGATCTGGATCTCGTAGCCGTTGTCCACCGCCGACCAGGGGTCGGAGGAGGCGGGGAAGCCCACGAAGACACCGGAGTTGTCGTCCCCGGACGCCTTCCAGTCCAGCTTGACGGAGTAGTCTCCGGTGAACTCCTCGGCGGCGTACCAGAGCATGCCCAGCCCGCCGTGCGAGGTGAGGGTACCGTCGGCGAGGGTGAACCCGCCGGGGCCGGCCTGCTGCCAGCCGGTGGTGGCGGAGCCGTCGAAGAGGGAGGTGTAGCCGCTCTCCGGGCGGCAGTCGGCGTTGGTCATGCCGGCCGCCCAGCGGATGCCGCCGAGGAGGTGCCGGCGGAAGGCGGGGTCGGTGTAGGACTCGTCGGTGTGGCCGCCGCCGGTGTAGAAGGCCCGGCCGCCTTCGTAGTCCTTGCACCAGGCGATCGGGTGGTCGCCGTTCATGGTGCCGCCCGAGTAGCTGGACTCGTCGAGCGAGGCCAGGACGTGGGCGGTGGTGCGCGGGTTGGTGCGGTAGTTGTACCACTCGTCGGTCCGCTGCCAGGTGCCGCCGAGGTGCGCGGTGGCGTCGTGCGCCCGGTCCTCGACCTCCACGGTGGCGGGCTGGATGGCGGGGTGGGAGTGGAAGAGGGCACCGGCCAGCCCCTCGTAGAAGGGCCAGTCGTACTCGGTGTCGGCGGCGGCGTGGATGCCGACGTATCCGCCGCCGGCGTTGACGTAGTCCTCGAACGCCGTCTGCTGGGCGTCACCGAGCACGTCGCCCGTCGTCGACAGGAAAACGACCGCCTCGTACCGGGCGAGATTGCCGGTGGTGAACGCCCCGGGGTCCTCGGTGGCGTCCACGGTGAAGTTGTTCGCCGCGCCGAGATCCCGCAGGGCCGCGATGCCGTCGTCGATCGAGGAGTGGCGGAAGCCCGCGGTGCGGGAGAAGACGAGCACGTCGTACGCGGGGTCGGCCGCGGCCTGTGCCGCGGCGTCCGGGGACGCCTGGCCGGCGGTGCGGACGGTGGTGGCGTCGGTCGCGACGCCGGGCAGGGCGGTGGCCTGGGGCGCCGCGCACAGTACGGCGGCGGCGAACAGGCCGAGGGCTGCTTTCAGATGGTTGCGCATGGGGGTCGCCTCCTCTCTACGGCAGGGTCCACTTCTGGTTGGGTCCGGTGTGGCAGGTCCACAGGTGGACCGGCGTCCCGTCGTTCCACGTACCGCCCGACGCGTCCAGGCACTTGCCCGACTGCGGATTGCGCACCGTACCGTCCGGCTGCGCCGCCCACTTCTGCGCACCCGTCCCGTTGCACGTCCACAACTGGATCCGCGTCCCGTCCGCACTGCCGCCGCCGGACACGTCCAGACACTTCCCCAGCGCCCGCAGCGTGCCGTCACCGGCCACCGTCCACGCCTGCGCCGACGACTGGTTGCACGACCAGAGCTGCACCTCCGTACCGTCCGCCGTGCCCGCGTTGTCCACGTCAAGGCACTTGCCGTTCACCCCCCGCACCGGGCCGGTCCGGGCACCGCCTTCGCCAGTGGTGAAGGAGAACTCGTCCACGTCGAAGAGGGAGCCCGCGCCGCCCTTGAAGACGAGGTGGAGGGTGGTGGTACCGGACGGCCGGCCGCTCAGGGCGGCCGTCACGTCCTGGAAGGTCTCCCAGCCGCCGGTCACCGGTACCGTCGCGGTCCCGAGCAGCGTGCCGGTCGGGGAGCCGGCGCGCACCTCGATGGTCCCGCCGGTCCCGGCCGAGGAGACCCGGGCGGTGAAGGAGGTGACGTTGTCGAGGGCGTACGGCCGGAAGGAGATCCAGTCGCCGTTCTCGATGTGGCCGACGGTCCTGCCGCCGTGTGCGGGCGCGTGCGCGACGACCTGGACGCCCGAGGAGTCGCCGTAGTGCTCGGCCTGGCGGTGGCTGGGCTGGGTGATGTGCTGGTCGTGCGTGGTGAGGGCGGGCTGGCCGCCTGCGCCGTTGTCGGTGTACTCGGCGTCGATGACGCCGAAGATGTTGGCGTTCGGGTCGTGTTCGCCGTCCGCCAGGGTCTGGAGGGTGCCGGTGCAGCCGGTGGCGGAGGTCTGCGGGTGGCCGTGGCTGTCGTGGCCGATGATGAAGGTGACCTTCACCTTGGCGCAGTCGATCGCGCCGTCCTCGGGGTCGGTCACCGTCACCTTGAAGGGGATGGCGGCGCCGAAGTCGTGGACGCGTCCGTCGGTGGGCAGGTCGATGCGCACGCTGGGCGCGGTGTTGCCGACGGTGATCTGGACGGAGGCCGTGGCGGACTTGCCCGTCGAGTCGGTGACCTTCAGCGTGGCCGTGTACTGGCCGACGGCCGTGTAGGTGTGGGTGGGGTCGGCCGCGGTGGAGGTGGCGCCGTCGCCGAAGTCCCAGGCGTGGGTGAGGGCGTCCCCGTCGGCGTCGGAGCTGCCGGCGGAGGAGAAGGTCACCGTGAGGGGCGCCTTGCCGGAGGTGGTGTTCGCGCCGGCCTGGGCGACGGGGGCGTGGCCGCCGGTGACGTGCTCGATGCGGTAGAGGGCGGAGTTGGCGTCGCCGTTGAAGTAGCCGGTGCCGTAGTCGAGGACGTAGAGGGCGCCGTCCGGGCCGAAGGCCATGTCCATCACCTGGGTGCCGCTCCAGGGGAAGGCGTTGATGGACTGCACGGTGCCGTCAGCGCCGGCCTCGACGCGCTTGATCCAGCGGCGGCCGAACTCCCCGGCGAAGAAGTCGCCGTCGTACGCCTCGGGGAACTTCACCTCGGAGGCGGAGCCCGGGTCGTAACGGTAGACGGGTCCGCCCATCGGTGACTCGGAGCCGCCCCCGAACTCCGGTACGGAGCCGCCGTCGTAGGGAATCCAGGCGGGCTGGGCGGGCGGCAGGTCGGTGAGGCCGGTGTTGCGCGGCGAGGTGTTCTTCGGAGCCGCGCAGCTGAAGGTGGTGCCCGCGGCGCCGGTGGCGAAGTCGTGGTCGACGTAGGCGTCGTTGTCGCCGGTGCAGTAGGGCCAGCCGAAGTTGCCCGCCTTGGTGACGCGGTTGAACTCCACCTGTCCGGCGGGGCCGCGGGAGGCGTTGGCGGTGCCCGCGTCCGGGCCGTAGTCGCCCACGTAGACGGTGCCCGTGGCCTTGTCGACGCTCATCCGGAACGGGTTGCGGAAGCCCATGGCGTAGATCTCGGGGCGGGTCCTGGCGGTGCCGGGCGGGAAGAGGTTGCCGGACGGGACGCTGTAGGAGCCGTCGGCGTTCACCTTGATGCGCAGGATCTTGCCGCGCAGGTCGTTGGTGTTGCCGGACGAGCGCTGGGCGTCGTAGGCGGGGTTGCGCGAGGCGCGCTCGTCGATGGGGGTGTAGCCGTCGGAGGCGAAGGGGTTGGTGTCGTCGCCCGTCGAGAGGTAGAGGTTGCCGGCCGCGTCGAAGTCGATGTCGCCGCCGACGTGGCAGCACAGGCCGCGGGAGGCGGGGACGTCGAGGATCTTCTTCTCGCTGCCCGCGTCCAGGGTGCCGTCGGTGCGCAGCACGAAGCGGGAGAGCCGGTTGACGCCGTCGAAGGGGGCGAAGTCGGCGGCCGAGCCGTCAGCGGGCGCGTCACCGGCCGGTGTGCCGAGCCGGGGCGCGTAGTAGAGGTAGACGAACCGGTTGGCGGCGAAGCCCGGGTCGACGGCGACGCCCTGCAGGCCCTCCTCGTCGTGGCTGTAGACGTCGAGCTTGCCGGCCACGGCGGTGTTCCCCGCCGCGTCGGTCAGCCGGAGCGTGCCGTCGCGCGAGGTGTGCAGCACCGAACGGTCCGGCAGGACCGCCAGGGTCATGGGTTCGCCGGTCTCGGCCACGCCCTTGGCGAGGGTGACCTGTTGGAACTCCTCGGCGGCCACGGTGCCCGTTGCGCCGCCGACCGGGTCCGCCGGGGCGGCGGTGGCCGGACCCGTCGGCAGTACCAGGGCGAGGGCGCCGACCAGGGCCGGCAGTAAGGAGCGGACACGTCTGTGTCCGAGCGGTCTCGTGCGCACAGGGTTCTCCCGGAAGGTGAGGGGTGGCGGCAGGCGTGCGAGGCCCGCCGTGAGGGAGTGGGGCGCGCGCCGTCGCGCCGTCGAACGCCGGTCGGGAGACGCTTATGACCGGTTCATTTCAAGGAAGTTAGCGGGCTTGGTCCGAACCTGTAACCCGTTCCGCACAAGATCTCGTTTCTTTTTCCCGTCGCCGGACAAAGCGGTGTGGACTACGAGTGAGTGGGCGACACGGTGATCAGGACCGGTGCCTCGAGAGACCTAGCGGCCCGGAGACCACGGTCGTCGCCGTCGAGGGCGCGCGGGGGCGGCGTTCGTCTGACCCGCCAGGCCCAACGTGGCGCCGCCGACGAGCAGTCGGGTCGCTGCGACGCCGATGACGGCACGGCGGATGCCGAGGGGTGACGCCATCCGGGTGGCCTCCTCGGCTCTTGCCCGCTCAGCACGGGGCCCGATTTCTACTCGTTCCGCTCATCGGCGCCGACGATGGCTTGTGCCAGGACGCGTTCGACGCCGTCTGAGAACATCATCGACGGGTGGCCGCCGGGAGGGCGGGCCGGTGGGTCACTCCACCGTCACCACGACGGAGTGCCATCCGCCGGCGCCGTCGGGGACGGTGCGGGTGCGCTTCTCGGTCTGCACCTCGCCGGTGCGGTCGGTGGCCCGTACGGTGAGGGTGTGGCCGCCCTCAGTGGCCTGCCAGGCGTAGGACCACTGGCGCCAGGTGTCGCGGGTGTCCTCGGCCGCCAGGGCGGCCGCCTGCCAGGGACCGTCGTCGACGCGGACCTCGACCTTGTCGATGCCGCGGTGCTGGGCCCAGGCGACGCCGGCCACCATCACCGCGCCGGCCTTCGGCCGCGCGAAGGGCTTCGGGGTGTCGATCCGGGACTGGGTCTTGATCGGGGCCTCGCGGGCCCAGTCACGCTTGACCCAGTAGGCGTCGTACGCGTCGAAGGTGGTCAGCTCGATGTCCTCGATCCACTTGCAGGCGGACACGTAGCCGTACAGGCCCGGGACCAGCATGCGGACCGGGAACCCGTGGTCGAACGGGAGGGGTTCGCCGTTCATGCCGACGGCGAGCATCGCGTCGCGGCCGTCCATGACGTCCTCGACCGGGGTGCCGATGGTCATGCCGTCCACCGAGCGGGCGACCAGCTGGTCGGCGGGGCCGCCCTGGGACGGCGGACGCACCCCGCATTCCTCGAGCAGGTCGGCGAGCCGGACGCCGATCCAGCGGGCGTTGCCCACGTACGGGCCTCCGACCTCGTTGGAGACGCAGGTGAGGGTGATGTCGCGCTCGATCAGTTCGCGGCGCAGCAGGTCGTCGAAGGTCAGGGTCCTCTCCCGGGGCACTCCGTCGCCGTGGACGCGCAGCCGCCAGGCGGTGGCGTCCACCTTGGGGACCACCAGGGCGGTGTCGACCCGGTAGAAGTCCGCGTTGGGCGTGATGAACGGGCTGACACCGGCGACCCGGACCTGTGCTCCCCGGGGCACCGCGGGCGCTCGTGAGGCCGGCGGCGGCAGGTCGATGTTCCTGCGGGAGGTCACGGCCTCCTGGCCGCCGGCGCCGTTCAGCGCACGGCCCACCGCACCGGCCCCGGCCGAAGCGGCGGCAGCGACGGTCGCCGCGAGGACGAAGCGGCGGCGGTCCCAGCCCTGGCCCGGCTCTCGCGCCGCGCCTCGGGGCGGCGCCGGGAGGCGGCCGATGAGGAGGTACAGGAGCCCGCCACCCGCGAGCGCCCCGAGGACGGACGGGAGGGCGTCGGTGACGCTCGTGGAGTCGGGACGACTGGTGGCGGCCGCCGCCCCGATGACACCGAATACCACGACGCCCGCGGCCCCCGTGCGCCGGTGGCGGACGGCGAAAACCCCGAGGGCCAGCGCGAAGAGGGCCAGGACGGCGAGGATACCGAGCTGGAGGACCAGCTTGTCGTCGGTGCCGAAGTTGCGGATCGCCCAGTCCTTCACGGCGACCGGTGTGCGGTCGATGGCGGCCCCGCCGACCGCGACGACCGGGCCGGCCTGCGGACGCACGGCCGCCGCCACCAGTTCGGCGACAGCCAGTGCGGCGCAGCCTGCAAGCAGTCCGCTCAGCGCCCCCGATGAGAGCCGTGTGATCGTCCCGGGTTTCGTCCGCGCTGCGTTCTCTTCGTCGCTCACGCCGGTAATCCGGGGCCGTGCACCGGGCGGATTGGTGCGGCGTGCCGTTACGGGCACCTGGGGCCGGCGCCCCTGCGCGGAAGCCGGTGCCCGTCAGTGGTACCGGGGGCCGGTGCCCGGGCGCGGCTGCCGCGTGTTCCCTACGGGTTACCGCGGCACCGTTCAGGAGTGACCGATGCGTGCGCTGCGGGTCGAAGGCCGTACGCGGTGGCCGCGTGCCGTCCGGATGTCGCGAGGCCGGACCGGGCGTCCCGGCCCGGCGTCGGTGTGCGCGTCTACCGGGTGCCGGGCCGGTCGAGGCGGGTCAGGACCGCGCGCACCGCGCGGCGTACGGCCTCGCGGGACTCGTCGGTCGGGTCGACGGTCTCGAAGGCGTGGTGGCCGTGCGGCACGTCGACCACCTCCACGTCCGCCCCGCACTCCTCGGCCGCGGCGAGGAACTTCTCCACGGTGGCCGCGATCTCGGGCATCTCCAGGCCCACGCGGGTGAGGACGACGGGCAGGGCGCCCGCGTTCGCCACCGCGCGCGCCGGGTCGAAGCGGTCGCCGGACATCCCCCAGTTGGGCAGCGGTGCGAGGACCGGGTAGGTGGCCGCGAGGCAGCGCAGCCAGGGAGGCGGCGCGTCCAGCCAGTCGGCCGCGATCGGGCCGCCGCCGGAGAAGAACCACAGCGCCACCCGGTCCGCGTCCACGCGGGGGTCGGCCCGCACCACTTCCACGGCTGCGGCCACGTCGGCCGCCGCCCGCTCGTAGTCCGCCAGATCGTGCAGGCGGTGGTCGACGACGGCGCCCACCGCGCCGCCCGCCGCCGCGCAGCGCGCGTACCCCGCCAGAGTCGGCCAGTCCCTCGGCGTGGGACGCGCGTCCGCGGGGACGGGGCCGCCGTGCACGAAGAGGACCGCCGGCCGCGGTTCCGGGGTGTCGGGCAGGTGCAGGTCGACGTTCCCGTGCCGCTCCCGGGGGACTTCGGGGACGTCCAGCACGAACGGCCGCAGGTGTACGGGCGGTTCCGTCTCCTCGACGGGCTCCAGCCGGTGCCCCTCGCCGGCCGCGGCCCGCAGCAGTACGTCCGCCAGTTCGGCGGGGCGGGACAGCATCGGCCAGTGTCCGGTGGCCAGCTCGAAGAAGGTCACCCGGGGATCGACCAGGGCCCGCAGCGCGGGGTCTCCGAAGCCCACGAGCATCTGGACCATCTCGATGCTCGTGCCGTTGCCGGTGCACAGCACACCGGTGGTGGGCACGTCCGCCACCGCACCGGTCAGCCGGAGCGGCTGGAGCAGGGTGCCCGTCGGCTGCGGGGCGGCGAGGGCGGTGAGACGGTCGAGCAGTGGGTCGGACACGCCCTCGGTGCTGCCCCAGGAATCCCATTCGGCGCGCGTTGCCGGGGGACGCAGCACGTCGCCGGCGCCACCGCCCCCTGCGGTCAGCCGTTGGCGCGGCGACTGGTCGGGGACGGCGGCCAGGGCCGGGGCGCCGTCCCTGGGCATGCCCGAGTCCAGGTAGACGATCCGGTCGACGAGCCCGGCCCTCCGGTCGGCGGCGCCGACCGCCGGATGGATGCCGTAGTCGTGACCGACGAGAACGACCTTCCGGTCGGCCGCGCCGACCGAGTCGAGCACCGCGACGACGTCGGCGATGTGGGTCTCCAGGTCGATCCCGCCGCCCTCCGGGCGGGGCGGGCCGTCGAGCCCGGTGAGGGCGACCGGGTGCGCCCCGGCGCCCGCCGCGGTCAGCCGGGCGGCTGTGTCCCGCCAGACGTGTGTGCCGGTGAACATGCCCGACACCAGGACGAAAGCGGTCATGGCCTCTCCTCCGTGCTCCGGCGGACCGGCCCGATCACCGGCCCGCGTTCGCCGGTACGGTAGGAACTCCCCCTGAGGGAGGTTCAAGTGCTCACGTCCCACGACGGTCTGTGCGGTATCGGGGAGCTGGCCGAGCGGGCGGGCGTCACCGTCAAGACCGTCCGGTTCTACTCCGACCGGGGTCTGCTTCCGGAGGCCGCCCGCAGCGCCGGCGGGCACCGGCGGTACGGCTCCGACGCACTCGGCCGGCTGCGCCTGATCCGCTCCCTGCGCGCACTGGGCCTGTCGGTCCCGCAGGTGGGCCGGGTCCTGGAGGAGGACGCGGCCCACCTGCGGGACCGACAGGCCCAGTGCGCGCAGGGAGCGGATCAGGCGCAGCCGGCCG
>MUMD01000131.1 GCA_002155895.1 Streptomyces rochei
GAGGGGGCGGACCACTGGCCGGGAGGCGGCTGCTCCGTGGACCACTTCGTGCCGGGGCCCGTCGGTTCCGTGCCCGGCCGGTCCGCGGGCTGCGCGGGCCGGTCGGGACCGCCGGGGCGGTCGGCGGGCTCGGCGGGGCCGGACGCGCCGGGCTCCCGCCCGTCGGACGGGGAGGATCCGGGCGAGGCCCAGCCCGGAGTGTCGTTCATCGTCGCTCCTTCACGGTGCCCGTCCGCGGTCGCGGCGGCAGGTTGGCAGCCATCGTGCCATGGGGTGCTCGGCGGCGGACCGGGCGCGGTAGGGGCTGCGCACCTTCAATTGTCCGCCGGACAGGGGGCAGACTGACCGCATGGCTGATGAGGACGCGCACAACGGCGAGGACAAGCGGCCGACCGAGATCCCGGCACTGCGCTGGGAAGAACCACCCGAGGGCCCGGTGCTGGTCCTGCTGGACCAGACCAGGCTGCCGGCCGAGGAGGTGGAGCTGGTCTGCACGGACGCGTCCGCGCTGGTCGAGGCGATCCGTTCGCTCGCCGTCCGTGGCGCGCCGCTGCTCGGCATCGCCGGTGCCTACGGCGTCGCGCTCGCCGCCGTCCGGGGCTTCGAGGTGGCGGAGGCGGCGGACGCGCTGGCCGGAGCCCGGCCCACCGCGGTGAACCTGGCCGTCGGGGTACGGCGGGCGCGGGCCGCGCACCAGGAAGCGCTGGCCAGGACCGGGGACCCCCGGCAGGCCGCCGCCGCGGCACTGGCCGCCGCGCGTGCGCTGCACCGGGAGGACGCCGAGGCCAGCGCGCGGATGGCCGCGCACGGGCTGGCGCTGCTGGACGAGCTGCTGCCCGCGGGCGGGCACCGCGTCCTGACGCACTGCAACACCGGTTCGCTGGTGTCGGGAGGTGAGGGCACGGCCTTCGCGGTGGCGCTCGCCGCGCACCGGGCGGGCCGGCTGCGGCGCCTGTGGGTGGACGAAACGCGTCCGTTGCTGCAAGGTGCTCGCCTGACGGCCTACGAGGCGGCGCGCAACGATATGCCGTACACCTTGCTCACCGACAACGCGGCGGGTTCCCTGTTCGCGGCGGGTGAGGTGGACGCGGTGCTGATCGGCGCCGACCGCATCGCGGTCGACGGATCGGTGGCGAACAAGGTGGGGAGCTATCCGCTCGCCGTGCTCGCGCGGTACCACCACGTGCCGTTCATCGTGGTGGCGCCGGTCACGACGGTGGACGGGGGCACGCCGGACGGGGCGTCCATCGAAGTGGAACAACGCCCCGGATATGAAGTGACCGAGGTCACAGCACCCCAGGTGCCGGTGACGGGAGCGGGAGGCGGGATTCCGGTGGCACCCCTGGGGACTCAGGCGTACAACCCGGCGTTCGACGTGACTCCGCCCGAGCTGGTGACGGCGATCGTCACCGAGGAGGGCGCGGTCTCGCCCGTGACCACCGAGGCCCTCGCCGAGCTGTGTGCCAGGTCACGCCAGGTCACGATTAGCTAATGGGATGATGGCGTTTATGAAGGGACGAGTCCTTGTCGTCGACGACGACACCGCACTGGCCGAGATGCTCGGCATTGTGCTGCGTGGTGAGGGTTTTGAGCCATCGTTCGTAGCCGACGGCGACAAGGCGCTGGCCGCCTTCCGGGAGACCAAGCCCGATCTGGTGCTGCTCGACCTGATGCTGCCCGGCCGGGACGGCATCGAGGTGTGCCGCCTGATCAGGGCCGAGTCGGGTGTGCCGATCGTGATGCTGACGGCGAAGAGCGACACCGTCGACGTCGTGGTCGGTCTCGAGTCGGGCGCCGACGACTACATCGTGAAGCCGTTCAAGCCGAAGGAGCTGGTGGCCCGCATCCGGGCCCGGCTGCGCAGGTCCGAGGAGCCGGCGCCGGAGCAGCTCGCCATAGGCGACCTGGTCATCGACGTGGCCGGTCACTCCGTGAAGCGGGACGGGCAGTCGATCGCGCTGACGCCGCTGGAGTTCGACCTGCTGGTGGCGCTGGCCCGCAAGCCGTGGCAGGTGTTCACCCGCGAGGTGCTCCTCGAACAGGTCTGGGGCTACCGGCACGCCGCCGACACCCGCCTGGTCAACGTGCACGTCCAGCGGCTGCGCTCCAAGGTCGAGAAGGACCCGGAGAAGCCGGAGATCGTGGTGACCGTCCGTGGTGTCGGTTACAAGGCCGGGCCGAGCTGACATGAGCAGGGACAGTGCCGCTTCGGCGCCCGGCCGTTCCGGGGCCCGCGCCGGACGGCCTGTCGGCCCCCCGCCCGCCGGTTCCCGCTGGAGCCGGCTGCTCGAGGGCGGGCTGCTGCACGGCGGGGTGCAGGGCAGCCCGGTGCTCCGCCTCTTCATGCGCTGGGTGCGGCGGCCGCTGCTGCCCGTGATGCGGCTGTGGCGCCGCAACATTCAGCTCAAGATCGTCGTCACCACACTGCTGATGTCGCTCGGCGTGGTGCTGCTCCTCGGTTTCGTCGTGATCGGCCAGGTGCGCAACGGGCTGCTGGACGCCAAGGTGAAGGCGTCCCAGAGCCAGGCCACCGGCGGGTTCGCGGTGGCCAAGCAGAAGGCCGAGGAGGCGGCGAGCGTCACCGGCGACGACGGAGTGTCCGCCGGGGACGGCCGTCCCTCGCAGAACGTCATCCAGTGGATGAGCGAGCTGGTGAAGTCGCTGTCCAGCGGTGGCCAGGGCGCCTTCGACGTCGTCACCCTCCCCATGGGCGGGGACAGCGGCAGCGGACGCGGTCCGCGCGCCTCCGGCGTGGTCAGCTGGTCCGCCAGCGTGCCCGAGGAGCTGCGGGAGCGGATCGACGGCAGCACGGCGGCGGCGCAGAGCTACACCCGCATCGTCTACGACTCCGACGAGCCGTCCCAGCCCGGCCTGGTCATCGGCAAGCAGGTCAACGACCCGAACGGGGAGCCGTACCAGCTCTACTACCTGTTCCCGCTGACGCAGGAGGAGAAGTCCCTCAGCCTGGTCAGGGGCACCCTGGCGACGGCCGGGCTCTTCGTCGTCGTACTGCTGGGGGCGATCGCCTGGCTCGTGGTGCGGCAGGTCGTCACGCCGGTGCGGATGGCGGCCGGCGTCGCCGAGCGGCTGTCCGCCGGGCGGCTGCAGGAACGGATGAAGGTCACCGGCGAGGACGACATCGCGCGGCTCGGCGAGGCCTTCAACAAGATGGCGCAGAACCTCCAGCTGAAGATCAGCCAGCTGGAGGACCTGTCGCGGATGCAGCGGCGGTTCGTCTCCGACGTGTCGCACGAGCTGCGGACGCCGCTGACGACCGTGCGGATGGCCGCCGACGTCATCCACGACGCGCGGGTGGACTTCGACCCGGTGACCGCGCGGTCGGCCGAACTCCTCGCCGACCAGCTGGACCGGTTCGAGACGCTGCTCGCGGACCTGCTGGAGATCAGCCGTTTCGACGCCGGCGCCGCGGCCCTGGAGGCCGAGGCGATAGACCTCCGGGAGGTCGTGCGGCGGGTCGTCAGCGGGGCCGAGCCGCTCGCCGAGCGCAAGGGCACGCTGATACGCGTCGTCGGCGACCAGCAGCCCGTGGTGGCCGAGGCCGACGCCCGGCGCGTGGAGCGCGTGCTGCGCAACCTCGTCGTCAACGCCGTCGAGCACGGCGAGGGCAACGACGTGGTGGTCAAGCTCGCCGCGGCCGGCGGCGCGGTCGCCGTCGCGGTGCGCGACTACGGCGTCGGGCTCAAGCCGGGGGAGGCCACCCGGGTCTTCAGCCGCTTCTGGCGGGCCGACCCGGCACGCGCGCGCACCACCGGCGGTACGGGGCTCGGTCTGTCCATCGCCCTGGAGGACGCGCGGCTGCACGGCGGCTGGCTGCAGGCCTGGGGCGAGCCCGGCGGCGGTTCGCAGTTCCGGCTGACGCTGCCCCGGACCGCGGACGAACCGCTGCGGGGCTCGCCGATACCGCTGGAGCCGGCGGACTCACGGCGCAACCGGGGGCTGGGCGACGCCGGTCCGGGCGGCGACGCCGCGACGCGGGACGCGGGGAGCGCGGCCACCGTCCCGACGCAGACGTCGGCCGCCCAGACGTCCTCGGTGTCCGCGCGGGGCCCGATCCCACCGCGGTCGGCGACGGTGGCACCCACCGCCGACCCGACGGCCCTGCCCGGCAACGGTGCGCGCGTGGTGCCGCGGCCCCCGTCGGGAGCCCGGAAGCAGGACGGTGGTCCCGCGCCGGAGGTGGCGAGCCGCCCGGACGCCGGACCCGAGAACAGCAGCAGGCAAGGGGAGGCAACTCGTGGGCGCTGACCGCGAGGGGAGCGGCCGGCGACCGGCGCGCGCGGTGACGTACGCGGTCTGTGGCGTCGTACTGCTGGCGGGGTGTGCGTCCATGCCGGACAGCGGGGACCTGCGCGGGGTGGACTCCACGCCGCGACAGGACCCCCAGGTGCGGGTGTTCGCGATGCCGCCGCGGGAGGACGCCCCGCCCACGGAGATCGTCCAGGGCTTCCTCGAGGCGCTGACCAGCAACGATCCGCAGTACGAGACGGCGCGCAAGTACCTGACGGGCGAGGCGGCCGAGACCTGGCGGCCGGAGCGGTCGACGACGGTGCTGGCGGGCGGTCCGGGGACGGAGACCGACCACTCGGGCAACCGGGAGGAGGCCAACGACTACTCGGTCACCCTGACCGGCACCCGGGTCGCCACGGTGGACGCGCAGCAGTCCTACACGCCGGCGGAGGGCGAGTACCGGGAGGCGGTCCACCTCACCCGGGACGGCAAGAACCGGCAGTGGCGCATCGACGTGCTGCCGCAGGGCGTCATCATGGGCAAGTCGGACTTCCAGCGCACCTACATGTCCGTCAACAAGTACTTCTTCGCCTCGAACACCTCCCCTGCCACGCAGGCCGGCACCAGTCGGCAGCCGGCCGCCGTCGCCGATCCGGTGTACGTGCGCCGGCTCGTGGACCCGATGACCCAGGTGGTGAGGTCCCTGTTCAGCGGGCCGACACGGCTGCTGGGCCCGGTGGTCAGGTCGAGCTTCCCCACCGGTACGGCGCTGGCGAAGAACTCCGACCCGCTGACCCCCGACGACCACAACAAACTGACGGTGCCGCTGAACGACCGGGCGGCCGGTGTCGGCAGGGACACGTGCGACGAGATGGCGGCGCAGCTGCTGTTCACCGTGCAGAGCCTCACCCCGGTGGTGGACGAGGTCGAACTGCGCGCGGGCGGCAGGCAGGTGTGCTCGCTCACCGAGGACCGGGCCGAGACGGTCGCCACGCGCGGTTCGGCCCACCGGCCCGACTACCTGTACTTCGTCGACGACCGGGATCGTCTGGTGCGCATCGCCGCCGGCAGCAAGGGGACGCGGGCCGAGCCCGTTCCCGGGGCGCTGGGCGAGGGAGCGGTGGGCCTGCGGTCGGTCGCGGTCTCGCGTGACGAGCACAGCGCGGCCGCCATCGGCCTCGACAACAAGTCGCTGTACGTCGGCTCCCTGGTGACGGGCGGTTCGCTCGGCGAGCCCGTGCTGGTCAGCAAGGGCAAGACGGAGCCGGACCGGCTGACGCCGCCGAGCTGGGACGCCCAGGGGGACCTCTGGATCGCCGACCGCGACCCGGCCGACCCCCGGTTGCTGCTGCTGCGGGAGGGCGCGGGCGAGCCGGTCGAGGTGCGGACGCCGGGGCTGGACGGGCGGGTCCAGGCGGTGCGGGTGGCCGCCGACGGCGTACGGATCGCGCTCATCGTGGAGAAGGACGGCAAGCGTTCGCTGCTCATCGGGCGGATCGAGCGGGACGGGAAGGCGGGCGAGCAGTCCGCCGTCACCGTCCTCGAACTGCGCTCCGCCACCCCCGAGCTGGAGGAGGTCACGGCCATGTCCTGGGCCGGTGACAGCCGGCTCGTGGTGGTCGGCCGGGAGCGTGGCGGCGTCCAGCAGATCGGGTACGTGCAGGTGGACGGCTCCACGCCGGAGGCCTCGGTGCCCGCCGCGCTGACCGGGGTGAAGGAGATCGCCGCGACCGAGGACGAGACGCTGCCGCTGGTGGCGTACTCGGAGGACCTGATCGTGCGGCTGCCGTCCGGGCTGCAGTGGCAGAAGGTGACGGAGGGGACGGCGCCGGTCTACCCGGGCTGACCCGCCCCGCGCGGCTTCCCGCGGTTTTCCACAGGGCTGGTGGCCAGGTGCGGGCGTGGGCACAGTGGTGGCCGTGCGGGAATGGTGGCGGGACCTCACGGACCTGGTGCTGCCGGCCGAGTGCGGAGGCTGCGGCAGGGCCCGGTCGGTGCTGTGCCCCGGCTGTCGTACGGCGCTCAGCGGCGTACCGCCGCGCCGGGTGCGGCCGACGCCGGAGCCGCCCGGGCTGCCGCCGGTGCACGCCGCCGCCCCCTACGCCGACGCGGTGCGGGCCGCGCTGCTGGCCCACAAGGAGCGAGGCGTGCTCGCCCTCACGGCACCGCTCGGCGCGGCGCTGGCCGGCGCCGTGCGGGCCGGGCTGCGGGAGGCGGGGACAACGACGGCGGAACCGGCAGCGCGGGCGGGTGGCCGGGAGGACACGGCGGAGGGGACCGGCGTCCCGGAGCCGGCCGCGGGGGACGTGCGGGGGCCCGTGCTGCTCGTACCCGTGCCGTCGGCGCGCCGGGCGGTGCGGGCGCGCGGGCACGATCCGGTGCGGCGCCTCGCGCTCGCCGCCGCGGCGGAGCTGAGGCGGACGGGCACGTCGGTCCGGGTGCGGGCGGTGCTGCGGCAGCGGCACGCCGTGGCCGACCAGTCGGACCTCGACGCCCGGCAGCGCTCGGAGAACCTGGCCGGTGCGCTGGCCGTGGTGCCGGGCGGTGGCCGGCTGCTGTGCGCCGGTGGGCCGGTCGTCCTCGTCGACGACCTGATGACGACCGGCGCGTCGCTGACGGAGGCGGCGCGGGCCGTGCGCGCGGCGACGGCCGGGAAAGGGCCCCGCGCATCTGAGCGGACGACGGGTCCGGGGACGTACAGGACGGCGAAATCGGCTGTGTATTCGTCGGCGGCAGGGGAAGGCAGAGAGGAACGGAAGGCCGGGCCCCGAATGGCGGGCCCGAACGGAGGCGATGGCGTGGTCCGGGAAACGATCCGCGCGGCGGTGGTCGCGGCATCACCAGATTCCTTCGAAATAAACCGGAACTGACTGAGAACTTATGTCGTTGCAGATGATGAGAGCATCAAATCACCGGAACGGAGGTACCCCGCGGTAGAGGGTGACGACATCCGTCCGGGCGAGATATGTTCGGTTGTGAGGAAAGCCGCAGGCCACACCCTCTTGAATCCGAATGCCCGGTGCGGGTTCCACCGTCATCACCCGCGCCGGTGGAGTGGAGACACCGCCCACGGGGGAGGAGGTGGACGTCACCGAGTCCGAGGTTCCGGAATGGCCCGGGACCTGGTGCGAAAGGGAGATGCTCCGCCGTCGAAGCGGAGCGATCCGGGAACGGAGTTCTGCGTGGACATCGTCGTCAAGGGCCGCAAGACCGAGGTGCCCGAGCGGTTCCGGAAGCACGTGGCCGAGAAGCTGAAGCTGGAGAAGATCCAGAAGCTCGATGGCAAGGTGATCAGCCTCGACGTCGAGGTGTCCAAGGAGCCGAACCCCAGGCAGGCCGACCGCTGCGACCGAGTGGAGATCACGCTCCGCTCCCGCGGTCCGGTCATCCGGGCGGAGGCGGCGGCGAGCGACCCCTACGCGGCGCTCGACCTGGCGGCGGAGAAGCTCGGTGCCCGGCTGCGCAAGCAGCACGACAAGCGCTTCTCGCGCCGAGGCGCGCGCCGGATCACGGCGGCGGAGGTCGCCGACCACGTCCCCGGCGCGGCGACGCTCAACGGGAACGGCGAGGTCGTCCCAGAGGAGCAGCAGGACGCGGTGCCCACCAAGAAGATCGGCTCGCTCGAGGTCCAGGGCGACGGCCCGCTCGTCGTCCGCGAGAAGACCCACGTGGCCGCGCCGATGAGCCTCGACCAGGCGCTCTACGAGATGGAGCTGGTCGGGCACGACTTCTACCTGTTCGTCGACTCCGAGACGAAGGAACCCAGCGTCGTCTACCGGCGGCACGCCTACGACTACGGCGTGATCCACCTGACCACGGACACGATGGTCACCCAGGCGAACGCCCCCGAGGCGGGCGATGCGCTCGGCGGCTGACGCGGCCGGATGACAGCGGAACCGGGTGCCCCTGGAGCGCGTGCGCGCCCCCAGGGGCACCGGTGTGCGACGGTGCGCGAGGGTGTGCGACCTCTTCGTGGCCCGCACGTCACCCCGGTCCCGGCCGGGCATGGAATCATGGCGGCAACGGCTCAACCGGTGGGACGTTGCTCTGGGTTGGCGATGGCTCAGGACTGCAGGCCACTGCCTTCAGGGGGAGGATCGATGGCGGAGACTTTCGGACCGATGCGGGGCGAGGGCGTCGACCACGGGATCGACGACGGCGCTGCCGGCATGGGCCCGGACGCGGCCTCTGCGCGCGAGGAACCGATCAGGGTCCTGGTCGTGGACGACCACGCCCTCTTCCGCCGCGGTCTGGAGATCGTCCTCGCCGCGGAGGAGGACATCCAGGTGGTCGGGGAGGCCGGTGACGGCGCCGAGGCCGTGGAGAAGGCCGCCGACCTGCTGCCGGACATCGTCCTGATGGACGTGCGGATGCCCAAGCGGGGCGGGATCGAAGCCTGCACCTCCATCAAGGAGGTGGCCCCCAGCGCCAAGATCATCATGCTGACGATCAGCGACGAGGAGGCCGACCTCTACGACGCGATCAAGGCGGGGGCGACGGGCTATCTCCTCAAGGAGATCTCGACCGACGAGGTCGCCACCGCCATTCGCGCGGTGGCCGACGGACAGTCGCAGATCAGTCCCTCCATGGCGTCGAAACTCCTCACCGAGTTCAAGTCGATGATCCAGCGGACCGACGAACGCCGGCTGGTGCCCGCGCCGCGGCTCACGGACCGCGAACTGGAAGTCCTCAAGCTCGTCGCCACGGGGATGAACAACCGCGACATCGCCAAGGAACTCTTCATTTCCGAGAACACCGTGAAGAACCACGTGCGCAACATCCTGGAGAAACTGCAACTGCACTCCAGGATGGAGGCCGTCGTCTACGCGATGCGGGAGAAGATCCTCGAGATCCGGTGACCCCCGGCGCGGATCAGCCGAGGAGCCGCGCCAGCTCCCGGGTGAGAGGCTCGCGCAGCTCCGGTGCCTCGACCCTTTCCACCCGTACGTCCGTGCAGTCCACCCAGCCGGCCGCCTCGACCAGGGCCTGGGCCACCGCGGCGGCGGCCTTGACGCCGTCCAGGGTGACCTGCTTGGCGACCAGGGTGCGCCCCTCGCGCCCCGGGTCCACGCGGCCGACGAGCCGGCCCCCGGCCAGCACCGGCATCGCGAAGTAGCCGTGCACCCGCTTCTGCCTGGGCACGTACGCCTCCAGGCGGTGGGTGAAGCCGAAGATCCGCTCCGTGCGCGCACGCTCCCAGATCAGGGAGTCGAAGGGCGAGAGCAGCGTCGTGCGGTGCCGCCCGCGCGGCGGTGTCGCCAGTGCCTCGGGGTCCGCCCAGGCCGGCTTGCCCCAGCCCGCCACCGTGACCGGGACCAGCCCCGAGTCCGCGATCACGGCGTCGACGTGCTCGGCCTTGAGACGGTGGTAGTCCGCGATGTCCGCGCGGGTGCCGACGCCCAGGGACCGGCCGGCCAGGCGGACCAGGCGGCGCAGGCACTCGGTGTCGTCCAGGTCGTCGTGGAGCAGCGCGGCCGGGACCGCGCGCTCGGCCAGGTCGTACACCCGCTTCCAGCCGCGGCGCTCGACGCAGACCACCTCGCCGTACATGAGCGCCCGCTCGACGGCGACCTTGGTCCCCGACCAGTCCCACCAGTCGTTGGTCTTCTTGGCGCCGCCCAGCTCCGTCGCGGTGAGGGGGCCCTCGGTGCGCAGCTGCTTGACGACCTGGTCGTAGGCGCCGTCGGGGAGCTGGTGGTTCCAGTGCGGGCGGTTGCGGTAGGCGCGGCGGCGGAAGGCGAAGTGGGGCCACTCCTCGATGGGGAGGATGCACGCGGCGTGCGACCAGTACTCGAAGGCGTGGGTGTCCGTCCAGTACGCGGACTCGACGGTCTTGCGGCCCACCGCGCCCAGGCGGGCGTACGGGACGAGTTCGTGGGAGCGGGCGAGGACCGAGATGGTGTCGAGCTGCACCGCGCCCAGGTGACGGAGGACGCCGCGGACGCCTGCGCGGCGTCCTCCGTCACCTG
>MUMD01000132.1 GCA_002155895.1 Streptomyces rochei
CGTACCCCGGGCCGGTGCCGGGTAGGGGACCGGCACCGGCCCGGGGTACGGCGCCGGCTGGGGGACCGGCGCCGGTTGCGGCACCTGCTGCGGTGCCGGCACCGGCATCGGCATCGGCATCGGGCCGACGGTGGCCGCCGCCGGGGCGACGGGCACCGCGGCGGGGAGCGGCATGCCGGTGCCGGCGGCCGGAGCGGCGGCGAGCCCCGGAGGGCCGGCGGGCTGAGCGGCGAGCGCCCGCATCCCGGCCCCGTTGGTCTCGCTCACCAGGCGGTCCACCGCCGCCGTGCCCGAGCTGTAGCCGGTCCCGGTGGCGGGCCCGGGCACGGCGGCTCCCCTCCTGGACCCGTAGAGCACCTGTTCCAGGCCGGACACCAGGCGATGTACGTCCACCTGGGGGCGCACCACGAGACGCAGGAAGCGGCTGGACGAACCGATCTTGTTGCCGCACTCACGGACCAGGATCCGGTGCTCGGTGAGCATCCGGTCCCGGACCACGGTGCCCTCGGCGCCCAACGGGAGGCGCACGAAGAGGAAGTTCCCCTGGGAGGGATAGACCGTCAGGCCGGGCAGCGCGGACAGCCGGCCGGCCATCTCCAGGCGGTCGCGGCGCACCTGGTGCAGGCTCTGCGCGTACTCCGGGCCGTGGTCGCGCAGCATGAACACCACGTGCTCAGCGAAGGAGTTGAGGTTCCACTTCGGCAGCATGGCGCGCACCCGGCCCGCCAGTGCCGGATTGGCGACCAGATAGCCGAAGCGGATGCCGTGCAGGCCGAAGTTCTTGCCGAGGCTGCGCAGGACGACGACGTTGGGGCGCAGCATCGCCTCCCGCACGACGCTGGGTTCGGCCTCCGCGTCGGCGAACTCCAGGAAGGACTCGTCGATCACGACGAGGTCCCGGTCGGCCATCGCGTCCATGAACTGCACCAGCGCCTGCTTGTGCAGATAGCCGCCGTCGGGGTTGTTGGGGTTGCAGATCACCACCGTCCGCGTCCCCCGGGCCCGGACGAACTCGGCGTACCGGGCGAGATCGAGGGCGAAGCCGGCGGACTCCTGGAGCGGGAACATGTCGACCCGCTTGCCGGTCTCCATCGGCTGGTCGGTCCAGCGGCCGAAGGTGGGGACGGGGACGGCGAGGGAGTCGCGGACCAGCAGGTGGTCGATCCAGGTGATCAGCTCGGTGGAACCGTTGCCCATGGCCACGCACTGGGGCGGCAGTTCCAGCAGGCCGCACAGCTCGGCCGTGATGGTGTCGGCGCCGCTCGGGTAGTAGGTGATGATGTCGCGCAGCCGGCCGGCCATCTCCTCGAACATCGCCGGGGTGGGGAAGTACGGGTTGCAGGGGATGCAGAAGTCCACCGGCCCCGCGCCCGCCTCGCCGCTCTCCCGCGTCAGCGCCGCCATCGACGGGCTGTGCGCCGCGGTACCGCGGAACAACGAGGTGACGTTGCCGGACAAGTGGACCTCCGTCGGTGGACGGCCCGCGCGGGGGAGCGCGGGCCGCCCTTGCATACGGAGGAGCAGGCGACGGTGTTCAACGCGTGTGAAGAAAGTGTGCCCGCCCGACGCCTCGGGTCCTCACGCCCCGAACGAGTGGACCGTCGTCGTCCGGTACGTCTGCCCCGGCCGCAGCACCGTCGACGGGAAGGACGGCTGGTTCGGCGAGTCCGGGAAGTGCTGCGTCTCCAGGCACAGCGCGTCGCCCTGCCGGTAGAGCGAGCCACCGGTGCCGGTCAGGGTGCCGTCGAGGAAGTTGCCCGAGTAGAACTGCAGGCCGGGCTGGTCGGTGGCGATGCGCAGGGTGCGGCCCGAGGCGCCGTCGCGCAGGGTGGCGATGTGCTCGGGGCGCTCGGTGATGCCCTTGTCCAGCACCCAGTTGTGGTCGAAGCCCTTGGCGGTGACCAGCTGCGGGTGGGCGTCGCGGATGTCCCGTCCGATCGGCTTGGCCCGCCGGAAGTCGAAGGGCGTGCCGGACACCCTCGCCAGCTCGCCCGTCGGGATCAGGCCCGCGTCGGTGGGCGTGTAGCGGGAGGCGGCGATCGACAGCTCGTGGTCCTCGACGGTGCCGCTGCCCTCGCCGGCCAGGTTCCAGTAGACGTGGCTGGTGAGGTTGACGACGGTGGCCTTGTCGGTGGTGGCCTCGTAGTCGATGCGCCACTCGCCGCGCCGGGTGAGGGTGTAGGTCACCGTCGCCCGGAGCGTGCCGGGGTAGCCCATCTCGCCGTCGACGCTGGTGTAGTGCAGGACCAGGCCGACGTCGGAGCCCGAGGTGAACGGCTCGACGTCCCACACCCGGTAGTCGAAGCCCAGGGCGCCGCCGTGCAGGGAGTTCTCGCCGTCGTTGACGGAGAGCTGGTACTCCTTGCCGTCCAGGGTGAAGCGGCCCTTGGCGATGCGGTTGCCGTACCGCCCGATCAGGGCGCCGAAGTGCGGGCTGCGGGCCACGTAGTCGTCGAGGTTGTCGAAGCCCAGCGAGACGTTCGCGTAGCGGCCCCGGCGGTCGGGGATCTCGAGGGACTGGACGACTCCGCCGTACGACAGCACCTTCATCCGGGTGCCGCCGTTCTCCAGCGACCAGCGGTACACCTTCGTGCCGTCGGCGAGCTTGCCGAAGAGCTCCTTCACCGGCTTCCTGCCTCCCGTGGCGTGTGCCGTGCCGCCGACCGCGGTGGCCGTCAGGCCGGCGGCGGCCGCCGATGCGATGACCGTACGTCTGCTCAGTTCCATGTGCGGCTCCTGTACTTCCGTGAAGAGAAGCGGGCCCCGCCGTGAGCGGCGGGGCCCGAGATCCGTTACGAACCGACCCTGCGCTTGTTCCACACGTCGAACCCGACCGCCGCCAGCAGCACGGCGCCCTTGATCACCTGCTGCCAGTCGGTGCCGATGCCGACGAGGTTCATGCCGTTGTTCAGCACGCCCAGGACCAGACCGCCGATGATCGCGCCGAGGACCGTGCCGACGCCGCCGCTCATCGACGCCCCGCCGATGAACGAGGCGGCGATGGCCTCCAGCTCGAAGTTGAGGCCGGCCTTGGGAGAGGCCGCGTTGAAGCGGGCGGCGAAGACCAGACCCGCCAGGGCCGCGAGCATGCCCATGTTCAGGAAGACCAGGAAGGTGACCTTCTTGTCCTTCACGCCCGACAGCTTGGCCGCGGGCAGGTTGCCGCCGATGGCGTAGATGTGGCGGCCGATGATCGCGTTGCGCATCAGGTAGCCGAAGCCGACGACCAGCACGCCCAGGATGAGCAGCACGATCGGGGCGCCCTTGTAGCTGGCGAGCAGCAGCGTGACGACGAGGACGGCGGAGACCAGGGCGACCAGCTTGAGCAGGAACAGCTTGGCCGGCAGCACCTCGAGCGCGAACTCATGCTGCCGCTTGCGGTCGCGGACCTCCTGGTAGATCACGAAGGCGATCAGCGCGAAGCCCAGCAGCAGGGTGAGGTTGTGGTAGTTGGTCTCCGGGCCGACCTCGGGCAGGAAGCCGTTGGCCACCTTCTGGAGGTCCTTCGGAAACGGACCGAGGGTCTGGCCCTCCAGGAAGATCTCCGTCAGACCGCGGAAGAGCAGCATGCCCGCGAGGGTCACGATGAACGAGGGTATGCCGAGATAGGCGATGAAGAATCCCTGCGCCGCGCCCGCCGCGGCGCCGATGGCCAGGCACAGCAGCACCGCGACCGGCCAGGGCAGGTCGTTCTCGACCATCAGTACGGCGGCCATCGCCCCGGTGAACGCGGTCAGCGACCCGACCGACAGGTCGATGTGGCCCGAGATGATGACCAGCATCATGCCGATCGCGAGGATCAGGATGTAGCTGTTCTGCAGCACCAGGTTGGAGACGTTGCGCGGCAGCAGCAGGTCGCCGTCGGACCAGACGGCGAACAGCGCCACGATCAGGCCGAGGGCGATCAGCATGCCGTACTGGCGCATGTTGCGGCGCAGGCCGTCGAGCATCAGCTGCCACAGGCCGCCGGCGGCGGCCGAACCGCCTTTGCCGGGCGGCGCCGGGGCCGGGGTCTTGGCGGTCACGTCCGTGCTCATCGGGTTACCTCTTCGTCCTTCTCGGCCTGCTTGTCCTTCGTCATCTGCCGCATCAGCGCTTCCTGCGAGGCCTCGGCCCGCGAGAACTCACCCGTCAGCCGCCCCGCCGCCATCGTGTAGATGCGGTCGCACATGCCGAGCAGCTCCGGCAGTTCGGAGGAGATGAAGACGACCGCCTTGCCCTGGGCGGCCAGTTGGTCGATGACCGTGTAGATCTCGTACTTGGCGCCCACGTCGATGCCGCGGGTGGGCTCGTCCAGGATCAGCACCTCGGGACCCGCGAAGATCCACTTGCTGAGGACGACCTTCTGCTGGTTGCCGCCGGACAGCTTGCCGACCGGCTCGAAGACGGTCGGCGCCTTGATGTTCATGGATCTGCGGTAGCCCTCGGCGACCTGTCGCTCCCCGTGCTCGTCGACCACGCCCCGCTTGGCGACCTTGCCCAGCGCGGTCAGCGAGATGTTCCGGTTGATGGTGTCGATGAGGTTGAGGCCGTAGTGCTTGCGGTCCTCGGTGACGTAGGCGATGCCGTGCCCGACCGCCTCGGGGACGGTCTTCGTACGGACCTCCGCGCCGTCCCTGAGGACGGTGCCGCCCGCGTACCGGCCGTAGGTGCGCCCGAAGACGCTCATCGCCAGTTCGGTGCGGCCGGCGCCCATCAGTCCGGCGATGCCGACGATCTCCCCGCGCCGCACCTCGATCGAGACGTCGTCGACCACCTTGCGCTGCTGGTCGATGGGGTGGTGCACGGTCCAGTTGCGGATCTCCAGGGCGGGCGCGGTGCCCTCCTCGGGGTGGTGCGGGGTGCGGTCCGGGAAACGGTTCTCCAGGTCGCGGCCGACCATCCCGGAGATGATCCGGTCCTCGGTGGTCTCCGGCGCCTTCACGTCGAGCGTCTCGATGGACTGCCCGTCGCGGATGATCGTGACCGAGTCGGCGACCCGCCGGATCTCGTTCAGCTTGTGCGAGATGATGATCGAGGTGATGCCCTGTTCCTTCAGCTGGAGGATCAGGTCGAGGAGCTTGCCGCTGTCCTCGTCGTTGAGCGCCGCCGTCGGCTCGTCGAGGATGAGCAGCTTCACCTTCTTCGACAGCGCCTTGGCGATCTCCACCAGCTGCTGCTTGCCCACGCCGATGTCCGCGACGCGGGTCTCCGGGTGCTCGTCGAGCCCGACCCGGCGCAGCAGTTCGGTGGCGTGCCTGAGCGTCTCGTTCCAGTCGATCAGGCCGCGCTTGGCGTGCTCGTTGCCGAGGAAGATGTTCTCCGCGATGGAGAGGTACGGCACCAGCGCCAGCTCCTGGTGGATGATGACGATGCCGTGCTGCTCGCTCGCCCGGATGTCCCGGAAGCGGCAGGTCTCGCCCTCGAAGAGGATGTCCCCCTCGTAGCTGCCGTGCGGATGGACGCCGGAGAGCACCTTCATCAGGGTCGACTTGCCGGCGCCGTTCTCCCCGCAGATGGCGTGGACCTCGCCCCGGCGGACGGTCAGTGTGACGTCCGACAGCGCTTTGACACCGGGAAAGGTCTTGACGATCGAGCGCATTTCCAGGACGGGTCCCGCCATGGTCGTGCCTTCCAATCCTTGTGGGGGCCCGGTTACTTGAGGTCGTTCTCGGTGTAGTAGCCACCGTCGACGAGGACCTTCTTGTAGTTGTCCTTGTCGACGCTGACCGGCTGGAGCAGGTAGGCGGGGACGACCTTGGCACCGTTGTCGTAGGACTTGGTGTCGTTGACCTCGGGCTTCTTGTCGTTCAGGACCGCGTCGACCATGTTCGAGGCGACCTTGGCGAGTTCGCGCAGGTCCTTGTAGACGGTCTGGGTCTGCTGGCCCGAGATGATCGACTTCACCGAGGCGACCTCGGCGTCCTGGCCGGTGACGACCGGCATGGGCTTGCTGCCGGAGCCGTAGCCGTCGGACTTCAGGGCGGAGAGGATGCCGATGGAGATGCCGTCGTAGGGCGAGAGCACCGCGTCGACGCGGGCGCTGCGGTAGCTGGAGGTGAGCAGGTCGTCCATGCGCTTCTGCGCGGTGCCGCCGTCCCAGCGCAGGGTGGTGACCTGGTTGAGGGCGGTCTGCTTGGACCTCACGACGAGCTGGCCCTTGTCCATGTAGGGCTTCAGCACGTTCATCGCGCCGTTGAAGAAGTACTTGGTGTTGTTGTCGTCGTTGGAGCCGGCGAACAGCTCGATGTTGAAGGGGCCCTTCTTGCCCGCCTTCAGCCCGAGCTTGTCCACGATGTAGGAGCCCTGCAGCTCGCCGACCTTCTCGTTGTCGAAGGAGGCGTAGTAGTCGACGTTCTCCGAGCCGAGGATCAGCCGGTCGTAGGAGACGACCGGGATGTCGGCGTCCTTGGCCTGCTGGAGGACGTTGTCGAGGGACTTGTTGTCGATCGCGGCGATGATCAGGGCGTCCACGCCCTGCGTGATCATGTTCTCGATCTGGGAGACCTGCTGGTCCGGGTCGTCCTCCCCGTAGACGAGCTTGGTCTCGTAGCCCTTGGCCTTCAGCTCCTTCTCGACGTTGGCGCCGTCGGCGATCCAGCGCTCGGAGGACTTGGTCGGCATCGCGATGCCGATGGTGGCGCCTTCGGCGCCGCCCTTGTCCTCCTCACTGCCGCCCTCGCTGCTCTGGCCGCAGGCGGTCAGGGTCAGGGCGAGGGAGGCGGCGGAGGCTATGGCAGCGAGTGCGGCTCTGCGGTTGCGCATGGTCATCATCCTTGATGTGGGTGCAGGGCTCGGTCTGGTGGTGCCTGAACGCAAAATCACTGAGGTAGAACGACCGAAAGAGGTGTGTCGGATTGTGCGCGGTCGTGTCTTCTTTTGAGAAGGGGGTTTCCGGAACGTTATGACGAGATCTCGAACCGGTTGAGCGAGCCCGGCAGCCGCGAGCCGAGCGGCGCCATCTCCCCGTCCGCCCCGTGCCGGGCGAGCAGATCGAGGGCGAGCCGGCCGCGCCGCACCCGCTCCTTCGCGGTGGCCAGCGTCAGTTCCCGCAGGTGGTGGCCGTACGGATAGATCCCGGGCGCCTTGGAGAGGCCGAACTTCAGGTACAGCGGGGCGCCGCGCCGGATCAGCTCGGCGATCTCGTACATGCGGACGTAGCCGCCGAGGTCGTCGGGAGCCTCGATGTACATGTCCATCGGCGCGGCCGAAACCCGCCGAATTTCGGTCAGGTGATCCGGTGTCAGGTCGCTGGGCACGTTGATGGAGTCGGCGCCGAGGCGCTCGTACACCGCGTACGAGGCCGGATTGACCGGTCCCACCAGCGCCGAGAGCTTCAGTGTGGTGTCGGCGGGAACGATGCCCGCCGCCCGCGCCCGGTGCAGCGTCCACAGCACGCCCTCGTCGGCGACGAGCAGGCACTTCACGCCCAGCTCCGTGGCGCGGACGGCGTCCTCGACGCACCCGGCGACCGCGTCGTGGCCGCGGGCCCGCAGCCCCGCGCCGCCCGAGTCGGTCCGGGTGGAGCCGCCGATGTCCCAGGTGCCGCGCGGACCGGTGAACAGGCACAGCTCGATGTCGCGTTCGGCGGTGGCCTCGACCATCTCGGTGATCTCGGCGTCGGTCAGCATCCACACGCCGCTGCCCTGGCTGATCCGGTGGATCGGCACGTCCAGCCGGGAGGACTCCTTCAGTACCACCCCCAGCGCCTCCGGGCCCTCGCAGGAGGGGATCTCGGTGCGCCAGCGGCCACCGCCCGGGAAGGAGTGCGGCGAGGCGTCGGCGGGGTCGAGGGCGGGCGCGGCCAGGCCGAGAGCGGTGAGCGCCTGCTCACCGGGCCGGCGTGCGGCGGCCTTGGCGGAAGCGTCGGTCACAAGCGTTCCTTAGGGTTCGATACGCCGGAGCCCGCACCCGGCCTGTCATGTTCGACATGCCGGACAAGGTTCGCGACGTGAGGTACGAAAAGCCTCGAAGTGGAGGTACGCCGGTACGGAGGCCGTCAGGTCGCCCCCGTACCGGCGTACGGCTCAAGGGGCGGGGTCAGGACGCAGCAGCACCTTCCCGACCTTCGGGTCGCCGGACCCCACCAGCTCGATGGCCTCGGGGAACTCGGCGAGCGGCAGCTCGTGGGTGACCAGCGGGCGCGGGTCGAGCAGGCCGGCCGCGAAGACCCGCACCGTGTGCGCCCACGCGTCCGGCGGCGCACCGAAGACGGTGTGCACCTCCAGCTGACGCACGACCAGGTCGGTGGGGTCGAGCCCGTCGGCGCCCGGCGCCGGGATGCCGGTCAGCACCAGGCGCCCGCCCCGGCGCAGCAGCGCGGCGGCGGTGCGGGCGGCGTCCGCCG
This sequence comes from Streptomyces rochei, assembly GCA_002155895.1. Taxonomy (GTDB): domain Bacteria; phylum Actinomycetota; class Actinomycetes; order Streptomycetales; family Streptomycetaceae; genus Streptomyces; species Streptomyces rochei. The sequence goes on from MUMD01000132.1 coordinate 8,327, forward strand.
ACCCGGCGGTCTCGATCACGACGTCGAAGTCGTCCGGCAGGAGCTGGTCCTTGGTCCGGAAGTCGGTCGCGCCGTACTGCCGCGACAGCGCCTCCCGGTCCCCGCGCGTGCCGACGACCAGCAGCTCGCCGGGGGAGGCCGCACGCAGGAACTGCACGGCGAACATGCCGAGCGTCCCGGTGCCGACCACCGCGACCCGCTCACCGGGCCGGGCGTTCGCCTTGAGCGCGGCGGCGGCGATGCAGGCGGCGGGCTCCAGCAGGGCGGCGGCGGTGAGGTCGGCGTCGTCGGGCAGCGGGTGCAGCAGCCGCGCGGGCAGGGTCAGCGTGGGCGCCATGGCACCCGGCTGGGTGAAGCCCGTCTCCTCGTAGCCGGCCGTGCACAGCGTCGTCTCGCCCGCGTGGCAGCGGTCGCACACCTGGCAGTTGCGGAAGCCCTCGCCGACCACCTTGCGCCCGGCGAGGGACGCCGGCACCCCGGCGCCGACCCGCTCCACCGTCCCCGACCACTCGTGGCCCGGGGTGAGCGGGTAACGCACGTACCCCTCGGGCCGGTTGCCCTGCCACACCTCGCGGTCGCTGCCGCAGATCCCGGCCGCGTGCACCCGCACCAGCGCCTCGCCGGGGCCGGGCTCGCGCGGCTCGTGCGGCACGAGCCGGTACGCCCCCGGCGCCTCGACGACGACCGCGCCGCTCACGCCCCGGTCCCCTTGGGCTTGCGCTGCTCCCAGCCCTCGGCCCACAGGTCGAACCGCGCCTGCTGCTGGGGGAACTCGGCCGCCGCGTCGGTGTCCAGCTCCACGCCGAGACCGGGCGCGTCGGACAGGTGGAAGCAGCCGTCCTCCGGGTCCACCACGGGCGCGCCCTTGACCACCTTCTTGATCTCCGCGTCCGCGAAGTCGTTGAAGTGCTCCAGGATCTTGAAGTTGGGCGAGGTGAAGCCGACCTGGAGGGAGGCGGCGGTGAGGACGGAACCGCCCACGTTGTGGGGCGCGACGAGCATGTAGTGCGTCTCGGCGGTCGCGGCCAGCTTCCGCGTCTCCCAGATGCCGCCGATGTGACCGACGTCGGGCTGGACGATGTCCACCGACTGGTCCTCGAACAGCTCGCGGAACTCGATCCGGTCGTGGATGCGCTCACCGGTGGCGACCGGGATGTCGACCTTCTCGGCGACCTTCCGCAGCGCCTTGAGGTTCTCCGGCGGCACCGGCTCCTCCAGCCAGGCCGGCTTGAAGGGCGCCAGTTCGCGCGCGAGCCGCACGGCGGTGGACGGCGAGAAGCGGCCGTGCATCTCCAGCATCAGCTCGGCGTCCGGACCGATGGCGTCCCGCACGGCCTCGATGAGGGAGACGGCGTACAGGGTCTGCTCGTGGTCCAGCTCGAAGTGCCCGGTGCCGAACGGGTCGATCTTCAGCGCCCGGTACCCGCGCTCCACGACGCCCTGCGCGGCCTTGTGGTACGCCTCCGGGGTCCGCTCGGTGGTGTACCAGCCGTTGGCGTACGCCTTGACCTTGTCGGTGACCTTGCCGCCCAGCAGCTGCCAGACCGGGACGCCGAGGGCCTTGCCCTTGATGTCCCAGCACGCCATCTCGATGACGGCGATGCCGGACATCACGATCTCGCCGGCCCGGCCGTAGTCGCCGTACTTCATGCGGCGGACCAGATCCTCGACAGCGAACGGGTCGGACCCGAGAATGTGGTTGGCCTCGGCCTCCTTCAGATAGCCGAGGAGAGCGTCGGTGTGCCCCAGCATCCGGGTCTCGCCGACTCCCGTGATCCCCTCGTCGGTGTGCACCTGGACGTACGTCAGGTTGCGCCACGGCGTCCCGACCACGTGTGTGCTGATTCCGGTGATGCGCACGGCGGTTGCCCTTCGCTTTGTTCGATATTTCGTCACTCGTTCGAAATGCTGGCGTGACAGTAAGGAGGGGGTGGCGGGAGTGTCAATGGGTCGGACACATAACGGTTTCGGCAGTTTCGAAAGGACGGCCGGAGCGGCTCCGGCCGCTTTCCCACACAACCTTCACAGCCGCCTCTAGGAACGCGCCCGTCGCGGAACTTAACCTTCCCGCGTCATGGACTACTGCCACCCGTGCCGACGGCACCTCAACGGCGCCCTCGCCTGCCCGGGGTGCGGGACACCCGTCGGTGAACTCCACACGCCCGGACCGGAGTCGGCGGCGGTGGGGGAGGTGCCGGCCCCGCGCGTCGAGGAGGTGCCGACGCCGCGCGTCGAGGAGGTACCGGCCCCACGCGCCGAGGGGGCGGAGGCATCCGGTGGACCCCCTGCCGCCGGGCGGGCGAGTCGCCGGGACCGCAAGGCCGCCGCGCACCGCCGGCGCCGCCGCCGGGTCCTGTTCGTCACCACCGGTTTCGTCCTGGCCGCCGGCGGACTGAGCCTCGCCGAACTCGGCCTGGACGCGCCGGGCTCCCCGCCGAGGCCGGCGGAGGCCGGCGGCGCGTCCACGGACGGCGAGGCGAGCCGTGAGGTGGGGCGGACGTCCGCCGTACCGGTCGACGCGACCTCGGACACCGCCACGGCCACCGCCTCGGGCACGCCGTCCCCGGACGCCTCGGCGACGGCCTCGGCATCGGTCACGGCCTCGGCGTCCGCGTCGAGGTCCCCGTCGGCGCGGGGAGCGGAGACGGCCGAGGAGGCGGACACCTCGGCGCCGCCCCCGGCCTCGGCGTCCGACGAACCCGGCACCCCGGACCGGCCGACGCCGCCCCCGGACGATCCGCCCCCGACCACGACCCCCACGTCGTCCGCCGCGCCGGACCCGACCCCGACGGAGACCTGCGACCGCTTCCTGTGGTGGTGCACCTAGCCCCCGGCACGGTGCGCCCGGGGGACTCACGGCGCCGGCGTCACTGCCCGAGCATCCTCCGCAACGCGTCCCGCAGGGCGACCCGCTCCTCCTCCGACAGCCCGGCCAGCGGCTCCCGCGCGAAGCGCAACGACTCCCTGAGCTCCCGCGCCGTCCGCCGGCCCTCGTCCGTCGCCGCCGCGACCTTGACCCGCCGGTCGCCGGGGTCCGTCCGCCGCTCGACC
>MUMD01000133.1:0-10281 GCA_002155895.1 Streptomyces rochei
CCCCACACAATCCCCGAAACCGCCCCCGCCTCCGACGCGGGCGAGATCAACGCCGACGACTCCACGGGCACGCCGCACGCGGAAGGCGAGGCCGACGACGTCCCGCCCTACGGCATCCAAGCCTCCAACAGATCCCCTGAGGCCTGCCGACCCGTGCGATAAGTTCATACGCACGTTCCAAGCAGCAGGCATCGAACCTGCGCGGAAGAAGCGCTGCAAGTGGCTCGGTCCGGAGACGTGCCGTGAGATTTTCTGAAGGAGCCGGGCGAATGCAGTGGGACCACGAGGAAGGTACCTGGGCGGAAACGGGCGTGCAGTTGGTCATCCGCAAGGACGACCTCGACCCTTCCCTTCTCGCAGAGCTGATCCGGACGCCCCCGACCTCGTTGTCCGTACCGGACGCGGACGGTCGGCAGGCCGGTCTGCCCCAGGAAGGCGTCTGGTCGCTAGCCGTGCACAAAAGGTCTCCGGGAGGGGTGAACGAGCAATTCCTGGAACTGCTCGCACAAATCGAACCCTACTCCTCCGGCATCAATCGCCTGGCCGCGCAAGGGTATGCGATCACGATCAGCGTCACAGGCTTCGTGGGAAACGGCAGCAGCTTCACGCTGACTCCTGATGTGGTCTCCCGAATGGCCGCCCTGAACGTGCCACTCACCGTTTCTCCGAGCACAAGTGACCGATAGCGAGAATGATGACGATCTCGGCCCCTTCGTGGGACAGCCCGGCAGCGGCTTTGCTCATCTCCGGTAAGGACCTGGCCCCGCAGGATGTCACCCGAACGCTCGGTATCACCCCGTCACTCACCCGTGAGCCGACGGCGGCTTCCCGCTTCCGCCCGGGCGAGGGAGTGTGGGTGGTCCAGGTCACCGCCCGGCCCGGTCAGGGCCTCGACGGGGCTCTGGACGAGTTGGTCGGCCTAGTCTCCGGCAGGCTGCGGGGCATCCAGTCGCTCAGAGAGTCCGGGCTGACGGTGCGGATCGACCTGAGCGGTCAGGTCGACGGACGCGCCCGCGTCCCCGTCTCACCGCACAGTCTGTCGCGCCTAGCGGCTCTGGCCCTTCCGCTGTCCTTCACCACCAGGGCAGTCCCGTCCGAACGCTCCGAGGAGGCGTGGGACTGGCTGCCCGAGGCAGACGGCTCTCACCGCACTCCCGAATCGGACCCCGACGAGGAAACGCACCCCCCGGCGGCGGCCTCGTCGACGAGCGCGTCCGCGAGCTGCCCGAGCTGGCCCCGTACCGCACCGAACTGACCGCCATGCTCCGCAAGATGGCGAAGGACGCGTACGATCACCCCTCGCCGTGACGGGGACGCCTGGCGCGCGGTCACGTGCCGTGGACATCCCCGGAGTCGGCACGGCGACGCGGACGTACGGCGTGGAGGACGTGCCCGTGGCCCAAGGCGACAGTCGTACGCTGCGCATGGTGCTGACCCAGACGTACATTCCCGTCCCGGGAACCAGCGACCAGGTCGTCCTCGTCTCCGGGGCCAGCCCGGTGCTGGATCTCGCCGAGGCGTTCCACGACATCTTCGACGCGGTCACCAGCACCTTCCGTTTCGTCTGACAGTTGGGGGCTTCGGGCCATGGGCAAGGGCAAGAGCGACCTCGCGCTGCCGCTCTCCGAGATGGAGGACTACGGGCGCCGGCTGCGGTCGCTGAAGACGCGGCTGAACCACACCAAGAAGCTCTTCGAGTCGTACAAGGACGACATCGGCGACGGCAGCGTCAACGACGCCCTCGGCGACTTCGAGTCCAACTGGGAGGACGGCCGCGAGGACATCACCCAGCAGCTCGACGCCCTCGCCGACATGTCGGACGCCGTGGTCCGGGAGTTCAAGAAGCTCGACGACGACCTCACCAAGAAGGTCAGCGGCTCCGTGAAGACGGAGGACGAGCGGGGAGGGAAAAGCGGCAAGGGCGGTGGCGAGAAGTAGGTCCGTTGGGTACATCGGCTGACGAACTGAACCGACCTGGGGAGCCCTCAGTGGCCATGGAATTCGCCCGGGGCGGACGGACGGTCCGCTCTGTCGGCTTCTTCACCGAACTCGCGCCCGGTTGGGGGTTTCCGACCGAGGGCTCCCTCGCGGAAGCGGTGAGGGACTGTGGGGAGGCCGACGAGAGCCGAGTCGTCTCGTACCTTCGGGGAGGTACCTGGATCTGGGCCGAGATGGGGGCGGAACGCGACGTGCTGGACCCCGAGGGCCCGACGCTGGTCAGCGCCGGGTCGCTCTGCACGGACGGGGCCTGGGTCTGGCGGGAGGACCTGTCGTACTACTTGGCCACGTATCACCTGGCGCTGCCCGACGCCTTCGTCGCTCGGGTCCGGGAGCTGGCCTATTCGCCTCCGGTGGTCCCGGAGAGCCGGCTCTTCGAGATCGCGACCCGAGATCTCGGGATATCCATGGACCAGGCGTAGTCGCTCGGCTTGATGGCCTGACCCCTCAGCGGTTCACGGACTGGATCTCCTGCACCGTCACGTCCTGCGTGGCGCCGAACGTGCCGTCCGGGAGGTCGCCGCCCTCGCCCGTGGTGCTGGTCCACGAGATCTTCCAGGTGACGGTCGCCTGCAAGGCGTACGCGCCGTCGGAGCCGGAGGATCGGAGGTAGGTGACGCCGCAGAGCGGGGTGTCGTTCGCCTTGCCGTCCGCGTACGGCTCGCCGATGCTGCCGTCGGCGTTGATCTGGCAGTCCCCGGAGGCTGGATACGTCTGGGCGTCGCTCGTGCCCGGGTCGATGTGGAGGGAGACGGGTTCGGCGGTGGTGGTGGCGGACAGGCCTGTGCCGGGGAGGCTCGCGGTGACGGAGATCTTCTTGAACTTGGCCTTGTCGAGCCAGATCCAGGTGGGGAGGTTCACCTTTGTGGCTCCGGCCGGCTTCATTTCGATTTCCGTGCCGGGGACCGGGAGTTCGTCGTAGGCGTACTCGGCGAGGATCTGGGGCGAGACCGCGAGAGGCTCGGGCGGTGTGACCCCGTTGTCCACCCAGAACGGCGGCTGGTCACACTCCATGGCCTCCGGCTCGTCCTTGCGGTTCGGATTGATCGCAGCCGCCCAGAACATGCCCTCGCCCTGCTTGTCGAGGTTGTAGTTCTTGTACGGCTTCCCCTCCTTGTAACGCTGGTCCAGCATGTCGCCCACGAAGTCGCCCACGCTCCCGATGAGCGGCAATCCGCTGATACCCCGCCATGCCTTGACGGTGGCCTGGATCTCCTTGGGCGAGAAGGCGGGTTCGTACCAGCACGCCGGCGGTGTCCAGTTGCTGTCGGCTGACGAGAGGTTGCCCGTCTTGCCGGTGCTGGGGGCCCCGTTGACCGTCGTACGGACCTTCGTCTCGACCGTGATGTTCTTGCCTTGGAGGTTCCCCTTGGAATTGCCCAGGCTGCTCCCGTCTTCCGTCTTGCCTCCGGCCTGAGCAGCCGTCGGGGCCAGGACGAACGGGATGACGAGCGCAGCGACTACGGAAACGCGCCGACACTGACGGTTCACGGCTGGCACTTCTCCGCTCCTCGCTCCGAGACCACGTTGGTGGTCTGCCAGACGCCGTCGGCGTTCTTCTGCACGCGTGCGCTGTACGAGACGTAATCGTCCGCGTCGCCGGGCGTCTTCTTGACCTCCTTGGTCTTACGGTCCTTGCTGTACGACTTCGTCTCGTCACCGCAGTACGTCACGGTGGCCGCGTTCTCACCGCTCAGGGTGACCTCGCGGTCGTAGTACCGGGTGGACCCGGTCCAGGTCGTGCCGGCTTCGTAGAAGGACTGGACGTAGGACGCGGCCGCGATCAGTGCGTTGTCCTTGCTGTAGAACTTCAGGGCCGGGTGTTCCTCGGCGTCCACGGTGATCGCCTCGTCGATCGAGTTGATCATCCGCTCGTTGTCGGCAAGCACCGCGTCCTTGACCGGATCACCCGTCGAGCCGCCCTCGAAGACGTTCTTCACGTCGGACGGCAGCTTGATCTCCGGACGGTCGATGCCGTCCTCGATCGCCGACGGCGACGGTGACGCCGACGCCGAAGCCCCCGTGTCCGCCCCCGCGATCTCGTCCTTGCCGGAGTCCTCGGAGTCCGAGCCTCCGCAGCCGGAGAGGAGCAGGGTGACCGCTGCCGTCAGGGCGGCGGCGGCGATGGTCGGGCGTGTGCGCATGGGAGTCGTACCTCCGTTGGTGGGGGGATGGAAGCGAGGGGCGGAAGCGGGAGCGGCGTGCGGTCAGCCCACCTCGTTCTCCGCCACCGCCTGCCCGTGGACGACCACGTCGCCGCCGTAGAACAGCCCCGTGAAGACCGGGGAGTAGGTGAGCTGGACCTCGACCTGCACCTGCGCGGCGTCGGCCACCACGCAGTGCGTCCCGGCGATGTCCGCGCCGGTCATGTTCATCTCGGCGGCGAAGGCCTTGACCCTCGCGTCGCAGTTCTCGTAGTTGATGGGGGCGGGGCCGCCCACGTCGTCGTAGAGCGCCTCGCGGTCGATGTCCTGGGCGGCGTAGCGGGCGGCCTGCTCGGCGATGTCCGCGGCGCGCTCCCGCTTGGAGATGGACATGCCGCCGTCGATGACGAAGGCCGAGAGGGCGAGGAAGACCAGGGCGAAGATGATCACCGCGCCGGCGCCCGAGCCGCGGTCGTCCAGGTGGGCGCGCAGGTGTGTCAGCCGGTCGCGTACGAGGGATCTCACGCCGTCCTCCGGTACGGGTCCAGCGGGGAGCTGAAGGTCGCCGAGAGGGTGGTGGGGATGTCGAGGCCGATCATCGCCAGGCCACGCACCTCGCAGCTGACCTCCACCGTGAAGAGGGTGTCGGGCTCGAAGCCCGCGCTCTTCTGGACGACGGAGACCGGGCCGGAGCAGACGTCCGCGAGGTTGGCCTCGGCGGCCCGCTTCGCCTCGGCGATCGCCGTGCCGTGGTCCTTCTGGATCGAGCCCGCGCGGGCCGCGTCCCGGGCCGCGCCGTCGAGCGCGCCGCGACCGTCGACCAGCTGGCCGAAACCGACCAGGACGAGGATGAACAGGATCATCACCGGGGCGAGGATGACCACCTCGATGGTGGACAGGCCGGCATCGTCCGCCGACGCCGGACGGCGGTCTTCGAGCGCCGCCGTCGGTGCGAGGGTCCGCAGGGAGGCCCGCATCTAGTTCCCCCCGTCCTCGACGAAGCGCTCCACCGGGCCCATCGACTCCGCGTGCACCGTCAGGTCCAGCCCCGGGAACACCGTCGGGATGCGGGCCGTGATCTCCACGCCGACCGTGTCCTGTTCCGGCTGGAGCATCTTCACGTCAGGCGCGATGACGAGCTGCGGGCCCAGTTGACTGATGTAGCTGTCGACCACGTTCCGCGCCTCGCCGCGCCAGCCGCCGGGCTGGGCGTCGGCCGTCGCGCGGGCCTTGCGGGCGCCGGCCTGGGCCGCCGCCTGTGCCACGTGGTCGGCGAAGAAATACAGCCCGAACTGCACCGTCGCGAAGATCATGAAGAACAGGACCGGGGTGAGCAGGACGAACTCGATCGCGGTCATGCCGGAATCGCCGCGGGTGGCCGCCGCCTCACGCGCGGCCGACACCCTGTGGCGCACCCGTCTCAGCATGCCTCCCGGCATCCCCGGCCCCGGCATCCCCGGCATCCCGTCAACCCCGTTCGTCGCGTCGTGCGATCAGCAGGTGCTGCCCGCGTCCGCGCCCTTGATGCAGTCGCCGACCTTGTTGGCGCCCTCGCTCAGGGCGGCGTTGATGATGGCGGCCACCACGCCGACGATCGCCACGACGACCGCCGAGATGATGACCCACTCGACGGCGGACGCGCCGCGGTCCAGCTCGCCGGAGCGGGCGCGGTCCACGCGGGCCCGCAGGAAGGTGATCAGGAAGTCCACGGGCACGATGCCCGTGGTGCCGGTGCGGAAGTTCCGTCCGTTCATGGTGGGTTCTGTCCTCTCGTATCAGTTTCTGGAAGCGAAGCCGCTCGGGGGCCTCCGGAGCGTTGTGCAGCCCCTGGAGCCTCCGGAGCCGATAAGCCGCGTCACACCTGAAACACCCGCATCGCCGCCGGGTAGATCAGGAACACCAGGAACCCGGCGCACAGCAGGAGCTGGGCCACGAGCATCGACTGGGACTTCTCGCCCGCGCTGCCCTCGATCTCGGCGAGTTCGCGGTGCCGCATGGTCTCGGCGCGGGAGGCGAGGGACTCGCGGACCTTGGCGCCGTCGTCGGCCACCAGGGCGAGGGAGGCAGAGAGGTCCTTCAGCTCCTCGACGCCCAGGTCCTCGCCGAGCTGCCCCAGCGCCTGCCACTGGCTGATGCCGGTGATGCGGGCGTCGGCCAGGGCGTTGCGGATGCGGTGGGTGGCCCAGCCGTCGGACACCTCCGCCGCCGCCATCAGCGCCTCGGGCAGACCCCGGCCGCCGGCCAGGCTCATCGAGACCAGGTCCAGGTACGCGCCGATCACGCGCCGCAGGTCACGGCGTTTCTCGGCGGCGTCCCGGCGTACCTCCAGGTCGGGGAGGAAGAAGAAGATCACGGCGCAGAGCAGGGCCAGCCAGACGGGGATGACCGGGCTGTCGTTGAAGCCGAGGGTCCACACGATCGCGAACAGGAACGGCCCGAAGAACAGGCCGCCCACCGCCAGCAGCGCCTTGGTCGCCAGGAACTTCTCCCAGCTGCGGTCCAGCACCGCCAGGTCCGCGCGCAGCGAGCGCTGCTCCCAGCCCTGCTGCAGGTACAGCTCCGCGACGCGGGCGCCGACCTGGGCGCGCAGGGTGCCGAAGCGGCCGGTGTCGCTCGCCGTGTGGGACGACGAGGCGTACGCCGTCCCGCGGGCCCGCATCGCGTCGATGCGGGCGACCTGCTGGATCGGGCTGCGCCTGCTCGGCATCAGGGCGCGGACCAGGGCGTAGATGCCCAGGCCGATGACCGCGCCGACCAGGACCGGCATCGTCAGGTTCATCGTCGTACCCCCTCGTCCCCAGACGCCTGCGACGGGTGGGACGGTTGCGGCAGGCGCTGCGCGGTCTGGGCCATCGGGTGAGCGGTGCCCTGCGCCGGCTGGCCCGGCGTGCGGGGGCGCACGAACTGGACGTCCGAGCCGTCCCGGACCAGGAAGCGCTCCGGGGTCTCGATGGTCGACAGCTTGCGCAGCCACCAGAAGCCCAGCGCGAACAGCCCGCACACGCAGGCCAGGACGAGCTGGCCGACGGGCGAGCCGTACGGCTCGACGAAGTCCCGGTTGAAGATGGACAGACCGAGGACGAACAGCACCGACACCGCCACGACGATCTGCACCGAGCGGCGGGTCGAGGCGCGCTGGGCCATCACGCGCTGGCGCATGTCGACCTCCTCGCGCGCCGACTTGGCGAGCGCGCCGAGGACCTGCCGCAGACCCGGGCCGCGCAGCCGCGCGTTGAGGATCAGGGCGGCGACGATGATGTCCGCGGACGCGTCGTCGATCTCGTCGGCGAGGTGCTGGAGCGCGTCGGGCAGCGGGGTGCGCGAGCGCAGCCGGTCGACCAGGGCGTCCAGGTGCGGGCGGAGCACGGGCGCGGCGGCGCGGGCGGAGGCGGGGATGGCCTGCTCCAGGCCGACGGCGCCGGCGATGGTGTCGCGCAGGGACTCGGTCCAGGAGGCCAGGGCCTCCACCCGCTTCATGGCGGCGCGTTCCTCGGCGGCACCGCCGAAGAGGCGGTCCCAGAAGAAGACGAGGACGCCGGCGGCGATGCCCAGCACCGCCCAGCGGGTGACGAGGAGGACGACGAGGCCGACGATGGCCGCGAGGGAACCGCGCTGCCCCGCCCAGCGGATCAGCTCGTTGGCCCGCTCGGTGGCCTGGCGCTTCTCGTGCTCGGGCTTGGCGGGCAGGCCGCGTACGGCGAGCAGGAGCAGCGCGATGCCGCCGCCGACGGCGACGCCGCAGCCGAGCGCGTACAGGACGGTGGTGGAGAACAGGCCGCCCATGGAGCCGAGGGAGTCGAGCGCGGCGAGCGTGGTGTCGGTGGTGCCCGTGGTACCCGTGGTGCCTGTGGTCTGCGTGGCCATGTCCCTCACCCCCAGGTTCCGTTGGGCCGGTAGCCGTAGGCGATGAGTTCCTCCAGGCAGGCTATGGGGGCGTGCGGGACGACCCGGCCGTCGGGGGCCTCGGCGAAGACCTCGCTGGAGAGCACGCGTCCGTCGACGCCGTTCACCTCGCGGACGGAGGTGACCATGCGCTGGAGCCGCCCGCCGCTGAGGAAGTTGTTGCGCCGCTGGATGAAGACGACGAAGTTGACGGCGCCGGCCACCAGCATCTGGCTGGCCTCGATCGGCAGCCGTTCGGCGGCCTGGAGGGCGTACGTCGAGATGCGGTTGAAGACCTCGTGCGAGCTGTTGGCGTGGATCGTGGAGAGGGAGCCGTCGTTGCCCTGCGACATCGCGTTGAGCATGGTCACGATCTCGTCGCCGAGCACCTCACCGACGATGACGCGGGAGGGGTTCATACGGAGGGACCGGCGGACCAGCTCCGCCATGCTGATGGCGCCCTGGCCCTCGGAGTTCGGCAGCCGCTCCTCGAAGGCGACGACGTTGGGGTGCAGGTCGGGGAAGGTGTCGAGGCCCAGCTCCAGCGCCCGCTCCACGGTGATCAGACGCTCGTTGGGCGGGATCTCGTTGGCGAGGGCACGCAGCAGCGTCGTCTTTCCGGCGTTGGTCGCGCCCGCGATCATGATGTTCTTGCGGGCCCGGACCGCGCAGGCCAGGAAGTGGCCCAGCTCGGGGGTGAGGGTGCCGTTGCCGACCAGGTCGGAGATGAAGACCTTGCCCATCCGGGCGCGGCGGATGGAGAGCGCGGGGCGCCGGGCGACGTCCATGACCGCCGACAGACGCGAACCGTCCGGCAGCCGCAGGTCCAGCTGCGGGTTGGCGGAGTCGAACGGGCGGGAGGACAGACCCGAGTAGGCACCGAGGATCTGGATCAGCTCGATCAGCTCCTCGTCGGTCTCGGCGACCGGCTCGCCGCGCTCCTCCCGTCCGTCGGAGTAGCCGACGAAGACCTGGTCGCAACCGTTGATGTCGATGTTCTCGACCTCGGGGTCGTCCAGCAGCGGCTGGAGCCGCCCGACGCCGAACAGCGCGGCGTGCACGGCGGCGGCGTACGCCTCCTCCGTCTCCGCGTCCAGCGGTGTGCGCCCGGCGTTGATCTCGGCGCGGGCGTACTCCTCCAGGATCTGCGCGATCACGGCGCGCGCGTACTGCCGCTCGTCCTCGGTGGACATCGGCGTGACGCCGCTGATCTGGTCCTGGCGCCGCTGCTCGGCGATGCGGTCGCCGGCGTCCTGCCGGAACCGCTTGACCAACGAGTGGTCGACAGCGGTCATCGGCCGGCCCCCGCGTGGCCGTTCATGTCGGTGCCGGCGGGGCCGGTGGGCATGGACCAGGCGGCGCCGAACTGCTGGTACAGGTCCGAGGTGACCTTGCGGGCGGAGCGGATGAGCAGCGACTTCTCCAGCCGGCCGCGCCGGCGTCCGGCCAACTGCTCGGCGCCGGCCGGGTCGTCGGCGATGGTGCCGACCACGCGGGCGCCGGTCTGGGCGGCCACCAGCATGTCGTTGACCTGACCCGACAGCTTGGCGGCGTTGTTGGTGTCGGCGACCAGGACGACGCCGATCAGCGGCATGCCGAGGCTCGCGGCGCCGCGCGGGCCGCCGTGCAGCTTGTTGCTGAGGGCGGCGGCGCGGTCGCGGACGCGGGCGATGGCCTCCGGCTCGGTGCGGGAGAGCAGGAGGACCAGCGCGGCGTGCGGGAACAGCTCGGTCGCCGGGGAGTCTCCGCTGATGCGGCCGCAGTCGGCGATGACGTCGGCGGGCGCGTTCGGGGAGTCGCCGAGGGAGGCGAAGGCCCGGCCCAGGGTCGGCCACAGGCCCGCGAGACCGGCGGCCTGCTCGGAGATGCCGAGGCCGACGAGGACCTCGAGGCCGCCGCTGAGGGGCTGTACGTGGTCCCAGAGCTGGTCGGGGACGAGGCCGCGGCGCGCGGTCGCGGCGATCGACAGCATGCCGGTGTTGGGGTTGAGCGGCCCGCCGTGCGCGGCGGCGGACCGGTACACCAGATCACCGCCGGCCGGGTCGGTCTCGGCCAGCAGGACGCGGCGCGGCCAGACCGCCGCGAGGGCGACGGCCGCGGTGGTGACGCCGGGGGAACCCTTGTCGGCGGCGAGGGCGATGAGGGCCATGGGTGGTGTGGTCGCCTTCTACTTGCCGGGGACACGCACGATGGCGACCTCGCCGGCGGATGCCGCCGAGGCCAAGGCGGCCGCGTCGGCCTCGTCCACGAGGAGGGT
>MUMD01000133.1:10308-10975 GCA_002155895.1 Streptomyces rochei
CACGGACGCCTTGCCGGCGGGCAGCTGCTCCTGCTTCGCGAACATCTGCCCCATCACGACCGTTTTCGCGTAGATCGTGGACTTGGCCTTCAGATCCTTGAGGGCGTCGACCTGCGACCACTTCACGTAGTTGATGCTGTCGTCCGCCGCCACCATCACGGATGTGACGTTGTCACCGACGGACTCGCCGGCCTGGATGTCCGCCGTCACCTTGACGACCTCGATCCGGTCCCCCGCCCGCAGCACCAGCATGGTCGCGCCCAACGCGCCCAGCAGGATGAGCAGGACCGCCAGCGCGGCCAGCGCGGGTTTGCGCTCGCGAGGAGGACTGGGAAGCCGGTCACCGACCGACTGCTGAGCCGGAGCCGCGGAACGTCCCGCGCCCGCCCCCGTACGCTCCTGGATCTTCACGCAACCGCTCCCCGTACACCCAAGAAATTGTCTGCCGCGTACTCGCTCGAGCAGCGTCCACCGCTCAAGTAAGCGCGATCGTCTCTAAATTCGGACACTTCACGCGTGTCCGCCCGACCGGTGGCGTCCCGGGACAACCCCTGACGCACCCGCCTGACCTGGGCGAATAGCCAGCAGCGAGGCGGGTGTCAAGCCATCGCACCGTATCAGCCGCACATAAGCCCCTCAAGGCACGCCCGCCCCCTCACCCCTCACC
>MUMD01000134.1 GCA_002155895.1 Streptomyces rochei
GCCCCCCTCCCGGGCCGGCCCGACCGAAGGAGCAACCCCCCATGTCCGGACGCCTCGACAGCGCCCAGCCCTACGCCCTCGGCCTGTTCCGCATCGTCGTCGGCCTGCTCTTCGCCTGCCACGGCGCCGCCTCCCTCTTCGGCGTCCTCGGCGGCGCCTCCGGCACCGGCGGCACGATCGAGAGCGGCACCTGGCCGGGTTGGTACGCCGCCGTGATCCAGCTGATCGGCGGCGGCCTCGTCCTGCTGGGCCTCGGCACCCGCGCCGCCGCACTCGTCAGCTCCGGCTCCATGGCCTACGCGTACTTCAAGGTGCACCAGCCGAGCGCGCTGTGGCCGATGGAGAACGGCGGCGAGGCCTCGGCCATGTTCTGCTGGGCCTTCCTGCTGCTGGTCTTCACCGGGTCCGGCGCCTTCGGCCTGGACCGTCTGCTGGCACGGCGGCCGTCCGAGCGGGAGAAGCCGGCCGCGGAGCCGCAGACCCCGGTCGCGGCCTGATCCGCCGTTCACGTCCCCGGGGACACCTCCGGGGACGTGAACACCCCGTCCCGGTGAACGTTCCGTGCCGATCACCCAAGCCCCCTGTGAACCGTCTGTCACACCCCGGGCGTACGCTGTATGGCTGTCATCGGCCGCTCCTGCCGTCCCCGCGTCCCGCGGCATGGCCCGGCCCACGGGGGAGTAACGGGGAGTTGTGGTGGTCGAAAGTCTCGGAAGCGTCGCTTCGCTGGTCAGCAGCCCATGGATCTATGTGCTGGTGACCGGTTCGGTGCTCCTCGACATCTTCCTGCCGGTGCTGCCGAGCGGCGTCCTGGTGATCGCGGCGGCCACGGCGGCGGCGGCCGGTTCCGGCGCGGCAGCGGCGGCGGGCTCGGGCGCGGCGGCCGCCGGGCGGGTCCCGGAGGACGTTCCCGACATCCTGGTGCTGACCCTGTGTGCGACGACCGCCTCCGTCCTGGGCGACCTGGCGGTCTACCGCCTCGCCTGGCGCGGGGGGCCGCGCCTTGACCGGGCGATCGCCCGGTCGCGTCGGCTGACCACGGCGCAGGAACGTCTCGGCGGGGCCCTCGCCCGAGGTGGGGGCGCCCTGGTCGTCCTGGCCCGGTTCGCGCCCGCCGGCCGCTCGGTCGTCTCCCTCGTCGCCGGCGCCGCGCACCGCCGGGTCCGCGAGTTCCTCCCCTGGTCGGCCCTGGCCGGGCTGGCCTGGGCGGCCTACAGCGTGGCCCTCGGGTACTTCGGCAGCCAGTGGCTGGGCGCGAGCTGGCTGGCGACGGGGGTGTCCCTGGCGGCGCTCTTCGGCGCGGGAGCGGCGGCGGCGTACCTGATGCGCCGCCAGCCCCGGCAGGCGGAGGCCGCCTGACCGCCTGACCGCCCGACCCGCGGCACCCTTCGGGGTGGTGCGGCTCGGCCGAGGCGGAGGCCGCCTGACCGCCTGAACCGCGGCGCCCCTCGGGGTGGTGCGGCTCGGCCGAGGCGCGGAGGCCGGGGCCGAGGCGGGCGGGCGCGGCGTCGGCCCGCCCGCGCCTTCGGACCCGCCGCGCCTTCGCACCCGCCGTGCCGCCCGGCGGCGCCGTCGAGGCTCGACGCTGCGTGGTCCGGCGGTCGGCGGTCGGCGATCGGCTGTCGACGGTCGGCGATACGGCAGGTCGGCGCTGCTCGCCGCGGCGCCCCTGGGGAGCCGGGCGGTCCCGGGCCGGTCCTCGCCAGACGACCCCGCGGTGCCCTGCCGCACCCCTGCCCGGCTCCGCCCGTGCTCGGGCACCCTCAGGTCACGCGAGCGGGCGGACGTACGCCGTGGTCGGCTCGCGCCCCACCGGGAGCCGGTCAGGCCGTCATGTCACGAGGCGCGCCGGGCGCCGGCGCCTCCCCGTACCTCCAGGTCGGCGAGCAGCTCGGCCGTGGCGGCGGCGACCGCGTCCACGGCCCGCTCGAAGACCTCGCGGTTGTGCGCGGCCGGGGCCCGGAAACCGGAGACCTTGCGGACGTACTGCAGGGCGGCGGCCCTGATCTCGTCCTCGGTGGCCTCCTCCGCCAGGACGGGCGGACGCAGTGTCTTGATGCTGCGGCACATGGCCTCAGTCTCCTCTCTCCAGGTCCACCCGCCAGTCGTTCGACTTGATCCAGTGGCCCTTCGGATACTCGAAGTCGGCCTGGCCGAGCAGGACGAACCCCGCCCGTCGGCAGACCGCGTTGGAGGCGGCGTGGTCGACGCTCGGAAAGGCGTGCAGATACCGGTGCTCACCCGCGTCGCGGGCGGCCCGCACCACGGCACGGGCGGCCAGGGCGGCCAGCCCACGCCCTTGGAACTCCGGCAGCACGGCCCACCCGGTCTCCCAGACCCGCGCACCGCGCCATGTCCGCTGCCAGTGACCGATCGAGCCGACGGTCTCACCGCCGTCCGCCAGCGTCACCCGGTACATCCGGCCCGGCGCCGCGTCGAGGTACCGACGGTGCCGCAGGACCAGCCGCTCCTCCGTCTCCGGGCCGCCCAGGTGCGCGGTCATCTCGGGGGCGTTGGTCCTGCGCAGCAGCCACAGGTCCCCTTCTCCCCAGGGCACGAGACGCACCCCGCCCGCCCCGCCACCGGTCCGCTCGTCCGTGCCTTCCATGTTCCTCACGGTAGGGCAGGGGTCTGACAGTCGGCGGGCCGCGACGGCGAGGGGACGACGGTACGGCCGGGGACAGTGGGGTGCCGGGAACGGGCGCCACCCTTTCGCGTGAACCACCGAAGGGAACGCGCGCCTCAAAATCGAACAGGCGTATTATTGGAGCGTGGCTACGACCTATGACTTCCCCAGTGACCTCCTCGCCGGCCAGGAGGAACTGCATCAGGTCCGGGCCGAGCTGTCGGCCCTGCTCAAGCGGCTCCCCTGGTCCGTCGAGCCACTCGACGGATTCAGCGACGACACCGGCTGGCGCAAGGTCGAGCGCCCGGCCTCACCCGGCTGGTCGGCGGACGAACAGGCCGAGGTGGAGAAGCTCCGCCGCCGCGAACGCGAACTGGCCGTGTTCGTCAGCACCCATCGCTACTGGTCGCAGATCACCGGCCCCGACCGGGTGACCGCCCGCTCCGAGCTGAAGCACGCACACGAGACCCCGCCGCAGGAAGAAGCCTGAAGGCGTTCCGAAGGACCCTCGGGAGCCTCAGGAGCCCTCCGGACGGTCGGACGAGCCCGACAGCGGCCGCCCGGCAGGGACCACGGCACCGCGTCCACCGCGCGCGACGCGTCGCGCGCACGCGAAAGGCCCCCGGACTTCTCCGGGGGCCTCGCGCCGACGACGAGCGGCGCCGGTCCTGGTGGGCGCGGACGGTTTCGAACCGCCGACATCCTGCTTGTAAGGCAGGCGCTCTACCCCTGAGCTACGCACCCAGGACGAGTGGACAGCCTACATGGCACAGAGCAGTGCCCGGCAATCGCCGGGGCGCCCGTCTCGCGGCCCGGGGGTTAACCCCACTCCCGATCCGGTAGCGGTCCGGATCCCGCCCGGGCCCGCCGCTCCGTACGGTCGAAGAGCCTCGCCGCACCGGGCCCCGCCGAGCGGGTCCGCCCGTCGGCACCTCGTCGTCCGTCCTTGGGGGAACGTCATGACCCGCCGCACCCTTCCGGCCCGCGCCTCGGTGCGCGCGCTCGCCGCCGCCGGTACCGTCGCCGTCCTCGTCGCCGGCCTCGGTGCCTGCGCCTCCGCGGCGGACGACAAGGACCCCGACCGGCGGGCCTTCGCCTTCCAGGGCGACACCCTCACCATCGACGCCGACGACTCCGGACTGGAGGTCGTCGCCGACGACGCCACGCCGTCCGGCAGGATCGAGGTGACCCGCTGGTTCCAGGGCTCGGTCGTCCTCGGCTCCGAACCGGAGGTGACGTGGAGCATGGAGGACGGCAACCGGCTGAAGCTGCGGATGCACTGCTCCGGCGTGGTCGCCGACTGTGCCGGCAAGCACAAGGTCCGGGTGCCGCGCGGGATCGCCGTCAAGGTGGAGTCCGACGACGGCAGTGTGCGGGCGCGGGGCTTCAGGGACGCGTTGGAGATCCGTACGGCGGACGGGTCCGTGCGCGTCAGCGACTCCACCGGACCGCTGGAACTGCACAGCGACGACGGGTCGCTGCGCGCGGACGTCTCCTCCCGCCGGGTGAAGGCGTCCACCAAGGACGGCTCCATCCGCATCGAGTGCGCGGCCGTCCCGGACCTGGTGGAGACCCGCAGCGACGACGGCTCCGTGCGCGTCGACCTGCCCCGGGAGACGTACAAGGTGTCCGCCGACAGCGACGACGGCTCGGTCGACGTGTCGGTGCCCCGGGACGACGCCAGCTCCCACGTGGTGAACGCGCGGACCCAGGACGGCGAAGTCACGGTCCGAACCGCGAACTGACCGGCCCGTGTGTTCGTCCTTAACGGGTGGGAGAATGAACTCGGGCAGGACGGACGACACGGGAGAGGGATGTGACGGCGACACCATCGCAGCCGTACTCGCCGATGGTGCCGCGCGCGCCGCGCCTGCCGCACCACTCCGTCCGACGCCGTGCGCCCGGAGCCGTCCGGGACGTGCTCGCCCTCGCGGGGCTGCCGCTGCTCGCCGCTCTCGCCCTGCCCGCCGCGTTCGCCGGGGGCGGCACGCGACGCTGGTTCGGGGGGCGGGCCGAGAGCCAGCGGGCCGAGGCCCAGGCCGCGAAGGACGACGCCGCTGCCGCCTTCTACGAGCTGGACACCGCCCAGCGGGACCTGCGGATCTCGATCGAGACCATCGCCGCCGTCGACTCCTCCCCCGCCGCGCGGCGCGCGGTCGGAGACTTCGAGGCGCTGGGCCGGCGCATCGACGAGGTCAGCCACCAGTACATCAACGCCGTCGACGCCCACGACCTGGACCGGGACGACCTGGAGGCGTCGGCCGCCTCCCGCGCCCGGGCCGAACTGACGGCCGCCAAAACCGAGCTGGGACGCGTCAAGCAGGAACTGGACCGCTTCGCCCAGGGTCTCGGCCCCCTGCTCGGCAAGGCCGAGACCCAGCTGGCCCGTCTGGCGCCCGCGGTCGAACGCGCCCGGCAGGCCCTGCTCGCCGCCTCCGCGGCGCTGGACGCCGCACGCGACTCCGGGCTGCGGGCGGACGACCTCGCCGCCCGGCTCGCCGCCCTGGGCCCGGAGCTGACCAGGCTGAACCAGGGAGCCGGGCAGCACGGCGTGCCACAGACCCTGGAGCGGGCCGAGCGGGTCACCCGGGAGGCCGAATCTGTGCGCGCGGAGGCCGAGAGGCTGCCCGAACGCGCCGCCGAGATCGGCCACCGGCTGGTCTCCCTGCGCACCCGCGCCCAGGCCCTGACCACCCGCGCCGAGCAAGTCGAGCCGGTACTGAGCGAGCTGCGCCGCCGCTTCACCGCGGCCTGCTGGCAGGACCTCCAGCAGGTCCCGGACCAGGCCGCCGACTCGGTCCGCCGGGCGGAGCGGAAACTGGCCGAGGCCCAGGCCGCCCGCGACGAGCAGCGCTGGCCGGACGCCACCGCCCTGCTGTCGACGGTGCGGGCCCTGCTGAACACGACCGACGAGGCCGTCTCGGCGGCCGGCGACCGCCTGCGGCGGCTGAACGCCGTGCAGAAGGACCCGCAGCAGGAGATCGAACGCACCCGCTTCGCCATCCGGGACGCCCAGCGCCTGGCCATGGCCGGCCGGAACACCCCGGACCCCCGTCACGCGCGCCCCCTGGACGAGGCGGTGGCGCGGCTGGAACGGGGAATCACCACGCTGGAGGGCCGGCACCCCGACTACTGGCACTTCCTCACGGAGACCGAGGAGGTCCGGCAGACGGTGGCCCATGTGGTCTCCCTGATCCGCGAGGAGCGCGGCGCCGGTCACTGAACGGCGGCCCGGCCGCCGGTGCGCCTTCGGTCCGGCCCGTCCGGCCGTCCGGGCTTTCGGCGCACGCCCCCCGACGCGAGCCGCCCGGCCGGTTAACCTGTGCCCATGCCTCGTTACGAGTACCGCTGCCGCAGCTGCGGCGACACCTTCGAACTGAGCCGCCCCATGGCCGAGTCCTCCGCTCCCGCCTCCTGCCCGGCGGGCCACGACGACACGGTGAAGCTGCTGTCGACGGTCGCGGTCGGCGGCTCGTCCTCCGGGCCCGCTCCCGCGCCCTCGCCGGGTGGCGGTGGCGGGGGCGGCTGCTGCGGCGGAGGCTGCTGCGGCTGACCGACGGCCGGCCCCGACCGGAGCGGCCCGTCAGCTGCCCAGGTAGCGCAGCACGGCCAGCACCCTGCGTGAATAGCCCTCCCCTCCGGTCAGTTCCAGCTTGTCGAAGATCGCGTTGGTGTGTTTCTCCACGGCGCTCTGCGAGATGTGCAGCCGCCGCGCGATCGCCGCGTTGGTGTGTCCCTGCGCCATCTCGGCCAGCACGTCCCGCTCCCGCACGGTGAGCCGGGCGAGCAGATCGGTGTGGGTCGTCCGGCCGAGCAACTGCCGGACGACCTCCGGATCGAAGGCGGCGTGTCCGGCCGCCACCCGCTCCAGCGCGTCCAGGAACTCGTCCACCTGCACGACCCGGTCCTTGAGCAGATAGCCCACTCCCTCCGTCTCGCCGGTCAGCAGCTCCGTCGCGTACCGCTTCTCCACGTACTGCGAGAGCACCAGCACCCCGACCCGCGGCCAGCGCTCGCGTATCTCCAGGGCGGCGCGCAGACCCTCGTCCGTGTGGGTGGGCGGCATGCGGACGTCGGCGACGACCACGTCCGGCGGGTCCTCGGCGACCGCCTTCAGCAGCAGCTCCGCGTTGCCCACGGCCGCCAGCACCTCGTGGCCCTCCTCCGTCAGCAGCCGCACCAGCCCCTCCCGCAGCAGGGTCGAGTCCTCGGCCAGGATCAACCGCATGGCAGCTCCGCGGCCACGACCGTGGGCCCGCCCGGCGGGCTGACCACACGGAAGGTGCCGTCGAGGGCGGCGACGCGCCGGGCGAGCCCGAACAGTCCGCTGCCGGCGGCGTTCGCCCCGCCGCAGCCGTCGTCCTGGACGCTCACGTACATCCGTTGCTCCTCAGCTCTGACGGCGACGCTTATCCGGGTGGGCGCCGCGTGCTTGACCGCGTTCGTGACAGCCTCGCAGACCACGAAGTAGGCGACGGTGGCGACGGCCTGCTCGGGCTCCTCGGCCAGCTCGTACTCCACTCCCACCGGCACGGACGCCCGCTCGGCGACCGTCTCCAGAGCCGCGCGCAGACCCGCCTCGTCCAGGGTGGTCGGATAGATCCGCCACGCGACCTCGCGCAGCTCGTCGAGGGCGCGGCGGCTCTCGTCGTGGGCCTGGCCCATGAGCCGGTCCCGCCGCTCGGCGTCCTGGCTGCGGCGGGCACGGCCCAGCAGCATCCCGAGGGCGACGAGGCGCTGCTGCACGCCGTCGTGCAGGTCGCGCTCGATACGCCGCCGTTCGTCGTTCACCGCGTCGACCACGGCGGCCCGGCTGGCGGACAGCTCGGCGATGCGCCGCTCCAGCTCCTCCTGATGCCGGGGTCCCAGGAAGTGGCGTGCCAGCTGCCCCTCCAGTCCCACCACGCCGAATATTCCCTGTACGGCGAGGAACACGAGAAAGAAGCCGCCCAGACTGCCGAGGACCAACGAACCGGGGTCGCGTATGCCGTCCAGCAGGAGCCAGCCGTACAGCCCGAAGGTGCCGTACCCGAGGCCGATCGCGGCGGTCAGCATCACCACGCCGCCCAGCACGCCCAGGGCCCAGCGGCAGGCCACGTACCGCAGGGCCCGGACGTCCTCGTGCGCGGGCGTGATACGGAGGTCCAGCCACATCGCCAGCCGGGCCCGCTCCAGCCCCGCCAGGGTCCGCGCGCCCGCGAGCACCGGGCGCAGCACGGCGCCCCGTCCGGCGGGCCAGGCGGCCACCGGCAGCAGTACCGCGCCGGCCAGGAGGGCGAAGAGCAGCTCGACGGCGGCGGTGGCGGTCCCCATGATGAGGCCCACCCCGCACCGCACTACACGCCGCGCCAGGTCTCGCATGATCGCGAGGCTAGCCGGGCGCCCGCGCGGCACACACTGCGGAAAACCGCAATTCTCGCCTGCGGTACACCGCAATCGATCGTGCGGATTTCCTCAGGGTCCCTTCAGCTCCGATTTTCTAGCGTGGTCGGCATGACAGCCCTCGCAGCGCAGACGGCCGCGGACAGCGGTGCCGCACCGCAGTGGATCAACGACCTGATGGACGCCCTCGGTGCCCCGGGCGCCGGCCTCGCCATCGCTCTGGAGAACCTGTTTCCTCCGTTGCCGAGCGAGG
This sequence comes from Streptomyces rochei, assembly GCA_002155895.1. Lineage (GTDB taxonomy): Bacteria > Actinomycetota > Actinomycetes > Streptomycetales > Streptomycetaceae > Streptomyces > Streptomyces rochei. The sequence continues at coordinate 8,262 of MUMD01000134.1, forward strand.
TGATCCTGCCCCTGGCCGGGTTCGCGGCGAGCTCCGGCCGGATGAACCTGATCGCCGTCCTGCTGTGGACGACGGCCGGCTCCGTCATCGGCGCACTCGCCCTGTACGGGATCGGCGCGCTGCTCGGCCGTGACCGGACGGTGGCGATAGCGGGCAGGCTGCCGCTGGTGAAGGTGTCCGACATCGAGAAGACGGAGGCGTGGTTCCAGAAGCACGGGACCAAGGCGGTCTTCTTCGGCCGGATGATCCCCATCTTCCGGAGCCTGATCTCCGTACCGGCGGGTGTGGAGAGGATGCGGCTGCCCGTCTTCCTCGCGCTGACCACGCTGGGCAGCGCGATCTGGAACACGGTGTTCGTGCTGGCGGGCTACGCGCTGGGCGACAACTGGTCCGAGGTCTCGACCATCGCCTCCACGTATTCGAAGGTGATTCTCGCGCTCGCCGCGCTGGCGCTGCTGGTCTTCGTCGTCATGCGTCTGCTGCGGCCGGGCGGCGGTCAGCGCAGGCGGGGCCGCGGCCGAGGCGACGGACCGGACATACGGCCGCAGGCCGACGACGACCGGCCCGGCACCGGGGGCGGTGCC
>MUMD01000135.1 GCA_002155895.1 Streptomyces rochei
AAGTGTGTATAAGAGACAGGCTCGCGACCGCCCCCGCCGGCCTCACCGACCACCTCGAAGCGGTGATCGGCGGCGCCCGGTGGCCGCTCGGCGAGGCGAAGGTCGACCCGGCCGACCCGACCGCCCTCCTCGTCGCCCTCGACCAGCCCGTCGTCGGCAACAAGGACGGCGACGCCCCCGGCACCGCCGACGTCCGCTACGACGGCGAGGGCGGCCTCGCCGACGCCGAGGGCAACGTTGTCAGCGCCTTCTGGAGCAGCGGCGGCAACAAGTCCACCTACGAACTGCGCACCGACTGGGCCGACGAGGTGGGCCCGGACAACGCCCTCCCGGAGTACCCGCGCCCGCAGCTGACCCGCGACGACTGGCAGAACCTCAACGGCCGTTGGCAGTTCGCCGCCGCCGAGGCCGGCGAGCGGCCGCCGGTCGGCAAGGAGCTGAAGCAGCGCATCCTCGTCCCGTACCCGGTGGAGTCCCAGCTCTCCGGCATCCAGCGGCACGAGGACCGCATGTGGTACCGCCGCACCTTCACCGTGCCCCGCGACTGGCACATCGGTCACGGCAAGCGCCTCAAGCTCAACTTCGGTGCCGTCGACTGGCACTCCGAGGTGTACGTCAACGGCGTCGAGGTCGCCGACCACAAGGGCGGTTACGACAAGTTCAGCGCCGACGTCACCGACGCGCTGAAGCCCGGCCGTACGCAGGAGCTGATCGTCGGCGTCCACGACCCGACCGACTCGGCGGACGGCGAGAACCCGCCGGTCGGCAAACAGCGCCTGGACCCGAGCGGCATCTGGTACACGCCCAGCTCCGGCATCTGGCAGACCGTCTGGATGGAGCCGGTCGCCCCGGACCACGTCGACTCCCTGAAGCTCACCCCGCGCGTCGACGGGGCCGCGAGCACCCTGACCGTGGAGCCGCAGGGCGTGCGCGACGGCGTACCGGTCCGCGCCACGGCGTACGCCGGACACCGCAAGGTCGCCACGGCGAGCGGACGCACCGGCGAGCCGCTGACTCTGAGGATCCACGACCCGCGCCTGTGGTCGCCCGACGACCCGTTCCTGTACGACCTGAAGGTCACCGTCGGCCGGGACCGCGTCGACAGCTACTTCGGCATGCGCTCGGTCGCCGTCGAGAAGGTGAACGGCGTGCCGCGCACGATGCTCAACGGTGAGCCGGTCTTCCTGATGGCCACCCTCGACCAGGGCTTCTGGCCGGACGGCCTGCACACCGCGCCCACCGACGAGGCCCTCGCGCACGATCTGAGGCTGCACAAGCGGCTCGGCTTCAACTCCGTGCGCAAGCACATCAAGGTCGAGCCCGACCGCTGGTTCTACTGGGCGGACCGGCTGGGACTGCTGGTGTGGCAGGACATGCCCGCGATGACGGCCGGGAAGAACCCGGGCACCGCCGCCCGCGCCCAGTACGAGCGGGAGATGAAGGAGATGATCGACGAGCACATCAGCAGCCCGTCGGTGATCATGTGGGTCACCTTCAACGAGGGCTGGGGCCAGTACGACATCAAGCGCGTCGCCGAGCAGGCCAAGTCCTGGGACCCGACCCGCCTGGTCAACAACCAGTCCGGCCTGAACCTCGGGGCCGACGGCGGCGCCGGCGACCTCATGGACGAGCACGGCTACCCGAGCCCCGCCCTGCCGCCCTCCCCGGACGGCCGACGGGCCCTGGTCACCGGCGAGTACGGCGGTCTCGGCCTCGCGGTGCCCGGGCACGCCTGGTCGGTGCAGCAGTCGTACGTCGACGTCGACCCCGAGACTTACACGGACGACTACCTCACCAAGCTCGACGAGGTGCGCGCCCTGGTCTGCCGGGGCAGCAACGGCGCCGTCTACACCCAGATCTCGGACGTCGAGGGAGAGCTGAACGGCCTGACCACCTATGACCGCAAGGTCCTCAAGCCGGACGTGGAGCGGGTGAAGGCCGCCCACGAGGCCCTGATCCAGGACGCGTCCCGGCCCGCCCCCGCGGGCTGCCCGACCGCCTGAGCGGCCGGCGGGTCCGACCGTCGACCGGCGCGCTCGGTCCACGGTCGGCCCGCAGCCGTCCGGGTGGGAACCTCGCGCCGGACGGCGCCGCCCGCACCGGAGTGAGCACGCCCGTCCCCGTGGTCACCGCAGTCCCGCCCCTTTCCCAGGGGCGGGACTTTAATCTGCTGTTAACTGTGCGTAGCCTGATCGTACTTGACCGTAATCGGCGAAGGGCGATTGACTGCTTGTTCACCCGACGTCCTTGCGAGGCACGCCCTTGACTTCCGATCCGCTCGCTCCCCTCGACCTGGCGTTCTGGAACATCGAGTCCGCCGCGCACCCCATGCACCTCGGCGCGCTCGGCGTCTTCACGGCCCGCTCGCCCACCGCGGGCGCCCACGCCGCCGACCTGCTCGCGGCCCGCGCCCCCGCGGTGCCCGGCCTGCGGATGAGGATCAGGGACACCTGGCAGCCGCCGCTCGCACTGCGCCGCCCCTTCGCCTTCGGCGGCGCCACCCGCGAGCCCGACCCGCACTTCGACCCGCTCGACCACGTCCGGCTGCACGCCCCGACGACGGACTTCCACGCCCGGGCCGGCCGCCTCATGGAACGCCCGCTGGAACGCGGCCGGCCGCCGTGGGAGGCGCATGTGCTGCCCGACGCGGACGGCGACCGCTTCGCCGTGTTGTTCAAGTTCCACCACGCCCTGGCCGACGGCCTGCGCGCCCTCTCCCTCGCGGCGGGCGTCCTCGACCCGATGGACCTGCCCGCCCCCCGGCCCCGCCCCGAGGAGCCGCCGCGCGGACTGCTGCCGGACGTCCGCGCCCTGCCCGAGCGGCTGCGCGGCGCCCTGTCCGACGCGGGCCGCGCCCTGGACATCGGCGCCGCCGCGGCCCTGTCCACCCTCGACGTGCGCTCCTCGCCCGCGCTCACCGCCGCGTCCTCCGGCACCCGCCGCACCGCCGGCGTCGCCGTGGACCTCGACGACGTGCACCACGTGCGCAAGAGCACCGGCGGCACCGTCAACGACGTACTGATCGCGGTCGTCGCCGGTGCCCTGCGCCGCTGGCTGGACGAGCGCGGCGACGGCAGCGAGGGCGTCGCGCCCCGCGCCCTGATCCCCGTCTCCAAGCGCCGTCCGCGCACCGCCCACCCCCAGGGCAACCGGCTCTCCGGGTACCTGATACGGCTTCCGGTCGGCGACCCCGACCCCCTCTCCCGCCTCGGCACGGTCCGCGCCGCCATGGACCGCAACAAGGACGCCGGCCCGGGCCGGGGCGCCGGCGCCGTCGCCCTGCTCGCCGACCACGTCCCGGCGCTCGGCCACCGGCTCGGCGGGCCGCTGGTCTCGGGCGCCGCCCGGCTCTGGTTCGACATCCTGGTCACCAGCGTGCCCCTGCCCAGCCTCGGCCTGCGCCTGGGCGGCCACCCGCTCACCGAGGTCTACCCGCTGGCGCCGCTGGCCCGCGGCCACGCCCTGGCGGTGGCCGTCTCGACGTACCGCGGACGGGTCCACTACGGCCTGGTCGCCGACGCGAAGGCCGTGCCGGACCTCGACCGGTTCGCCCTGGCCCTGACCGAGGAGGTGGAGACCTTGCTCACGGCCTGCCGTCCCTGACCCCCGCGGGTTTGGTTCCGGGCCCGGCGCTGAATAAAATCCGCTGTTCGACAGCGGTCGCCTCCCGGAGCGCCGCGACGGTGATCAGGGAACGGCGACGGCGATGACGGTGACACAGGACGGTTCGGCGACCACGGACGAGGTGACCCCGTCCGCGTACGGCCCCGGCATCGACCCCGAACGGCTCGCCGTCTGCCTCGACGTGCTCAAGGAACTCGACGAGCTGGACGTCGACCACCCGGACGCGATCGCGGTCCGCCGGGCCACCTCGCACATCTACCGCATGGTCAAGCAGCGTCGCCGCCAGGAACGCCGGGCCGCCAAGACCGCCCACGACAAGGCGGTCACCGAGGCCACCGCCACCGGCTCCGCCCAGCGCATCGACGACGAGACCGAGGGCATCCTGCCCTCCTCCCGCACGGAGGAGGGCACGATCGCGGGGATACTCCAGCGTCCCCGCTCCTGCTACGTCTGCAAGGCGCGGTACGTCGAGGTCGACTACTTCTACCACCAGCTCTGCCAGGACTGCGCCGCCGAGAACCGGGCCCGCCGGGACGCGCGCGCGGACCTCACCGGCAAGCGCGCGCTGCTGACCGGCGGCCGGGCCAAGATCGGCATGTACATCGCGCTCAGGCTGCTGCGCGACGGCGCCCACACCACGATCACGACCCGGTTCCCCAAGGACGCCATCCGCCGCTTCAAGGCCATGGACGACTCCGCCGACTGGATCCACCGCCTGGAGGTCGTCGGCATCGACCTGCGCGACCCCGCCCAGGCGGTGGCCCTGGCCGACCAGGTCACCGAGCAGGGCCCGCTCGACATCCTGATCAACAACGCCACCCAGACGGTACGGCGCCTGCCCTCCGCCTACGCGGCGCTCGTCGAGGGCGAGAGCGCCCCACTGCCGGCCGGGGAACTGCCCGCCCACCACGTCATCGGCGCCTTCAACTCCGGTGCGGTGGACGGCCTGGCCGCGCTGCCCGTCGGCACCTCGGGCCTGGACGCGCAGAAGGTGGCCGACCTCGCCCTGGTCGCCGGCAACGCCAGCGTGGTCCGGCACCGCGAGGGCACCGCCATCGACGCGGGCGGGCTGCTGCCCGACGTCGTCGACACCAACACCTGGGTCCAGACCATCGAGCAGATCTCCCCGGTCGAACTGCTCGAGACCCAGCTCTGCAACTACACCTCGCCCTTCATCCTCATCAGCAAGCTGCGCCCGGCGATGGCCGAGGCCGCGCGCCGGGCCGCCTCGGGGCGCGCCTACGTCGTCAACGTCTCGGCGATGGAAGGGGTGTTCGCCCGCGGCTACAAGGGCGCCGGTCACCCGAACACCAACGCCGCCAAGGCGGCCATGAACATGGTGACCCGGACCAGTGCCCAGGAGATGTTCGACACCGACCGCATCCTGATGACCTCGGTCGACACCGGCTGGATCACCGACGAGCGGCCCCACTACGACAAGCTGCGCCTGGCCGAGGCCGGCTTCCACGCCCCGCTCGACCTGGTCGACGGCGCCGCCCGCGTCTACGACCCGGTGGTGCGCGGCGAGGCGGGCGAGGACCTGTACGGCGTCTTCCTGAAGGACTACGCGCCCGGCAAGTGGTGAGCGCGGCGGCGGACCGGGCGCGTCAATTCCCTGGCCCGCCCGCCCTTGCCGCCGCTACCGTGGGACGAGCGCCGGTGTGCCCGGTGCGCCGGTCACGCGTACTTCGTGGTTCGATCCCATACAGGCCCGCCCGGGGGCCTGCGCCCGTCGGGGGCACCGCGCGGCCACCCGGACCTCGGGCACTCCGCGCGCCCTCCCGGCGCGTCCCTCAGTCGACCGCGCCCAGCCGCGAGTTGCGCGCGGCCGTCAGCTCCAGCACCGTGCGCCAGTCCTCCAGGACCCCGGCGTCGAACACCGCCGTGCGGGCCTCCTCCTGAGCCTGACGGAGGGTGGACAGGTCGTCGTCGTGCGCCCAGTCCCCGGGGCGGGCGCCGCGGCGCAGCAGACGGGCCACGCGGGCGCCGAGCAGCGGCCGTACCGCCTCGGCGGCCCGTCCCGCCGGACCGTCCGGCCACAGCAGCCGGCCCACGGGGGCGACCAGGCCGGCCACCTGCAGCTCCTTGTCGGCGGGACGGCGGCGGCGCAGCAGCGCGGCGGTGCGCAGCGCGTGCCCGTGCGGGTCCCCTGGCCCGCCGCCGTACTTCCCGGCGGGCTGTTCGCCCCGGCAGGCGTACAGCAGGTCCATCAGCTCCTCGACGCTGCGCAGTTCCATGCCTCGGTCCTCCCACGAGACAGCCGTTGCCGACCGGCAGCAGAACATGGCGAGCTTGCGCCCCAGCCAACGGCGTCTGAACTGCGCGACCCGGCGCCGTCGGCATGCGAAAGTGTGGTCGCCGCGGTGGGCCGAACGGGTGAGTTACGTGCGGTGCACAAGCGGGTGAAACGGGCCATACTCGGGTCAACTGCGCGGGGAGTCAAGGGCAATGGTTGTCCCATGTTTTGAGCCCCATAGAGCGCACCCCCGCTCATTTGGTTAATCTGGAGCGGACGGACGCCAGCGCAGGGTCCTACCCACACCCGGGGCCCACACCCGAGGTCCGTCACGGGACGAGCCGGTTCACCCCGGTCCGCTCCCGCACGAGTTGCCGGCGCCACCGCGTCCGAACTGCATTCGACCACACCCGAGCGGGCGCCGGGCGCCGGACGGCAGACCGGCCTGCGGGCCCCGAGGGTGACCCGACACATAAGGAGTGCGCGGTGACACCGGAGACGACGAGTCCAGAACAACGCCCCAAGGAACGCGCCGAGCGCGCGGGCCGCCGGCCCGGCGAGATCGGCAGCCTCGACGTGTGGGCCAGGTCCGCCCCCATCCGCCTCGCGGGCTACGAGGAGGACCTTGCCGAGCCGCACATCCTGCCCAGCGTGGACTGAACCCACCGGACGTGCCGCGCGCATGGGCGTGCGAGACTCACGCCCATGCTGATCAGGGAAGCGACGGCCGACGACTGGCCGCACATCTGGCCCTTCTGGCACCGCATCGTCGCCGCCGGCGAGACCTACGCCTGGGACCCGGACACCTCCGAGGAGGACGCCCGGGCCCTGTGGATGAACCCCGCCAAACGCGTCTACGTCACCGAGGACGGCACCGGAGCCGTCGTCGCCTCCGCCTACCTCACCCCCAACTACGGCGGCCCCGCCGCCCGCATCGCCAACGCCGGCTTCATGGTCGACCCCGACCGGGCCGGCCGCGGCATCGGACGCCCCCTCGCCGAGCACGTCCTGGCCGCCGCCCGCGCCGAGGGATACCGGGGCATGGTCTTCAACGCCGTCGTCGAGACCAATCCCGCCGTGCGGCTGTGGACCTCCCTCGGCTTCACCGTCCTCGGTACCGTGCCGGACGCCTTCGAGCACCCGCGCCACGGGCGGGTGGGCCTGCACGTCATGTACCGGGCGCTGTAGGGCGCCGGTCAGTCCAGCGGCGCCGTCCGCCGCCAGGGACGCAGCGCCTCGATCCGCTCCGCCAGCTCCAGCAGCGTCGCCTCCGACCCGGGCCGTCCCACCAGCTGCACGGCCGTCGGGGCGCCCGAGGGCAGGGTCCCGACCGGCACCGCCATGGCGGGCCAGCCGGTCAGGTTCCACGGCGGGGTGAAGGGCGAGTACGCCGAGTTGGCCGCGATGTTGCGCAGCCACCCGCGCTCGTGCCAGGCGACGGCCCGCGGGGACCGGCGGGCCAGCGCCGGGGTGAGCAGGACGTCGTACTCGGCGAAGAACGGCTCCAGCCGATCGCGCAGCGCCTGCCGGGCCGCGCCGGCGGCGGCCCGGCGGACGAGGGGCCGTCCGAGCGCCGCGTGGACCCTCGTGCGCCGGGACAGCAGCCGCCGGTCCAGCTCCCGCGCGTCCACGGACGTGCCGGCCGTCCAGTGGGCCAGGGCGCTCGCGCCCAGCGACGCCGGGTAGGGCGGCTCGGCCCGGCGCACCTGGTGCCCCGCCTTCATCAGCACCCCGGCCGCCTCCCGCACGGCGTCGGCGTACGGGCGGGAGACGGTGACGCCGGCCAGGGGGCTGCGCAGCGAGGCGGCGACGCGGAGGGCGCCCGGGTCCTCGCGGGACCGGACGGCGGTGTCCGCGAGGACCGCGAGCATCAACCGCAGGTCCTCGACCGTCGTGGCCAGCGGACCGTTCTCCGACATCCCGAACCAGTCGCCGTCGCCGATGCCGGCCGGGACCACGCCGTGACCCGGCTTGAGGGTGACCAGGCCGCAGTTGGCCGCCGGTATGCGCAGTGAGCCCATCCCGTCGTTGCCGAGCGCCAGCGGCACCATCCCGGCGGCCACCGCCGCAGCGCTGCCGCCCGAGGAACCACCCGCCGAGCGAGCCGGGTCCCACGGGTTGCGGGCGGTGCCGTGCACGCCGTCGGTGGTGCCGAACACGCACAACTCGGGCACGTTGGTCAACCCCACCACCACCGCGCCGGCCGCCCGCAACCGGGCCACGGTGACGTGGTCGGACCCGGCCGGCGCGTCCGGCGTCGCGGCGGAGCCGACCCGGACCGACTCCCCGCGCACGGCGAGGTTGTCCTTGACCGCCACCGGTACGCCCGCCAGCGGCAGTTCGCCCAGGTCGCCCCGGGCGCCGACCTCGTCGGCCTCGGTGAGCGCCGCCTCGGCCCGCACCGCGCGGAAGGCGCCGATCCGGCCGTCGAGCCGCTCGATCCGGGCCAGGTGCCGGGCCACCACCTCGCGGGGCGTGGTCCGCTTCTCGCGGACGGCGGCGGCGATCTCGGCGGCGGTCCGGCCGGCCCAGTCGGTCACGGGGGCTCCTCGGGATGCGGAGGGACGGGATTACTGGCGAGTACGCAGGATGCACTCTGCCCGTCCGGACACCTCCGCGTCGAGAGCGCGGGACCCGCGGACCGGTCACATCCGCCTAGGCCCGCCGGGCCGGGCCCGTGCTGTCCCGTTCGATCAGCCGCGGCACCGGGACCCGGACGGTGCGGGCGGGGCCGCCGTCCAGCAGGGCGGTCAGCTCCGTCGCCGCCGTGCGGCCGAACTCCACACTGTCCCGGGACAGCGCGGACAGCCACGGCTTGACCATGCGGCACAGCGCCGAGTCCTCCCAGGCCACCACCGACACGTCCGACGGCACCGAGAAGCCGAGACCGGCCGCGGCGGCGACCCCGGCGACGGCCATCACGTCGTTGTCGTAGACCAGGGCGGTCGGGGGAGCGGGGGCCTCCAGCACTCGGCGGGTGACCGCGGCGCCTTCGGCGTCGGAGTAGTCGGTGGTCACCGACTGCACCTCCGTCAGCCCCCGCCGCTCCGCCTCGGCGCGCAGGGCCCTGATCCGGCGCTCGGTGTGGGCGAGCCCCGGCAGCCCGGCGATGTGCGCGATCCGCCGGTGGCCCCGCGCGAACAGCCCGTCGACCAACGCGGTCATCGCGCCGGCGTCGTCCGCCCACACGGTCGACAGCCCCGGGTGCCGCTCGTCCGGCGCCCCGCCGATCACGACGGCCGGCAGCCCGAGTCCGTCGAGCAGATCCGGTCGCGGATCGTCGGTGCGCGGGTCGACCACCAGGACCCCGTCCACCCGGTGCTCGGCCCACCAGCGCCGGTAGACCCCGCACTCCTCCTCGACGTCCTCGGCCACCTGGAACAGCAGCCCCAGATGGCGCCGCGCCAGCACCTCCTGGATGCCGGAGACCAGTTGCAGGAAGAACGAGTCCACGCCGAGCGTGTGCGCGGGCCGGGCCAGCACGAAGCCGACCGTGGCCGCGCCCTCGCCGGACAGCGCGCGCGCCGCCGTGCTGGGCCGCCAGCCCAGCTGCTCGGCGACCCGGCGGACCCGGTCACGGGTGACCTCGGAGACCCCCGGCCGGTCGTTCAGCGCGAAGGAGACCGCGCTCTCGGATACCCCGGCCCGCCGTGCGATGTCCTTCATCGTCGGCCGGCGCGCGGCGGGCCGCTTGGCCGACATGCGCGTTCCTTTCTTCCCTGCGTGAGCTAAAGCGCTTGAGTGAAAAGATCCTAAAGCGCATTAGTCAGGGATGGCAAGTGCCGGTCTATAGCCCATCTGACCTGGACTAATGCGAGCTGATGCGCATTAGTTCCCGTGAATCCATTGACTTTCTCCGAACGGGGCGTGCATCGTCGTCGGCATCCCACCGCCGACGTCCTCAGGGAGACGTGTCACCGTGCCCACCTCGCGCAGAACACTCGCCGTCGCCGCCGTAGCCGCCCTCCTCCTGCCGCTGAGCGCCTGCGGCTCCGGGGACGGCGGCGATGGCTCGACCGACGCCTCGGGCAAGGTCGAGGGCGACATCACCTTCCAGACCTGGAACCTGCGGGCCAACTTCAAGGACTACTTCGAGGGCCTGATCGCCGAGTTCGAGAAGAAGTACCCCGGGACCGACGTCAAGTGGGTCGACCAGCCCGGCGAGGGCTACGCCGACAAGATCAGCGCCGACGCGGCGGGCGGCACCCTGCCCGACGTCGTCAACGTCTCCCCGGACCTCGTCGCCCCGCTCGCCGAGGCCGGCCTCGCCCTCGACCTGGACAAGGCCGCCGGCCAGTACGCGAAGGAGTACCTGGACGGCGCCTGGGCCAGCCACCGGATACCGGGCACGGAGGGCACCTACGCCTTCCCCTGGTACCTCAACACCGGCCCGCTCTTCTACAACAAGACGCTCTTCGAGAAGGCCGGACTCGACCCCGAGCAGCCGCCGAAGACGTACGACGACCTCTTCGACTCGGCCCTGACGATCGCCGAGAAGACCGACGGCGAGGTCGCCACCCTCGCCAACGTGCCCACCATCGAGGACTTCGGCCGCTACGGCGTACCGCTCATGAACGAGGAGGGCACCGCCTTCACGTTCGACGACGCCAAGGGCGTCGAACTCCTCACCCGGTACAAGGAGCTGTACGACGCGGGCGCCCTGGACACGCAGGCACTGACGGCGACGCCCGAGTCCTCCGGCAAGAAGTTCCTCACCGGAGCCGTCGCCATGAACCCGGGCAGCGCCCTCGACCTCGCCAACTTCAAGAAGCAGGCGCCGAGCCTGTACGAGAACATCGGCATCACCGACCAGATCACCAGCACCGGGCACGTCAACATGTACGTGATGGGCCTCATGGTCAACTCCCAGAGCGACCGCAAGCCCGCCGCGGTGGCCTTCGCGCACTTCGTCACCGACGCGGCGCACCAGATGTCGTTCGCCAAGCAGGTCGCCATCTTCCCGAGCACCGCCGGTTCGCTGGACGACCCGTACTTCACCGAGGAGGACGGCACCGACGAGACCCGCGTCCGCGTCGCGGCCGCCAAGTCGCTGAAGACCGCCGTCAACTACACACCGGTGCTGTTCAGCGAGCAGATGAAGACCGAGCTGCGCAACGAGGTCGCCAAGGCGCTGCAGGGCAAGCAGAGCCCGAAGGAAGCTCTTGACAACGCTGTCAAAAGCTGTGACCGGCTCCTGAAGCAGCAGGGCTGAGCATCATGGCCAGCACCGCCGTGTCCTCCGGCGCGCGCCGGATCCGACGCCAACTGCCGACCAGCCCCTGGCTGTTCGCCGCGCCAGGACTGCTGATCGCCGGCGCCTTCATCCTCTACCCGTTCGTCTCGACGCTGGTCAACGCCTTCACCGACCGCCGGACCCTGGTCCCGGGCGAGTTCGTCGGCCTGGCCAACTTCCGCGAGCTGCTCCACGACGACATGTTCTGGATCGGCCTGCGCAACAGCTCCCTGTACGTCCTCGGGGTCGTGCCCGCGCTCGTCCTGCTGCCGCTGCTGCTCGCGCTGCTGGTGCACAAGAGCATCCCCGGCATCACCTTCTTCCGGTCCGCCTTCTACACCCCGGTCGTCGCCTCGATCGTGGTCGTCGGGCTGATCTGGGTGTGGATGCTGGACGAGCGCGGCCTGGTCAACTCGCTGCTGGAGACCGTCGGCGTCGGCCGGATCGGCTTCCTGAGCGACCAGTGGCTGATCCTGCTCAGCGCCATGGCCGTCACGGTCTGGAAGGGTCTCGGCTACTACATGATCATCTACCTCGCGGCGCTCGCCAACGTGCCCCGCGAACTGCACGAGGCGGCGGCGGTGGACGGCGCGGGCCCCGTCCGCCGCTTCCTCTCCGTCACCGTGCCCGCCGTACGCTCCACCATGGTCCTGGTCGCGGCCCTGGCCTCGGTCGCCGCGTTCAAGGTGTTCTCCGAGGTGTACCTGATGGCGGGCCCCAGCGGCGGACCGGCGGGCGAGGACACCACCCTCGTCATGCTCGTCCAGCGCACCGGCACCGGCCTGACCGGCCGCGTCGGGTACGCCTCGGCCATCTCCGTCGTCGTCTTCGCCGTCACCCTCGTCCTGATGCTGCTCGTGCTGCGCGCCGACCGGAAGGAGGAGTCGTGAGCGTCCTGGAGAAGGTCCGCCCCGCCCCGCAGCAGCCGGCCGCCACCGCCCGCGAGCCCCGGATCACCGACGAGAACGGCCGGCGGATACGCGTGTGGGAACTCGTCCTGCGCTACCTGCTGCTGCTCGGCGTGCTCGCCCTGACCGTCGGCCCGTTCCTGTGGCAGCTGTCGACCTCGCTGAAGGGCCCGACGGAGGACATCTTCAGCTCCCCGCCGAGGTTCCTGCCCTCCGACCCCACCCCGCACAACTACGAGCGGGTCGCCGAGACCATCCCCGTCTGGGACTACGCCCTCAACTCGCTGAAGGTCGCCCTCGCCAACGTCGTGACCAACTGCGTCGGCGCCGCGCTCGCGGGCTACGCCCTGGCCCGGCTGCGCTACCGGGGCCGCCGCGTCGCCACCCTGGTCTTCATCCTGACCATGCTCGTCCCGGTGGAGGGCATCATCATCGCCCAGTTCACCACCATGCGGGAACTCGGCCTCAACAACACCCTGATCGGCGTCCTGCTGCCCGGCTGCGTCAGCGCCCTCAACGTGCTGCTGATGCGCAACGCCTTCCTCAACCTGCCCTACGAGATCGAGGAGGCGGCCTACGTCGACGGCGCCAACGTCTGGCAGCGGTTCCTGCGCATCGCCCTGCCGGCCGTGAAGGGCACCCTCGCGGTCGTCGCGATCTTCGCGTTCATGGGGGCCTGGGACGACTTCCTGTGGCCGCTGATCGTGCTGAGCGACCCCGCCAACTTCACGCTCACCATCGGTCTCAACTACCTGCACGGCACCTTCGCCAACGACGAACGGCTCGTCGCCGCGGGCACGATCATCGCCGTGGCGCCGCTGATCGTCCTCTTCGCCTGCCTCCAGCGGTACTTCTTCCGCGGGGTCGGCGAGGGCGCGGTCAAGGGCTGAACCACCCGCTTCCCCCTCACAAGGACACCGCATGCCTCCTGCCGTGCGCTTCGGCGTCAACTACACCCCGAGCGAAGGGTGGTTCCACCACTGGCTCGACTTCGACCTCGACTCCGTACGCGCCGACCTCGACTCGATCGCCGCACTGGACATGGACCACATCCGCGTCTTCCCGCTGTGGCCCTACTTCCAGCCCAACCGCTCCCTCGTCCGCCGGCGGGCGGTCGAGCACCTGGTGGCGCTGGTCGACGCGGCCGGCGAGCGGGGCCTCGACGTCAACGTCGACGGCCTCCAGGGCCACCTGAGCAGCTTCGACTTCCTCCCGGCTTGGACCCGCACCTGGCACCGCCGTAACCTCTTCACCGACCCCGACGCCCTCGACGGCCAGGCCACCTACCTGCGCACCCTCGCCGCCGCCCTGGCCGGCCGGTCCAACTTCCTCGGCATGACCCTCGGCAACGAGGTCAACCAGTTCTCCGCCGGGCCCCACCCCGACCCCGACCGGGCCACCGAAGACCAGATCGACGCCTGGCTGGAGCGGATGCTCGCCGCCTGCGAGGAGGGCGCCCCCGGGCGAACGCACCTGCACGCCGAGTACGACGCGACGTGGTACCAGGACGACCAGCCCTTCACCCCCGCCCAGGCCGCCCGGCGGGGCGCCGTGACGGCCGTGCACTCCTGGGTCTTCAACGGCACCGCCCAGCGCCACGGCCGCGCCTCCGTGCCCAGCGAGCACCACGCCGCCTATCTGGTCGAGCTGAGCAAGGCATGGGCCGACGACCCCCACCGCCCGGTCTGGCTGCAGGAGGTCGGCGCCCCCGCACCCCTGGTCCCCGCCGAGCACGCCGCCGCCTTCACCGAGGCGACCGTCGAGAACGCGCTGGACTGCCCCGACCTGTGGGGCGTCACCTGGTGGTGCTCCCACGACGTGTCCCGCTCGCTGGCCGACTTCCCCGAGCTGGAGTACGGGCTCGGGCTGCTCACCAACGACCGCCGTCCCAAGGACACGGCCCGGGTCCTGGCCCGGGCGGCCCGCGCGGCAGCCGCGGGGACCCGCCCGGCCCCCGCACCGCGCACCACCGCGCTGACCGTCCCGGCCGACCCCGCCGCGCGCTCGGCCTGCGCACCCGGCGGCGCCGTCTTCGACGCCTTCTTCCGGCTGGTCGCCGACGGCGCCCGCCCCACCACCGTCCTCGACACGCGCGCCGCGGACACCGGCCACCTCACGGCGCGCGGCATCACCGAGGTCGTCACCCCCGACCAGGTACTCCCCACCCCGCACGGGCCCGACGGATCACCGGTTCGCCAGGTTCGCCAAGGAGGCACCCGCTCGTGAACCCCACCCGACGCACCGTCCTGCTCGCCGGCGCGGGCACCGCCGCCGCCCTGTGGTCCGCGCGCTCGGCGAGCGCCGCACCCGGGAGCCCCGCCAGGTCCGGGGCACCGCTCCAGCCGTACGCCTCCTACTGGTTCCCCGACTCGCTGCCGTCCGGCACCCCGGGCGACGGCATCACCTGGCGCAGCCTCAAGCAGTGGCGCGCGGCCGACGACCCCGACCTCCCCTTCAACACCGCCTCCGTGCCGCTCGCCGACCGCTTCACCCCGACCCCCGCCAACACCACCGCCCGCGCCGGGCAGGCCCGCATCCAGGCCCTGGTCTCCTTCGGCCCCACCGCGGGCAACCCCTCCCAGGGCTCGGCCACCGCCGACCACTACGCCCTCACCCACTGGGCGTACGTCGACGAACTCGTCTTCTGGGGCGGCTCCTCGGGCGAGGGACTGATCCTCGCCCCGAACGCGCCCGTCGTCGACGCCGCCCACCGCCACGGCGTACCCGTCCTCGGCAACGTCTTCCTGCCGCCCGCCGCCTACGGCGGCCAACTGCGCTGGACCCGCGATCTGGTGCAGAAGGACGCCGCGGGACGCCACCCGCTCGCCGGGCGACTGGTCGCGGTCGCCGAGGCGTACGGCTTCGACGGCTGGTTCGTCAACGCGGAGACCGGGGGAGGGGACGCCGCGCTCGGCGCGGACATGCGGAGCTTCCTGCGGGAGCTGAAGTCCCTCGCCTCGGCCAAGGGACAGCGGGTGACCTGGTACGACTCGATGACCGTGGACGGCGCGGTCAGCTGGCAAGGTGCCCTGAACGACCGGAACCAGGCGTTCTTCGAGGCCGCCGACGCCATGTTCGTCGACTTCCGCTGGACGGCCGACCGCCTCGCCTCCTCGGGCGAGCGGGCCGAAGGGCTCGGCCGCGGCCGCTACGAGCTGTGGGCCGGCGTGGACGTGGAGGCGAACGGCTGGAACACCTCCGAGAACTGGGACGCGATCGTGCCGCGGGACGGCGCGCACACGACGTCGATCGGCCTGTACCGGCCCGAGTGGACCCGCAACCACCTCCCCGAGGACCGGCGGACACCGGGCGACTTCCACGCCGCCGACGACCGGTTCTGGACGGGCGCGTCGCTCGACCCGTCCCGCCCGGACGGCGGGGACTCCTGGCGCGCGCCCGCCGTGTCGGTCGCCGACCGGTCGACGGTGACGTCCCTGCCGTTCGCCAGCAGCTTCAACACCGGGCACGGGCTGCGGTGGTACGAGGAGGGCGTCGTGACCTCGGACGCGGCGTGGAACCACCTCGGACTCCAGGACCGGATGCCCGCACGGCGATGGGTGGTCCGCACCGAGGGCACGCGTCCGACCGTCGGTTTCGACTTCGCGGACGCCTGGCGCGGTGGCAGCAGCGTGCTGGTCGACGGTGAACTCGACGCGCCGACGGTGCTGGACCTCTACGCGACCCGGTGTCCCATGGGTGTGAACACCGTTGTCGAGCTGACGCACCGCACGGACGCCGGCGCGGTGACGGTCGAACTCGCCGTCGCCACGGAAGAGGCCGGTGAACCGGGCGCGGCACCGCCGTACCTGTGGCTGCCGGTGACCGCGGCGAGGACGGTGAAGTCGGTCAACGGCTGGCAGACGGCGACCGTCCCGCTCACGGGGCTGACCGGCACGCGAACCGGCACGCGAGACGGCACGCCAACTGGCACGCGACACGGCAGGCGAAACGACGGACGGAATCGCACCGGCACGCTGCACGCCATCGGCGTCCGGCTCACCGCCGCCCAGGGGCCCGTGCGATGGAGACTGGGAGGTCTCGCCGTCCGCGACCGGGCACCGGAGACCCCCGGCGCCCCCACGGCCCTGCGCGTCACCGCCGCGAGCGGCGGAGACCTGCGCTTCGCCTGGAACCGGCCACCGGGCGACCTGCGCCACCACATCCTCCACCGCGTGCTGCCCGACGGCACCCGCCGCTTCCTCGGCGGCACCTGCCAGCGGGCCTGGTTCGCGGGCGGGCTCCGGCCCGAGCCCGGCGAGCGCGCCGCACGGTTCGAAGTGCGCGCCGTTGGGGAGCTGTACACCACGTCCGCTCCCGCGACCGTCACCCACTCCTGGTAACCACCCGCCCCACCGACCCCGGAGCACCCGCATGCATGACGACCGCAACCTGGTCGAAGCCCGCCTCAAGCGCGTCCTCGACGAGCGCGTCCGCCCCGCCGTGTACCCCGAGTCCGTGCCCCTGGACGTGGCCGTCTGGAACGCGCCCGGCGAGCCCGTGCCGGTCGAGGAGGGACTCGCGGCCGAACCCGAACCCATCGAGGTGGGCGCCCGCTGGGGCGCGCCCTGGGGCACCAGCTGGTTCCGCGTCACCGGCACCGTGCCCGAGGAGTGGGCCGGGAAGACCGTCGAGGCCGTCCTCGACCTCGGCTTCGACGAGAACATGCCCGGCTTCCAGTGCGAGGGCCTGGTCTACCGGCCCGACGGCACCCCGGTGAAGGGTCTCAACCCGCGCAACCAGTGGGTGCGGATCGGCGCCCCCGTCGAGGGCGGCGAGGAG
The DNA here is from genome assembly GCA_002155895.1 of Streptomyces rochei. Lineage (GTDB taxonomy): Bacteria > Actinomycetota > Actinomycetes > Streptomycetales > Streptomycetaceae > Streptomyces > Streptomyces rochei. The sequence continues at coordinate 16,781 of MUMD01000135.1, forward strand.
GTCCGCCTGCACATCGAGGCGGCCTCCAACCCGGTCATCCTCGACTACCACCCCTTCGTGCCCACCCCGCTCGGCGACAAGGACACCGCGGGCAGCGAGCCGCAGTACACCCTCGCCCGCATGGACCTCGCCGTCCTCGACGAGACGGTGTGGAACCTGGTGCTGGACCTGGAGGTGCTCGGCGAGCTGATGGCCGAGCTGCCGGTGGAGTCGCCGCGCCGCTGGGAGATCCTGCGCGCGGTGGACCGGGCGCTGGACGCCATCGACCTCCAGGACGTGAACGGCACGGCGCGAGCCGCCCGCTCCCGCCTCACCGAGGTGCTGTCGGCCCCCGCCGTCCCCTCCGCGCACCGCGTCAGCGCCGTCGGTCACGCGCACATCGACTCGGCGTGGCTGTGGCCGCTGCGCGAGACCGTGCGCAAGGTGGCCCGCACCACCTCCAACATGACGGCCCTGCTGGAGGACGAGCCGGACTTCGTCTTCGCCATGTCGCAGGCCCAGCAGTGGGCGTGGGTGCGCGACCACCGGCCCGAGGTGTGGGCCCGGGTCAAGAAGGCCGTGGCCGACGGACGGTTCGTGCCGGCCGGCGGCATGTGGGTGGAGTCGGACACCAACATGCCCGGATCGGAGGCGATGGCCCGCCAGTTCGTGCACGGCAAGCGCTTCTTCCTCGACGAGTTCGGCGTCGAGAACGACGAGGCGTGGCTGCCGGACACCTTCGGCTTCGCGGCCGGACTGCCGCAGATCATCAAGGCGGCCGGCGCCAAGTACCTGCTGACGCAGAAGATCTCCTGGTCGCAGACGAACAAGTTCCCGCACCACACCTTCCGCTGGGAGGGCATCGACGGCACCCGGATCTTCACCCACTTCCCGCCCGTCGACACCTACAACTGCTCGATGAAGGGCAGCGAGATCGCCCACGCGGCGAGGAACTTCAAGGACAAGGGCGTGGCCCGGCACTCCCTGGCCCCCACCGGCTGGGGCGACGGAGGCGGCGGCACCACCCGCGAGATGGTCGCCAAGGCCGCCCGCCTGCGCGACCTCGAGGGCTCGGCGACGGTCGAGTGGGAGACCCCGCACGCCTTCTTCGAGAAGGCCGAGGCCGAGAACCCGCACCCGCCCGTCTGGGTCGGCGAGCTGTACCTCGAACTGCACCGGGCCACCCTCACCAGCCAGGCCAAGACCAAGCAGGGCAACCGACGCAGCGAACACCTGCTGCGCGAGGCCGAGCTGTGGGCGGCGACGGCGGCCGTCCGCACCGGGTTCCCCTACCCGTACGACGACCTGGACCGCATCTGGAAGACGGTCCTGCTGCACCAGTTCCACGACATCCTGCCCGGCTCCTCCATCGCGTGGGTGCACCGCGAGGCCCGCGCCACCTACGACCGGGTCGCCGCCGAACTGAACGGCATCGTCGACGCCGCCCAGCGCGCCCTGGCCGGGGAGGGCGACACCCCGCTGGTCTTCAACTCCGCCCCGCACCACCGCAGCGGCGTCCGGGCGGGCGCCGCCGCCACCGTCGTCGCCGAGGGCAGCACCGGCCTCGCCCCCCGGCCCGACGGCGGGCACGTCCTCGACAACGGCCTGCTCCGCGTCGAGATCGACGCACGCGGCCTGGTGGTGTCGGCGTACGACCTGACCGCCGACCGCGAGACCATCGCGCCCGGCACGGCGGGCAACCTGCTCCAGCTTCACCCCGACTTCCCCAACATGTGGGACGCCTGGGACGTCGACGCGTTCTACCGCAACACGGTCACCGACCTCACCGACGCCGACGAGGTGACCCCCGGCGACGACGGCGCCTCGGTGCGGATCGTCCGCTCCTTCGGCTCCTCCCGCGTCACCCAGGTGCTCACCCTGCCGCCCGGGGAGCGGCGTCTCGAGGTGGACACGGAGGTCGACTGGCACGAGACGGAGAAGTTCCTCAAGCTCGCCTTCCCACTCGACGTGCACGCCGAACGGTACGCCTCGGAGACTCAGTTCGGGCACTTCCACCGGCCCACCCACACCAACACCAGCTGGGAGGCGGCCAAGTTCGAGGCCTGCAACCACCGCTTCGTCCACCTGGAGGAGCCCGGCTGGGGCGTCGCCGTCGTCAACGACTCGACGTACGGCCACGACGTGACCCGCACCGTCCGCACCGACGGCGACGAAGGCACGACCACCACCGTCCGGGTCTCCCTGCTGCGCGCCCCGCGCTTCCCCGACCCCGAGACCGACCAGGGCGTGCACCGCTTCCGGCACGCGCTGGTGCCGGGCGCGGGCATCGGCGACGCCGTGCGCGAGGGCTGGCGGATCAACCTGCCCGAGCGCCGGGTCACCGGCGCCGGCGAGGTGGCGCCGCTGGTCTCGGTCGACCGGGACGCGGTAGTGATCACCGCGGTCAAGCTCGCCGACGACGGCAGCGGCGACGTCGTGGTCCGCTTCCACGAGGCCCACGGCGGCCGGGCGCGGGCCACCCTGACGGCCGGTTTCCCGGTCGCGGGCGTGGCGGTCACCGACCTGCTGGAGCGTCCGCTCGCCGGGGAGGAGGCCGCGGCCGAGGCGGACGACGACCGGATCGCCGTACGGCTGCGTCCCTTCCAGCTGATGACCCTGCGGCTGAAGCGCGCCTGACGCCTCCGGCGGACCCGGCTCACCGCTTCCCGGTGAGCCGGGTCGGCGGCAGGTACTCCCGCACGTACGTCCGCTCCCAGCACGCGCCCGTCTCCCTCAGTTCCCGCCAGGTCGTGTACCGGTACCGGAACAGCCGGGCGCGCACGAAGCGCGGCGGCGTGTCGGGCGGGAACGGGGAGCGGCGCAGCAGCCGCAGCGTGGCGCGGTCGTTCTCCAGCAGCCGTTCCACGAAGGTGCCGAACCACGGTCCGGCGTAGGACGGCGACAGTGCGGCGAACCACATCAGCCAGTCCAGGCGCAGGTGGTACGGCGCGAACTGGCGCGGCCAGCGGTGCGGATCACCGGGTTTGCCCTTGAACTCGTACGCGCGCCAGTCGCCGTCCTTCCTGGCCACCTCGTCGGCGGTGCCCTCGACCACCACCTCGTACCGCACCCGGCTGACGGAACCGAAGGCGCCGTAGGTGTTGACCAGGTGGAGCGAGTCGAAGGAGCGGTTCATCACCTGGCGGCGGGAGATCATGTTGCGCACCGGCCGGTGGCTCAGGAACACCAGCAGCGCCGCCACCGCCAGGACCACGACCTCGTACCAGAGCGGCGCGGCCGCGACGTCCGGCGGATCGGCCGGGAAGCGGATCACCGACAGGGCCAGCACGATGGTGATCCAGTTGAGCCAGGAGAAGTTGCCCGAGAGCACCAGCCAGAGCTGGGTCGCGATCATCAGCGCGGCGGCGGCCGTGGAGACGGGGTGCGGGGCGAACAGGAGGAACGGCACCACCAGCTGCGTGACGTGGTTCGCGGCGACCTCGACACGGTGCAGCGGCCGGGGCAGGTGGTGGAAGAACCAGCTGAGCGGACCCGGCATCGGCTGGGTCTCGTGATGGTGGTCCAGACACGTCAGCTTCCGCCAGCACTCGTCGCCCCGCATCTTGATCAGCCCCGCCCCGAACTCCACCCGGAACAGCAGCCAGCGCAGCAGGAACAGCACGACGACCGGCGGCGCCACCTCGTCGTTGCCGAGGAGGACGGCGACGAAGCCGGTCTCCAGCAGCAGCGACTCCCAGCCGAAGGAGTACCAGGTCTGTCCCACGTTGACGATCGACAGGTACAGCACCCACGGCACCAGCCACAGCAGCATCGCGCCCCACAGCGGCAGCAGCGAGTCCACTCCCGCCACCAGCGCCGCCGACACCGCGCAGCCCGTCCACGCCACACCCGCGAAGAGACCGTCCGAGTAGCGCAGCTGGAACAGGCTCGGCGCCTTCTTGAACGGCACCCGCTCGACGAAGCGCGGCACCGGCGTCAGACCGCGCTCGCCCAGCAGCGGACGGAACTGCAGGGCCGCCGTCAGGAACGCGACCACGTACATGACGGCCAGACCCCGCTGGAAGACCAGCCGGGCCGTCCCGTACTCGGGTGCGGTGAACCACTCCACGGCGCGCGCTCCTCTCGTAGCACCACGCACTGTGTACCCCGGCCGGCCGGGAGCCCCCTCGCCCGACGCCCCGGGCGGCCCAGCCGGAGTCGAAGAATCGGACGAATCCTGGCAAGGTAGGGCGCATGGCTGATCGGGCAGCGAGTGCCCCGTCACTCCCGGACGACTGGCCCGCCCACCCGGACCCGATCCTGGCGCTCAACCGCATGGGCAGCTTCGACTGGGACCTGGACACGGGACTGTTCCACATGGACGCCCAGGCCCACGAGGTGTTCGACCTGCGCCCCGAGGAGTACGACGGACGGCCCGAGTCCTTGTCGGTGCGCGTCCCCGCGGCCGAGGGACGCCGGCTGGACACCATCGTCGCCCGGGCCATGAAGGACGGCAGCGAGAACTACGGCACCTACTTCCGCCTGCGCCGCCGTGACGGCACCCTGCGCTGGACCCGTACCCAGGGTTACATCCGCCGGGACGAGACCGGCCGCCCCCGCCGGATCATCGGGATCGTCCGCGACGCGACCCAGGAGATCGCCGACATCGAGGCCCGTCGCGAGCAGGCCGCCCAGGACGAGGCCCGTCGCCGGCTCACCAACGTCGTCCAGCTCGCCACGGCCGCCCTCGCGCACGCCCGCACGGTGGACGAGGTCATCGAGGTCCTGCGGGACACCCACGGCCTCACCCGGCTGGGCGCCACCAGCCTCGTCATGGGCCTGGTCGAGGCGGGCCGCATCCGGCTGGTCGCCGACGGCCCCGACAACACCTTCGTCCCCGGCACCCGCGTCACCCGGATCGACGAGCCCTACCCGATGAGCGAGGCGGTGCGCACCCTCAGCCCCCGCTTCATCGAGTCGCCGGAGGAGTTCGCCGAACGCTACCCCCTGCTCTGGCAGCACATCACCCATCTGAACATCACCGCGGCGGCCTACCTGCCGCTGATCGCCCAGGCCCGGCCGATCGGCGCCATCGGGCTGCTCTACAGCGACCGGTACGGCTTCTCGGCGGAGGACCGCAACGTCCTCGTCGCGCTCGGCAGCGGCATCGCGCAGAGCCTGCAGCGGGCCATGCTCTACGAGCAGGAGATGGACCTCGCCGAGGGCCTGCAGCAGGCGATGCTGCCGCGCACCATCCCCAGCGTGCCCGGCTGCGACGTCGCCGTCCGCTATCGCGCGGCCTCCATCGGCGGCGCCCTCGGCCGGGACATCGGCGGCGACTGGTACGACCTGATCCCGCTGCCCGGGGGCCGGGTCGGCGCCGTCATCGGCGACGTCCAGGGGCACGACACGCACGCCGCCGCCGTCATGGGCCAGCTCCGCATCGTCCTGCGGGCCTACGCCGCCGAGGGCCACCCGCCCGCCACGGTGATGGCCAGGGCCTCCGTCTTCCTCCACGAACTGGACACCGACCGCTTCGCGACCTGCCTGTACGCGGAGGCCGACCTGGCCACCGGGGTGGTCCAGGTGGTCCGCGCCGGACACATCGACCCGCTCGTGCGGTACGGCGACGGAAGCTGCCGCCGTGCCCCGGTCGAGGGCGGACTGCCGCTCGGCCTGTCCGCCGAGTTCGGGCGCCTGGCCTACCCGGTCTCCACCGTCGAACTGGACCCCGGCAACACCCTGCTGCTGTGCACCGACGGCCTGGTCGAGCAGCCCGGCGCCGACCTCGACGAGGGCATCGAGGTCCTGACCGCGCTGGTCGCCTCGGGTCCGCAGGACGTGCGGGACCTGGCGGACCGGCTCATCGACGTGGCCGAGGAGCGCCGGGGCGACGACGACGTGGCGCTGCTCCTGCTGCGCCGCCACGGCACGGGCGCCCCGAGGACCTTCGGCCGGCTCCAGCAGCACGTCTCCCCGGGCGATCCCGAGGCGCTGACCGAGGCCCGGCACATGATCCGCGCCGCCGTCCGCACCTGGGGGGCCTCGGGCCAGAGCGACGAGATCGAACTGGTCGCCGACGAACTGGTCACCAACGCCCTGATGCACACCGAGGGCTCGGCGGTCGTCACCCTGCGGCTGCTGACCGGCACCGACCGCAGGCTGCGGGTCGAGGTCGAGGACTCCTCCAGCGCCTTGCCGCGCCGCCGGGAGGCCGGGGACGACGGTGTCTCCGGACGGGGGCTGCTCCTGGTCGAGACGCTCGCCGACGTGTGGGGCGTGGAGGCGCGCGGCGGCGGCAAGTGCGTCTGGTCCGAGTTCGTGGTCTCCCACCGCACGGGCTGAGCCCCCGGCCGTCCCACTGGCACTGTCGGTCCCCGGTGGCACCCTGGACGTATGCCAGAACTGCCCGAGGTCGAGGCGCTCAGGGACTTCCTGACCGAGCACCTGACCGGCCGCGAGATCGTCCGGGTGCTGCCGGTGGCGATCAGCGTCCTGAAGACGTACGACCCGCCGCTCACCGCGCTGGAGGGCCACCGGGTGGCCGCCGTGCACCGGCACGGCAAGTTCCTCGACGTCGAGACCGCCGACGGCCCGCATCTGGTCACCCACCTGGCCCGTGCGGGCTGGCTGCACTGGAGGGACAGCCTGCCCGACGGCCCGCCCCGCCCCGGCAAGGGTCCGCTCGCCCTGCGCGTCGCCCTCGACACGGGGGCCGGCTTCGACCTGACGGAGGCGGGCACGCAGAAACGGCTCGCCGTCCATGTCGTGGCCGACCCGGAGCAGGTGCCGGGTGTGGCGCGGCTCGGCCCCGACCCGCTCGCCGACGACTTCGACGAGCCGCGCTTCGCCGCCCTCCTCCGGGGCGAGCGGCGGCAGCTCAAGGGCGCCCTGCGCGACCAGAGCCTGATCGCGGGCGTGGGCAACGCCTACAGCGACGAGATCCTGCACGCGGCGAAGATGTCCCCGTTCAAACGGGCGGCCTCGCTCACCGACGAGGAGACCGCCCGGCTGTACACGGCGCTGCGCACCACGCTCACCGAGGCCGTCGAGCGCTCCCGGGGCGTCGCGGCCGGCCGGCTGAAGTCCGAGAAGAAGAGCGGGCTGCGCGTCCACGGCCGCACCGGCGAACCCTGCCCGGTCTGCGGCGACACGATCCGCGAGGTCTCCTTCAGCGACTCCTCGCTCCAGTACTGCCCCACCTGCCAGACCGGCGGCAAGCCGTTGGCGGACCGCAGGCTGTCCCGGCTGCTGAAGTGACGGTCGCCCGGCGCGCTGTCACCCGACGGGCAGCGTCACCAGGCGCTCCCCGTCGGCGGTCCGCACCTCGTAGCGGGCGATCTGGTCGGTGTGCAGGGCGGCCCCGCCGCGCATCGTGTTCGGCCGGTCGTCGCGCCCGGGGACCATCCAGCTGGTGACCGTCTGCTCGGTGCCGTCACGGCCGACGGCGACCAGCCGGCAGGGCCGCGGGCCCGCCCCGTCCTTGACGGTGAGTTCCACCCCGGTGCCCCAGGCCCGGTCCTCGGCCGAGACCCGCGCCCACACCCCCGACCGTTCGTCGGTGGCGGTGAGCCGCACCCCGGGTGCGTCCGCCCGGCCCGCGTGGAGGACGGCGCCGGAACCGGCCACGGCGCACACGACCGCAGCGGCCACGGCGTACAGCACACGCCGGCGGCCCGACCGGCGACGGGCGGCGACCTCGCCCAGCAGCCGGTCCAGCAGGCGCGGGCCGGGCCTGGCCATGGGGTGGACGGGACGGGGCGTCGCCTGCCGGTACAACATCAACTGGCGGGTGGCGGGGCCGAATTCGGTCACCTGCGTCGCGCACCGCGGGCACTCCATGAGGTGGTCCTCGAAGCGGAACGCGTCCGCCTCGTCCAGCACGCCGAGCGCGTAGGCGCCGACGTCACGATGCCTCTCCAGGGACCTCATGCCGAATCCTCGTGCCGTTGGGTGGGGGTGGGGTCACTCCGTGCTCCCACCCGTACGCACCGGACAGCCGAATCACTCAAGCCACCCGCGGAATCGCGCCCGAGGGATTCGGAGCGGCGGAGCCGGCGGATTGGTCCCTGCCCGAGGAAATCAGAAAAGGTGGATGGCGAGGTGGCCGAGCGGCAGACCCAGCTGCCAGGCCGGCGTCCACACCTTCGGCCCCTCGTCCTCGCCGGTCACCGGCGCTCCGCCGGGCACCGCGTCGAGGTCCGGGGCGAGCAGTTCGGTCTCCTCGAGCCAGCGCCAGGCGGCCCGCGCCATGTCCAGGTCCGGCGAGTGCCGGCCGGCGGCGACGGCGTCGGCCGTGACCTCGGCGAGGCGCAGGCGCACCCACTCCTGCCACGGCTGGTCGTAGGCGGTCAGCGACAGCCAGGTCTCCAGCCGGGTGATGACCCGGATGCCGCTCAGCTCGTCCTCGGTGTCGGACAGGAAGACGGTCAGCGCCAGAGCGTCGCGTCCGGCGCGGAACTCGAAGGACGTCGGCGGCATCAGGTCGCCGGTCCGCAGCAGCTCGTCGGCGATGTACTCGGCGTACAACCACGCCATGGGAACGGTCAGTTCGCCGCCGCCCGTGCCGTCCGTGCTCTCTTGACCTCTGTGCAGCATCCCTTCCTGCCTTCCTCCGGTGCGTGCGCGTCGCCCGACCCGGGTCATGGGCCCCCGTCCGGAACACGGATGAGGACAGCCGATTACTCAACCGGGGTCCCGGGCAAGGCGCTTTACGGAGGTTTGACCATCGGGTCGGTTTCACCGCAGGTCGGCGGCGTATCCCGGTAGCACCCTGCGCAGGGCGCGCAGCGCGTAGTACGCGCGGGACTTCACGGTACCGGGTGGGATGCCCAGGGCCGCCGCGGCTTCCGCCACGCTCGCCCCTTGGAAATACACCAGCACCAGGACTTCACGGTGCTCGGGAGTGAGAGTCTTCACAGCCTCGCGCACGTCCAGGGCGGCGGCGGCCCGTTCGGCGTGGTCGGCGCAGACCCGCGCGTTCTCCAGCACGGCGTCGCCGACCTCGGCGGGGCGCGCCTGCCGGGCCCGGCGCGCGTCGATCGCCAGCCGCCGGGCCACGGTGAGCAGCCAGGGCCGTACGGAGTCGAAGTCGTCGGCGCGCAGGGCCTCGGGGTGCTGCCAGGCGCGCACCAGGGTCTCCTGCACGAGGTCCTCGGCGCGTTGCCGGTCTCCGTCGCTGAGCCGCAGCAGCAGCGCGAAGAGCGGCCGGCCGTGCTCGCGCTGGAGTGCGGCGAGCTCGTGCTCGGCGGTCGTCTCGCTGGTCCTGTCCATCAGGGTGTTTCCGGCCGTCATGGCCGTATGGCACCGCAGGGGGCCGTCGGGGGACAGGGCGCGCGCACGGGTGTGCGACGGACGGTCGATCGCGTCGACGAACGGTTCGACGAACGGTCGGCGCACCCCGTTCGCGCACGCCGGACGGGCTAATGAGCGTGTCGCAGCCGCCCGGGGCCACAGGGGACCCATTACCTGTTTGTCAGTAAATGTGACTTTTCCCGGTGTGTGCGACCCCAGCGGAGTGAACGGATGATCACACGCAGTCGGCAGGTGGCCCTGGCCCTGACCGCCCTCCTCACCGCGGGCGCGGCCTGTCAGGCCCGCGACCACGAACCGCCGAAGCCACCGGCCCCGGCACCGTCCGCAGCGGACACCGGCGCCTTCACCCTGGTCGCCTCCGGAGACGTGCTGCCGCACGACTCGATCATCGACCGGGCCCGCTTCGACGCGGGCGGCGCGGGCTACGACTTCCGCCCCATGCTGGCGGGCGCCCGGCCCGTGGTCTCCGGCGCCGACCTGGCCCTGTGCCACATGGAGACCGTGTACGGCGCGAACGGCGACTACAGCGGCTACCCCCTGTTCAAGTCCCCGCCGGAAGTGGCCGAGGCGCTGGCCGCCACCGGCTACGACGGCTGCTCCACCGCCTCCAACCACAGCGTCGACGACGGCGCCGACGGCATCCGCCGCACCCTGGACGCCCTCGACCGCGCCGGCGTGCGGCACGCCGGCGCGGTCGAGGG
>MUMD01000136.1 GCA_002155895.1 Streptomyces rochei
GCCGGAACCCGGGCGGGGAGCATCCCTCGAACGACGACGCGGCCGTGGGCGTGACGCGCCGTAGCGCGCCGGATTCTGTGCCGGGACGGGAGACCCCTCCCCGCCCGGGTTCCGGCATCGGGTCTGTCTCGGCCGGTCGCGGGTACTGGACGAGGCTCGGAGGCGGAGTGGACCCATCGGCTTTCGGCGGCCGCGGAAACGGCATCGACCGAGGAGACGTATGAGCGACGAACACCGTGGGGCGACGACGGTGAGCGATGGACACCGCCGGGCACCGGACGTCATCGTGGTCGGTGCGGGCCTGGCCGGGCTGGCATGCGCCCTGGATCTGTGCCGGGCCGGACGGCGGGTGGCCCTGCTGGAGGCGTCCGACGGCGTGGGCGGCCGGATGCGCACGGACCGGCGTGACGGATTTCTGCTGGATCGTGGATTCCAGGTGTTCAACACCTCGTATCCGCAGGTGAAGCGACGCCTGGATCTGCGAAGCCTGCGACTGCGGCCGTTCACGGCGGGTTTCGTCGCCCACACGGCACACGGGCCCGTCCGCCTCACCGATCCGACCAGGGAGCCCGGCGCGGTGAGGACGCTGCTGCCGGGGCGGGCCCTGTCGGCCCGCGACCTCGCCGCTCTGGCGGCGCTCACCGCACGGGACGCCGTGCTGCCCGCGTCCACCGTCCGACGGCGCCGCGACCGCTCCACCTCGGCCGCCCTGTCCACAGCGGGCGTGTCGGACGACGCGATCGCCGACGTCCTGCGGCCGTTCCTGGCAGGAGTGTTCCTGGAGGACCGGCTGGAGACCTCCGCGCGGTTCTTCCACCTGGTCTGGCGCAGCATGGTCCGCGGAACCCTGTGCCTGCCGGCGGACGGCGTCGGCGCCGTGCCCGCCCGACTCGCCGACGGCCTGCCCGCCGGCGTCCTGCGCCTCGGTACGCCCGTCGCCGAGATCACGGACGCCGGGGTGCTGCTCGGAGAGGGGAGCGAGGTGCCGGCCCGGGCCGTCGTGGTGGCGACGGACGCGGCGACAGCGGCACGCCTGCTGCCCGACCTGACCGTCCCGGACACCCGCACCGTGACCACCTACTACCACGCCACCGACAGGCCACCGATGGCCGAGCCGACCCTGATGGTGGACAGCACCGGAGCGGTTCTCAACACCTGCGTCCTCAGCGAGGTCGCTCCCACCTACGCTCCCCCCGGCACCGCACTGATCTCCACCTCCGTGCTGGGCACGGACCCGCCCGGCCGGGGCGGGGCAGTGCTCCGGCGTCTGGCCGAGCTGTACGGCACCGACACGAGCGACTGGCATCAGGTCGCCGCCCGCACGGTCGAGGGAGCGTTGCCCGCGATGCTGCCGCCCTGGCCGCTCAGCCGCACCGCCCGCCACGGACCGGGCAGGTACGTGTGCGGGGACCACCGGGCGACCGGTTCGGTACAGGGCGCCCTGGCCTCAGGCGCGCGAGCCGCGCGAGAGGTGGCAGCCGACCTGGCCGGGTGAGATGTGCCAGCCGACCTCGCCGTGAGAAGGGGGGGCCGCCTCGGGCCGAGGCGGTGACGCCGGAAGCGGGCGGCGAAGGGCGCATCCACACACCGCTCCGTTGCCGAAGCAGTGACGAGTGGACGAACTCGTCGTCCATGTCCGGGAGTGAGCGTGGAGCTGACCGAGGCCCGAATCCTGGTGGCCGGTGCCACCGGAGCGCTGGGTGGCGCGATCACCGCCCAACTGGCCGGCCGGGGTGCGCGGGTGGCCCTGGCCGGACGTGATCCGAGCCGCCTGGCCCGCGCCGCCCGAGCACATCCCGGCGTCCCGGCCATCCCGTTCGACGCCTACGTGCCCGAGTCGTGTGCGCGTGCCGTGCGCGACGCGTCGGCCGCCCTCGGTGGTCTGGACGCCGTCGTCGTCGCGTTCGGAGCCGTGGCCTTCGGCACGGCGGACGAGGTCGGTGACGAGGTGGCGGAGCATCTGACGGCGGTCAACCACCTGGCGCCCGCCGCGTTCTTCCGCGCCGCGCTCGGCGTCCTGCGGCCCGGTTCGGCCATCGCCGCCGTCACCGGCGCGGTGGCCGAGCGCCCGCAGCCCGCGATGGCCGACTACAGCGCCTCCAAAGCCGCGTTGAGAGCCTGGCTGGACGCCGTTCGCCGCGAGACGCGGCGCACTGGTGTCCGGGTCCTGGAGATCCGGCCGGGACATCTCGACACCGGCTTCGCCCACCGTCCGGTGGCGGGAACGGTCCCACCGCTGCCGCAGGGCGGCGACCCGCGTCACGTGGCCGCCGCCGTCGCGGACGCGCTGGAGACGGAGGCCGAGCTGGTGACCACGTCGCCGGACGGTACCCCCGTCGTCGAACGGCGGGCCCGGTGACACCGCACTCCGCCGAGTTCACCGACGTGATCGTCGTCGGCGGCGGCGCGGCCGGCCTCGGCCTCGCCCACCGGCTTACGGAGACCGGCGACGCCACCGTCACCGTGATCGAGCCGCCGGACGGGCCGCAGCGCCCCCCTGAGCGGACCTGGTGCTACTGGGGAGAGGGCGTCGACGGCCTCGAGGAGGTCGTCGACGCCACTTGGTTTTTCCTGCGCCTGCACGGCGCCGACGGCCGGCCGGTCACCGTCGCCCCGGCCCCGTTCACCTACCGCATGGTCCGCTCGACCGACTACGAGCGGCTGGTCCACGGCCACCTGGCACGGTCGGAGGGCGGGCGTCTCCTGCGCGCGACGGCGGAAGCGGTGCGCGACGTGCCCGGCGGCGCGGAGGTCCGCTGCACGCTGCCAGGCGGCTGGTCCCTGACACTGCGCGCCCGGCGGGTCTTCGACTCACGGCCCCCGCGCTCGCTGCCGCCGGCCCGGACCCGGCTGCTCCAGCACTTCCGCGGCTGGTTCGTCCGCACCGACACCGCGCGGTTCGATCCGGCCGTCGCCGACTTGATGGACTTCCGGGTGCCCCAACCGGCAGACGGGCTCGCCTTCGGGTACGTCCTGCCGCTCACCGCTCACCGCGCTCTCGTGGAGTACACCGAGTTCTCCGCAGGCCGCCTGACCACCGAGGCGTACGAGTCGGCACTCGGCCGCTACTGCCGGGACACGCTCGGGCTCGGCGCGTTCACCGTGGAGCGCACCGAGCAGGGGGCCATCCCCATGACCGACGCCCGCTTTCCGCGGCGGGCCGGTTCCGCCGTCTTCCGGGTCGGCACCGCGGGCGGCGCCACCCGTCCCGCCACCGGCTACACCTTCGCCGCGGTGCAGCGGCAGAGCAGGGCCGTCGCCGACTGGCTGCGCCGGCCGCACGGGAACGCCCCCGCGCCCCACGGACGACGGGCCCTGGCCATGGACGCGATCCTGCTGCGCGCCCTGGACACCGGGCGGATCGACGGCCCCTCCTTCTTCACCGATCTTTTCCGCCACGTCCCGGCCGAGCGTGTCCTGCGCTTCCTCGACGGCGCCACCTCACTCCGCGAGGAGTGGGGCATCGGCCTGCGCACTCCCGTCCTGCCGATGCTCCGCACCGCGGTCGGACTGCCCTTCGTCCCCCGCCGCTCCGAGCACGCCACGAGAAACGGAGAAGACCACCGATGAACCTGCTGCGCGACCACGACCTGGCCCGCGCCTTCGACCACGCCTCCCACACCTATGACCGGCTCACCTCCCTCAACCCCGGCTACCGCACCGGTCTTCGGCGCTCGGCCCGTCGCCTGCGCCTGCCCGACGAAGGGGCCGGGCTGCACCTGCTCGACCTCGGCTGTGGTACCGGCGCCTCGACGCGCGCCCTGCTCGAAGCCGCCCCCCGGGCCCGGATCACCGCGGTCGACGCGTCGGCCGGCATGCTGCGCCGCGCCCTGGCCAAGCCGTGGCCCGCACGCGTGAGTTTCCTGCACCTGACCGCCGAGGAGGTCGCGTCGGTCGGCGAAGGCCCCTTCGACGCGGTCTTCGCCGCCTACCTGTTCCGCAACGTCACCGACCCGGACGCGGTCCTCGGCAGCGTCCGGACCCTGTTGCGGCCGGGCGGACGGCTCACCGTCCACGAGTACAGCCTCAGCGGCTCGCGCGTGCACGAGGCGCTGTGGACGGCGGTGTGCCGCGGACTCGTCGTCCCGTTGGGCACGCTCACCGGCGACCGCGCGCTCTACCGCCACCTCCGGCACAGCGTCGCCGCCTTCGACACCGCTTCCGCCTTCGCGGCCCGCCTGGACCGCGCAGGCTTCACCGGAGTGCGCGTCGCCCCCGTCGCCGGATGGCAGAAAGGCATCGTGCACACCTTCCTCGCCCGCAACGGCCCGTCCCCGGCAAGCGGGGCCACGACGACTCCGACCCCGGCAAGGGAGCACGCACAGTGACCGCACGCCGTACCGCAGCCGCCCGACGCGGCCGCGACCGCAAGGCCGAAGTGCTGCTCCCTCCGCCCGGCCGGGACCGCTTCCCCCGCGGAGAGGAGCCGTCCGTCGCAGTGGTCGGCGGTGGGATCGCCGGCCTGGCCGCAGCCACCCTGCTCGCCGAACGCGGCGCCCGCGTGACCCTTCACGAGAAGGAGGCGTCGCTCGGCGGACGGCTCTGCGGATGGCACACCCGGCTTGCGGACGGCTCCCCGGTCACCATGACCCGCGGCTTCCACGCCTTCTTCCGCCAGTACTACAACCTCCGCGGCCTGCTGCGCCGCACCGACCCGTCCCTCGCGCGGCTCACGCCGCTGCCCGACTACCCCCTGCGGCACAGCGGCGGCCTGACGGACAGCTTCGCACGCGTCCCGAGGACACCGCCTCTCAGCGCGCTCGGATTCGTCGCGCTCAGCCCCACCTTCGGCCTGCGGGACCTGGCCGCCATGGACCCCCGGGCCGCCCTCCCGCTGCTCGACGTGCGCGTGCCCGAGGTCTACGAACGCTTCGACGAGGTCACCGCCACCGCCTTCCTGGAAGGCATCCGCTTCCCCGAGGCCGCGCACCACCTGGCGTTCGAGGTGTTCTCCCGCAGCTTCTTCGCCGATCCGCGCGAGCTGTCCGCAGCCGAACTGTTGCTGATGTTCCACATCTACTTCCTCGGGTCGGCCGAGGGCCTGCTCTTCGACGTACCGGGCGAGCCCTTTCCGCAGGCGCTCTGGGACCCTCTCGGCGACTACCTCCAGCGCCTCGGTGCCGACATCCGCACCGGAACGCCGGTGCACGGCGTGCTTCCCGCCGGCGACGGCCGCGACGAAGGAGCGCACGTGCTCACCGACGCCGGCACCGGGCACCACGACGCCGTGGTGCTGGCCCTCGACCCCGGGCGACTTCGCCGGGTCGTCGGCGCTTCACCCGGCCTGGGCACCTCCGCCTGGCGCGAGAACGTCGCGGCCCTGCGCACCGCACCGCCCTTCCTCGTCTCCCGGCTCTGGCTCGACCGGCCGGTGCGCGGTGACCGGCCGGGATTCCTCGGAACCAGCGGCTACGGCGGACTGGACAACATCAGCGTCCTGGAACGGTACGAAGGCGAGGCCGCCCGCTGGGCCGCGCGGACCGGCGGATCGGTGGTGGAACTGCACGCCTACGCAGTCGACCCCTCGGGGGCCTCCGCGGAACCGGAGAAGGTGCAGGGGATGCTCGTCGAGCGGCTCCACCGGGTGTACCCGGAGACCCGTAGGGCGCGTGTCGTCGACGCCCGGCACGAGTGGCGGTCGGACTGCCCGCTCTTCCCGGCCGGTTCCCACCGTCGGCGTCCCACCGTACGGACCCCGCACTCCTGGCTGACGCTGGCCGGCGACGCCATCCGCTGCGACCTGCCCGTCGCCCTCATGGAACGGGCCGCCACCACCGGCTTCCTGGCGGCGAACGCGTTGCTCGCCGACCGGGGCGTGCGCGGCCAGGTCCTGTGGACCGTCCCCCGCGCGGGGCGGTCCCCCCTCCTGCGGGCGCTCGGAGCCGTCACGGGACGCCGCTCGTCTGCCTGACCGACGCCCGGCAGGCGTACGGTCAGCCGGGGAACCGCCCGGTGCTGCGCAGCGCCCACCGGCGCTCGGCGTAGGCCAGGTCGTCCCGCCACAGGCGCCCGGCCGTACGGCGCATCAACGGGCGCAGCACGGGGGCGGCAGCCCGCGCGAGGGCGAAGCCGGGCCGGTCCGAAGCGGCGATCGTCGCCTCGACCACGGCGGTGCGCGGACGCGCGTGCCCCGCTCCTGTCAGCGGGGTCGCGTGTGTCTCCACCACGGATGTGGCCCCCTCCCCGTCGGTGATGTGCATGACGACCGTGCGTGGCTCGGGCGCCGTGAACTCGGCGCGCACCGGGACCACCAGCCGCCCGGCCACCCGGAAGGAGACGTCGACGACGAAGGCGTCGTCGTCCTCGCTCCGCGGCTCGCGAACCACCGTCAGGTCGACGAACGAGTACGGGTGGAACCACGAGCCGTGCCACGGGTCGAGCCGGTTGGCCACCACGTCCTGCGGCTCGCACCGCCCCACCGCGGTGAACACCGCGTCCACCCCGCTGCCCGTCGTGGGCCGCACGGGCACCGTGGGCCGGGCGGTGGGCTCCTCGTCGCCCACCTCGTCCAGCCTGACCCAGACGAGTACGCCGTCGTCGTGCACGGGGAACGGTTCCCAGCCGGCGGTGGGGGAACCGTCCAGGGCAAGGCCGTGCCAGTGGCACACCAGCGTGCCGCACGCCGTCACCCGGCTCTGACGCAGGGGAGCGCCCAGGTGCGGGCAGACACCAGGGCCCGCGCGCAGCTCACCGGTCTCCGAACGCCACAGCACGACCTCCACGCCGGCCACCGTCCTGCCGTAGGGGCGGCCTTCGGCGCGCATCCGACGGGAGGCACCGACCACGAACCAGTTGCCGGACGGGCGGGTCGAAGCCCGCTTGAGCGCCTCGGCGATCAGTGCCGGTCGCGCCTGGCGCCAGGTCGGTGTCTGCGCCGCCCAGTCCGGGCCGGGGCGCCTGAGCCGCAACGGCGGTGTCCAGCGCTTCTCGCCCATCCGCCCAGTCATCCCACAGACCCCTTCCATTCCGCTGCCGGACCACCCGCCGTGGTCGCCCGACGCGGGGCGCGAGCCTGCCACCGGGCGCCTGCCGCGCGCAGCGCTCCGGCCGCGGCGGTGGCCGCACGACGTCGGCGGGACACAACCGCACGACGGTGCAGCACGGTGTAGTCCTGCTCCGCGATCGCGTCGAGAATGCCGCCGTAAAGAGTGAACGCGGCGCGGATGCAGGGACGCACCCGCGGATCGAGCATGGCGATGCCCGGCTCCGCCGTCCGGTACACCTCCCGCGTCATCGCCTCCGTGGCGACCAGGGCCGCGCGGATCCGCGGATCTGTGCCCCCGGTGCGCCGGCTCCACTCCAGCAGCGGCCGGTCCACACCGTGGGCGGCGAGCAGGTCGCCGGGCAGGTAGACGCGGCCCCGGTCGAGGTCCTCGCCCACGTCCCGCAGGAAGTTGGTGAGCTGGAACGCCTCCCCGAGCGCCGCCGCGTGCGGTTCAGCCTCCTGCCGGGGCGTGACCGTGCCGAGAACCGGCAGCATCTGCAGCCCGATCACCGCGGCCGAACCGTGTACGTAGCCCCGCAGGTGGGCGTAGGTGGGATAGTCCGTGACGGTCAGATCGGCACGCATCGAGGACAGGAAGTCGGTGAAGAGAACCGGCTCGATGGCGTACCGGGCGGCGGTGTCGGCGACGGCCCGGACCACCGGTTCGGCGCCGCCACCGGAACGCAACCCGCTCGCCAGGTCGCTCTCCAGTCGGCGCAGATGCCGGTCGCGCTCCTCGGGCGTTCGGTGCCGATCGAGGTCGTCCACGATGTCGTCGGCCCAGCGGGCGAAGCCGTACAGGGCGTGCACGGCGGAGCGGCGTTCGAGCGGCAGCAGGCGGGTGGCCAGGAAGTAGGTCTTGCCGTGACGCGCGTTGAGCCGTCGGCAACGGGCGTAGGCGACGCGGAGCGCGGGATCGGTGATTCCGGCCGCGTCGAGTTCACGACGGCTCATCGACACCTGCCGGGGCCGGGACGGGAGTGGGAGACGGGGCGTCCGCGGTCGGCGGCCGGCGCGCGCGTGCGGTCCGCGAGCCGATGCCGCCGGTGACGCGCGCGGCGGCGAGCTTGCCGCTGACGAGCACGGTCGGCACGCCGACGCCCGGAGTGGTCCCGCAGCCTGCCAGGACGACGTTCTCCACCTCCCGTACGAGGTTGCGCGGGCGGAAAGGTCCCGTCTGGGCGAAGGTGTGGGCCACCGAGAAAGGGCTGCCGGCCGCATGGCCCTGCGCGGCCCAGTCGAGCGGGGTGACCAGGAGTTCCTCTTCGACGCTGTCCGCGAAGCCGTCCAGGCCCCGGCGCTCCAGCTCGGCGACCAGGCGGTCGCGGTAGCGCGGGCCGAGGTCCCGCCAGCCGGCGGCCGCGGGGCCGACGGTCGTGTTCGGACAGGGGGCGAGGACGTAGTGGAGGTGGCGTCCCGGCGGTGCCAGGGAGGGATCGTGCGTGGTGGGACGGGTGATCAGTAGGGACGGGTCGCTCATCAGGTCGCCCGTGCGGGTCAGCTCGTCGAAGGTGCGTTCCCAGGCGGCGCCGAAGGAGATGGTGTGGTGGGCGAGGTGCGGCCAGGTGCGGTCGGTGCCCGCGTGCAGGATCACTGCGGACGGTGAGTGGCGCAGTCGCACCGGCCGCCGGGGCTCCCGTTCCAACAGCCGGTAGGCGGCGGGCAGCTCACACGTGAGCACCACCGTGTCGCACGGGATGCGTTCTCCGGAGGCCAGGTGGACGGCCCGCACGCGGCCCGCCGAGCGCTCCAGGCCGCTCACCTCGGCATCCCAGCGCAGGTCGGCACCGGCGTCCGCCGCCGCGTCGGCCATGGCGCGGGGGAGTGCGTGCATGCCGCCCTTCGGAAACCAGACGCCGGCCACGGTGTCCATGTACGCGATCACCGCATACGCCGCGAGCGCGCGGGCCGGGGCGACCCCGGCGTACAACGCCTGGAAGGAGAAGACGCGGCGCAGACGGTCGTCGGCGAGGAAGCGGCCGATCCGGCCGTCCAGCCGGCCGAACCCGCCCAGCGCCGCCAGCCGGGCCAGGTCCGGGTGCAGCAGCTGGAAGGGTGAGTCGAAGTTCGTGTCGATGAAACGGCGCATCTGGGCCCGGTACAGACGCCCCAGCCAACGTCGCAGCTCCCGGTATCCAGCCGCCTCTGCCGGGCCGGCGAATCGGCGTACCTCCGCCTCCATCGCCTCCCCGTCGGTGTGCACGTCGAGCGAGGAACCGTCCGCGAAGCACGCCCGGTAGGCCGGATGCAGAGCCGTCAATTGGACCCGGCGGCGCAGGCTGTCCCCGACGGCCGCGAACGCCTCGTCCGCCAGGTGCGGCATCGTCAGCACCGTGGGACCGGTGTCCAGCCGGTATCCACCCAGCCGGACGCGACCGGCCCGGCCGCCGGGGCCTGCGTCCCGCTCGACGAGGGTGACACGGCGGCCCGCACCCAGCAGGTGCAGCGCACACGCCAGTCCGGACAGTCCGGCACCCACCACGACGACATGGTCGGTTGGACCCGGAACCCTTCTCACGCGACCTCCTCCGTCCGGTGCGCGGCGACGCCGGTGGCGCGTTCCACCAGTGCGGCGAACTCGCGGCGTACGGCCGGGTGGGCGCCGGCGCGCTCGAAGTGGCCGAGGCCCGTCTCGGCCAGTTCCTCGATCTTCGCCTCCACGAGCTTTCGGGCGCCGGTGCGTTCGAGTGCCGCCCGCACGCGCCGTACGGCGTGCCCGGATCGCGGGTCCGCGTCCGGCGCCAGCGTCGCGGCGGCCAGGTGGTCGTCGGTGGCGTCGGCCAGTCGCACCGCGACGGCGAGGAGGTAGGTCAGCTTGCGGGAGCGCAGGTCGTCGTCGGCGGGCTTGCCGGTCCGCGCCGGGTCGCCGAAGGCTCCGAGCAGGTCGTCCCGGAGCTGGAAGGCCAGCCCGGCGCACCGGCCGGCGGCCCGCAGGGCCTCCACCACGTACGCGTCGGCTCCGGCCAGCGAGGCACCGAGCGCGAGAGGCCGGGCGACGGTGTACAAGGCGCTCTTGAGCGTGGCGATGGCCAGCGCCTCGTCGACATCCGAGGAGCGAGCGGCCTCGGCGTGCAGGTCGCGGTACTGCCCGGCGACCATCTCGGTGCGCATCACCCGCCACTCCTCGTGCAGGTGCCGGCCGTGCGGCGTGCCGAGCGCCGTCTCCGTCAGCAGGTCGTCCGCCCAGGCCAGCGCCAGGTCGCCGGCGAGCACGGCGGCCGACGTCCCGAAGTCCTCCGCGGAACCGCGCATGCCCGCCGCCCAGTGCGCACGCGCGAGGTCGACGTGCAGGGCCGCACCGCCCCGACGCCGCACGGAGCCGTCCATCACGTCGTCGTGCACGAGGGCGCAGGCCTGGAGCAGTTCGAGGGCGGCTCCCGTGCGCAGCACCGCGGTGACGTCCCCCGAGCCGCCGCCGGCGCGCCAGCCGCAGTGGGCGAACGCCGTACGCAGCCGTTTGCCGCCCCTCTCGACCAGGGCGGCCAGCCGGGTGGCCAGCTCCTGGGCGAAGACGGGGTCGACCGCGCGGCAATGACGCAGTCGCTCGTCGAGGATCTGCCGGAGCACGGCGCCGACGGCCTCGGTGGCCTCGGAGGCGGTGAGCGGCTCCGCTACGAGATCGGCCGGTGGGGCCACCGCCGACGGCAGTCCAGGCATGCACAACCCCTTCTCACTTTCGGTCATCCGCACGGCAGTGCTTCGGCCGGGTGCCCTTGTACGGATGCACTGATTCCCGCCGGTCGTAAGCCGGTGCCCGACGGATGCCACCTCACCGGCCCACTGCTGTGTCGTTCAGGGCGGTGTGTCACCCCGCGCATGCTCCTGTTCGCGTACGTCCGCGAGATCGGAGAGCCGGTCCAGTTGCCGCACCGGCCGGGCGACGCGGTGGTTGTCGGCCAGACGCCCGCGGTGCCGGTCGAGGAAGGCCCAGTAGCCGGCGGTGTAGGGGCAGGTGTGCTCGCCGGTCCGATCGCCCGGCCGGTAGGCGCAGGGGCCGCACAGGTCGCTCATGCGGTTGATGTAGGCGCCGCCCGAGGTGTAGGGCTTGGTCGTCATGCGACCGCCGTCGGCGTACTGGGACATGCCGACGACGTTGGGGAGCATGACCCAGTCGTAGCCGTCCACGAAGCAGCGGTGGAACCAGTCCGTGACGGCAGCGGGCTCCCAGCCCCGTTGAAGGGCGTGGCTGCCGAGGATCATCAGCCGGGGGATGTGGTGCGTCCATCCCGTGTCGCGCACCTGGGCCAGGACCGTGCGCAGGCAGTTGGCCCGGACGGCGTCCGCGTCCAGGTCGCTCCACCAGTCGGGCAGCGGCGCGGTGTGCCGGAGATCGTTGGAGCGCCGGTAGTCCTCGCCGAAGTACCAGTACAGCTGCCACACGTACTCGCGCCAGCCGGCGAT
The DNA here is from genome assembly GCA_002155895.1 of Streptomyces rochei. Classification (GTDB taxonomy): domain Bacteria; phylum Actinomycetota; class Actinomycetes; order Streptomycetales; family Streptomycetaceae; genus Streptomyces; species Streptomyces rochei. The sequence goes on from MUMD01000136.1 coordinate 11,387, forward strand.
CTGCCTGACGAACCCCTCCACGCTGTTCAACGGCGCCCGGCCCTCGCGCCATGCCTGCTCGGCCGGCTCGACGCATTCGGCGGGATCCAGCAGACCGAGGTTGAGGGAGGAGGAGAGCACGCTGTGGCTCATGACCGGGTCGCCGGCCAGCATCGCGTCCTCGTACGGCCCGAACGTGGCGAGTCGGTGCCCGACGAACCGTGCGAGGGCCCGGCGCGCTTCCGCCCGGGTCGCGGGGAACAGGCGTGCCCCGTCCCGCCCGACGAAGGAGATGTCCCCGTCGCGTTCCCAGCGGTCGAGGTCGTGGCGGACCTCTTCGTCAATGTCGTCCTCCCTGGGCCGGTAGGGACGGGCGATCCCGAGGGAGCCCGTGTCGCGCGGCGGGGATTCCCGGTTGTCGTGGTCCAGGTTCCACCGGCCTCCCGCCGGTCGATCGCCGTCCATGAGCAGGTCGTGCTTCCGCCGGACCCAGCGGTAGAAGTCCTCCTGCCGCAGCCGCTTCCCGCCGTGGCCGTCCGCCCACTTCTCGAAGTCGGCCTTCGGCACGAGGAACCCGCGGGCGGGGCCGACGGTCACGCCCGGGAGGGACCGCACCAGGCGGAGGGCCGCGTGCGAAGTGGGGTGGTGGACACCGACCGGACGCCCGTGCGCCGCCCGGTCGAGGCCGTCGCGGTAGGTGTCGGCACGCACATAGGTGACGCGATCGCCGAGTTCGGCCGCGCGGTGGCGCATCGCGGACAGCAGCAGATGGGCCTTGGCCCGGTGGAAGCGGCGCCGACGGAACACGGAGCGGGCCTCGATCATGAGCAGGGGCGTGTCGCGGCCGGGCCCGTCCTCGCCCGGTTCGAGGAAGTGCGGGCCGAGCTGGTCGCCGAAGAGCCAGTGCACGAGAGATCCTCTCCTCAGTCGCGGCCGCGGGCGTGCTTGAAGCGTGCGAGCCCTTCGGCGAGGTCGACGACCGGCTCCGGATAGTCGAGCGCGGAGCGCTCCTTTGCCGTCAGGCGCCAGGGCTCGTGCACCCTCCTGCCGTCCACATCGCCGAGTTCGGGGACCCAGCGGCGTACGTAAATACCGTCCGGGTCGAACCGCCTGGCCTGGACGAGGGGGTTCAGCACCCGGTGGGGGCGGGTGTCGGTGCCGGTACCGGCGACCCACTGCCAGTTCATCTGGTTGTTGACGATGTCGCCGTCCACGAGGAGGTCCAGGAAGTGCCGGGCGCCGATCCGCCAGTCGACGTACAGCGTCTTGGTCAGGAAGCTCGCCACCAGCAGGCGCGCCCGGTTGTGCATCCAGCCCTCGTGGCGCAGCTGACGCATCGCCGCGTCGACGACGGGATATCCGGTACGTCCCTCCCGCCACGCGGCGATGTCCTCGGACGCCTCCTCCTCGTCCCGCCACCGGTCGTGGCGGGTGCGGTAGTCCTCGGTCGACGCCCCGGGCCGCGCCGCCAGCACCTGGTGGTGGAAGTCCCGCCAGCACACCTGGCGTACGAAAGCCTCCGCGCCCGGCCCGCCGTGCGTCCGGGACCGCTGGACGAGTTCCACGGGGGACAGCGCTCCGAAGTGCAGGTACGGCGAGAGCCGGGACGTACCGTCGCCCGCCAGGTCGTCGTGCCGGTCCTCGTAGAGGGCGAGCCCGGAACGCGTCCACCGCGAGAACAGGTCGCGACCGGCGGACTCCCCTCCGGTCGGCAGACCGGGCGAGACGCCGGGCACCTTCGCCCGGTCCGGCAGCGGCTCGCCGCGCACCCCGTCGGGGACGCGCACGGTCCGCGGCGCGGCGAGGGGTTCCCTCAGCGACTCCTGGGACCAGCGGCGGAAGTACGGGGAGAACACGGCGAAGTGGTCGGAGGCCGCGGGCGTCACCGCCCCCGGGGCGACAGCGGTGATCACTGCCTCGTGCACGCGCAGGGCGACACCGTCGCCGCCCAGCGCCTCGCGCAGCCGCTCCTCACGGCGGTGGGCGTACGCGGTGACGCCCGCGGCCATGTGCACCTCGGTAGCCCCGCACTCGGCGGCGACGGCGCGGACCTCGCGGGGGACCGGCCCGTCGCGGATCACGAGCCGGCCGCCGCGGCGGCGCAGCGAGGCGTCGAGGTCGTTCAGGCAGTCGACGAGGAAGGCTCTCCGATTGGGCGCGTCGAAGCCCGCCGCGTGGATGCCGGGGTCGAGCACGAACAGCGGCACCACCTCGTCCGCCGCCTTCAGCGCGGCGTGCAGCGGAGGATGGTCGTGCAGACGCAGGTCCGAGGTGAACAGGACGACCGCGACGGTCATGGTGTCACTCCTGGCGCAGTGGTACGCGGTGGTACCTGAACGGGTGCCTGTCGCTCCGCACTTCGTGGGGGACGCGCGCGCCGGATGCGCCGCGCGCGCCGATCACTCCTCCGCGCGGTCACCTCCTCGCCGCGGCCTGGGTGATGTTGCGGGCCATGCCGCCGAGGACGATGGCCTGGAACAGGGAGACGGACCCCCAGTAGGCGTGGTCGAAGAGCCCCCGCGGGTGGACGAGTGCCCGCTGCCGATGGCCGGTACGGCCCTGCGCGTCCGTCCAGGTAGACGATCCGGCGGACGCCCGCCTCCCGCGCGAAGACACGTGCCGCTCTGCGGTCGGTGCTCTCGAAGTCGCACCCGTGCCGAGGGCGTGCACCAGGAAGGAGGCGGCATCGTCACCGGGCATCGCCTCGGCGAGCGAACACGGGTCGGTTCGGTCCACCCCCGCACGGTCTCCACGTCCGTCGCCCAGGGCTGGTCGTGCGGCCTGGCGGGGGAGCGGGCCAGGCAGCGCACCCGGTGACACCGGCCGCCGGCAGCTCGGACACCAGGGGCCCGGCGATGTGAGCGGACGCGCCGGTCACCAGGCGATGCGGCCGCTGCGCGCCCCGCACCCCGTTCGTCACCACCATCCTGTCTCTCCTGCTCCCTCCACCGCCCACCGTCCTACCATCGATCATGAGCGCCACGGCGTCACCGCGCCCGTCGAGGCCGGGCAGCCACCGGCAACCGGCCACCGAAACCTGGAACCAGGAGGCGGGTGCCCGGGGCCCTCCGGGCTCGCCGGAGTCTCGGTCGCAGCCGCCGTGTCCGGGCGCGGGGCGCGACGGGTGAGAGGCGCGGCCCGGATCACCGGCAGGGGCGTGGTCGCGAACTCAGGCTGGCGGACCACCGTCCGTGGCCGTCTGGTCGGCCAGGCCACCGGCGCCGAGGAGGCCCGTTGCCGAGAACGGCTCCGCCGCCGCGAGCCGTGGCAGCTCACGTCGCGACAACCAGGTGACGACGGGCGGCATCGCGGCCCGCACGAGCTGGGTCGAACGCAGCCATCGAGGTACGTACACGGATGCGCCGCGACGTTCGACGGCGGCCACCAACCGCCTCGCCACATACGGGGCCGGGAACACCTTGCGCGCCGGAGCCGGCATGTGCCCCCGCAGCTCCCGCAGCACCATGTGCTCGTCGGCGTCGCGCACCATGTCGGTGTCGGTCCAGTTGATGTAGGCGATCCCGACGCCCACCTGTCGGTGGGCGACCTCGGCCCGTAGCGCGTGGGCGAACGACTCCACGCCCGCCTTCGACGCGCAGTAGGCGCTCATCATCGGTGCCGCGCCCATCGACGCGAGTGACGCCACCTGCAGGAGGTAACCGCGCGTGGTGATCAGGTCGGGCAGGAACGCGCGCGCGGTGACCGCGCTGCCGATGAGGTTCACCTCGACGACACGGCGCCAGACGGCCGGATCGGACTCCAGGAACGGACCGCCCTCCGCCACCCCCGCGTTGGCGACGACCACCGAGGGAGGACCGAGCCGGGCACGGATCTCGGACGCCGCACGGTGCATGCCGCGGTCGTCGGTGACATCCGCCTCCCAGCACGCGGAGGCGCCTGTCGGCAGCGAGTCCCTGACCCGGGCGAGCGTGCGTTCCTCGCGGCCGAGCAGCGCAACCCGCGCACCCCGCTCCACCAGTACCTCCGCCATCGCCGCCCCGAGGCCGCGCGCGGCCCCGGTCACGACGGCGACGCGGCCGTTCAGGGGCTTGCGGTCGACCTGCATGGGAACCCCTTTCCGTTTTCCGTGGTGACGTCGGTCCTGACCACGCTAGACGCCTCACGGTCAGCGGGCATGTCAGCCGTTTCCGGAGGGGTGCGGTCGTTCCACCACAGCGGATCACCGAGAGGGCAATTCACCCCGCATGCATCCAAAGCATTCACACATCCCGAAATGCCGTCATGAAGCTCAAAGAGGAACTCCCCGTCGATCACCATCTGGCCACGGTCTACCGCTACGGCGCGGGCTTCTGCGGCGTCGTCCTGCTGGTCTTCGCGGGGCTCGGCTTCGCCGACGCGCTGAGCCCGTTCGACACGGCCGGCGACACGATCGCCGGTCTGACCACCAACGCAGCTCTCAGCGCCATCTCCACCGTCGTCGGCCTCGCGCTGCTCGCCGGCGCGGTGATCGGCGGCAACTTCGCCTCTGTCCTCAACATGACGGTCGGCGCGCTCTTCGTCCTGAGCGGCTTCGCGCACATCTTCGTGCTGGACCGCCCGGCCAACATCCTCGACTTCGGAATGAGCAACGTGATCTTCAGCTACGTCATGGGGTTGATCATCGCCACGTTCGGGATGTACGGCCGGGTGTCCAGCAAACTGCCGTACGACAACCCCTACTGGCAGCGTCGGCACCCGGAACGGGCACGCGAACGCGAGGCAGCCACCGCCCTGCCGGGCGCGGGACGGGAACGGCGTGGACTTCCCGTCGCGCAGAGTGTCGAGGGCATTGGTGAAGCGGGGGCGCCAGAAGGCCGTTTGCCCACGAGAGGTATGCGGTGAGCGGCACGCGCGAACCACTTCGCCGGCCCACCTGTACCCCTCCGGCGGAAGGATCGACCGCGGACGCCGTGAGCGTCCCGACGACGGTTTCTCGCTCATCCGCCGAATCAGGCGGAGCTTGGCTCGGCACGATCTCGTACCGAGCGCTGAGCATACGACTGGGCAGCTCGCGCAGCCACTCCGGATCCGCTTCCGGGACGGCGCGCCGGTTCTCCAAGACGTACACCGGCAGTCCGTCCACGTAGACGTGGATGTCACCGCCGACCTGCACGTCGGTGCGCAGGTAGTCGCCAGGCCGGGCGGCCTGGTCCACATGGCCGGCGCACAGCCGGTCGGAGCGAAGGACCTGCTCGCTCTCGAGCCGGTGGAAGTCCCCGCTGGTACAGGCCCGTGCGGGAAGCGTCTCCCCGTGCTCCAGCGGGAGCGCCGCCAGTCGCGTCAGCTTCTCCAGGAGAAGATCGAGTGCTCGGTGCGGCGTGTTGCCCCACGCCCTTCATCCGGTCCCTCCAGCGGGCGCCCGCTTCCGTGGACGGCGAGTCACTGCCAGGGCCGATACTCGGGTGGTCCGTTCGATGCAGACGCTGATGGTCCGCTGGCCGGCCCAGCTCTCGCCGCCGGAGTCTGCGGCCCCGTCCGTGCCCTACCCCTGCGGCGCCGGTCCCCTCTCAAGGATGGCTTGCGGCAGGAGGTCGGACGTGACGCGTCCTGTGCCCGCTGCCACTGCGGCCCCGGTCCGCCTCCCGCAGATGTGGCCGACAGCCTGCCTGGATGAACAGACCTGCACATCGACTGTCGATGCGCGCCCTGCCCAGGGGCAGTTGGTGAAGTTGATCCACTTTTCGAACAGCCACTACGCTCCCGATCAGGGACGACACTGCGGCCGGCAGGGCCGTGGACGCTGCGGGGGTGGTGGCATGGGTTGCTCGGGGAGCGGGTGCTACGGCCGGTGCCGAGCATGAGCCCACCGCCGTCCGGACGGCTGCTGCTGGGGCGCGACGACTCTCTGTGTGCGGTACGGGCCCATCTCGGACGTGCCGTCGCCGGACACGGTGGCGTGCTGTTGATCACAGGTGAGGCCGGCATCGGCAAGACGTCCCTCACCGGCCGCGCGGTCCAGGAGGCGCGGAGCGAGGGCTTGACCGTCCTGCACGGAGCGTGCTGGGACGCCGACAGCACTCCAGGCTACTGGCCGTGGACGCAGGTGATTCGAAGCCTGCGCAGATCCGCGCGGGCGCAAACGTGGGAGGCCGCCTCGGAAGCGGCCGGGGCGGCGTGGGAGGGCCTGCTCGGGGTGAGCGGGGCCGAGGACGTGGAACAGTTCCAGTTGTTCGACGCGGTCACCACCCTGCTGGTCACCGCTGCCCAACACGAGCCCGTGCTGGTCGTGCTCGAGGACGTGCACTGGGCCGACCCGGCGTCCGTGGCACTGCTGGAGTTCGCGGCCCAGCACCTGTCGCTGGAGCGGGCCCTGATCCTGGCCACGTGCAGGGACGTGGAGATCGAGCGGCCGGATCACCCCTCGCGTGACCGGCTGCGCTCGCTCATGACCCGAGCCACGACGCTCGCGCTCCCGGGTCTTGGAGCGGCGGATGTCGCCGAACTGATGCACCGTACGGCGAGCAGGGCACCGGATGACGGTCTGGTCATCGAGGTCCTGCGCCGCACCGGAGGAAACCCCTTCTTCGTCCAGGAGACCGCTCGCCTGTGGGCCGGAGGCCACGAGGTGACGGCGGTGTCGCCGGGTCTGCACGCCTCGCTCCAGCAGCGGCTACGGCTGCTGGACGACCCGGTGGCGGCCTGCCTCGGCGCCGCGTCGGTACTGGGGCGCCGCTTCCGCACCGACATCCTGGCCCGCGTCCTGGACGCTCCGCTCGCGCAGGTACGCCGTTGGCTGGCCCAGGCAACCGACGCCCAGCTGATCGAGCGGGAGCGCTCGGGAGTGGCCGTCTTCAAGCACGACCTGGTGCGCGAGACGCTGTACGGAAACCTGGACGCACAGCGAGCCCGCAGGCTCCACGCCGCCGCCGTACAGGCGCTGCGCGACACCACGGCGGCCACAATGGAGGTGATACTCCCCGTGGAGCTGGCCCGCCACGCCCACCTCGCCTGCGAGGAACTGGAGCGGGACGAGGCCGTGGCCCTGATGCTGTCCGCGGCGCGGCACGCCGAGCAGCGTATGGCACACGAGGAAGCGGTGGGCCACTACGGGCGCGCCGTGGACCGCCTCGCCGACGCGGACTCCGCCAGGCGTGTGCTGATCGGCCTCGACCTCGGGCTCGCGCTTCAGTTGACCGGCGAGCAGGAGCCCTCGTGGCGAGTGTTCGCGGACGCCGCTACGCTGGCGAGAGGCTTGGGTCGACCGCTGCTGATGGGACGCACCGCGCTCACGCTCTACGGCGCCGACGGACGCGGCGACACGACCTCGCTGAAGCCGCGCGCTCTTCACTGGGCACACGAGCAGCTCGTCACTTCCGGCATGGCGACGGCCACGACGGCCGAGGGACGACGTGGCGCGGGCGGCGAGGACGCCCTGCCGGAGTCGCAGAGCACTGGACTCCGGCTTTCGGAGTCCCTCTTGGCTCGCAGCGTCGCGGCGGCGGTGGTCGCCACGGCCCGGGCGGCGGGTGACGACGACGCCCTGCACGTCGGACTGTGGGCACGTATGCAGGCGGAGTGGGGCCCACAGGCCGCGGTCGGCCGGCGCGAGCTGGCTGCCGAACTCATTGCGGTGTCCCGGCGCCGCGGCGACCGTTGGACCGAGCATGTGGCGATGTCCATGCGGTGGGTCGCGGGGCTCGAGGCGGATGATCCTCGGTTCCTCGACGACTTCCACGCCATGGTGGCCGTGGCCGCATCCGACGGCTCCGCCCGCCTGCGGCTGACCTCCGTCATCGACCGCAGCGTCCTGCTCGCCATGGCGGGTCGGTTCGATGAGGCGGAGGAACTGCTGGAGGAGTCGGAGTCCCTGAGCACGGCCGGCCCCAACTACCACCGGCACTTCCTCTCGCACCACCGGTGGGCCTTGCTCGTCCTGCGGGGCGAGTTCGCCGAGGCGAGGCTGTCACTGGACGCCCTACGCGGCCGTCAGCACCCGTACGTGGACCTCTTGGAGGCCCTCACCGAGCTGGAGGCCGGAGAGCGCCCGCGCGAACTCGTCGCCAGACCCGGCTCTGGAGCCGACGGAGACACGGCGCTGCACCGAGGCCTGACGCCGCTGTGGCTGCGCTACCAGGCGCAGGCGGCCGTCGCCTCGGGTGATCCGGCTTGGTGCGATGGCGCGCGCGCCGAGCTGGCCCCGTATGAGGGCCAGTGGCTGGTCTCCCTTCTTGGGTGGGACATCGGCGGCCCGGCGGCGCTGTGGCTGGGCATGCTCGACGTCGCCCGCGGACGGTGGGACTGCGCAATCCGCCGGCTGACCGCAGCCCTGGAATCGGCGGACCGGCTGCACGCACCGCCCTGGTCGCTGCGGGCTCGAATCGAACTGGCCCGCGCGCTCGCGGAGCGCGGCACCGATGGTGACCATGACCTCGCCGACCTGATCAAGGAGGCGACCTCGCAGGCGCAGCGCCTGGACATGCCCCACCTGCTCACTCGCGTCGAGCACCTGACCGCGCTCCCGTCCCGGGGCCTCCCGGCCGCCCCGTCGTGCGAGTTCCGCCGCAACGGTGAGGTGTGGCGCCTGACGTTCGAAGGCCGCACCGTACACCTGCCCGACGCGAAGGGCCTGCGGGACCTGCACGTCCTGCTGGGCCTCCCCGGCCAGGACATCGCCGCCGTCCGCCTGTTGAACCCGGACGACGAGGCTGTGGCCACCACGCACGGACTGGGTGCCGACGAGGTCCTGGACGAGGAGGCCCGTCGGCGCTACCGCCGCCATCTGGAGCGGCTGGAGACGGAGATCGACCGCGCGGTGCAGAGGGGCGACGACGCACGCGCGGCCGCCTACGCCCGGGAACGCGCCGCCCTGCTGGACGAACTACGTCGTCACGCGGGCCTCGCAGGCCGCCCACGCCGTCTGGGAGACCCGCGTGAACGCGCCCGCAAGAACGTCACCGCCCGCATCCGCGACAGCCTGCGCAGGCTGGACGAACAGCACCCGGCCCTCGCCGCTCACCTGCGCCGCACGATCTCCACCGGCACGATGTGCCGCTACACCCCCGACCAGGAGATCCGCTGGCACCTGTGAACCAGGGCATCACAACGGTTGCCAGTCGTGCCAGGTGCTGCCGGGTTGGTGTTGCCAGCGGTGGTGGACGCCGCCGGGGTTGTTGGCGATGATCTCCAGGCGGCCGTCGCGGTTGCGCAGGGCTTGGATGAAGTAGCCGCCGTCGCCGAAGTCCTGCCAGGTGCGCCAGGCCCCGGACTGGTCGACCTGGTAGTTGTGCTGGAGGAGGTCGTCGTTCATGGCGAAGACCTCGATCCGTCCGTCGTGGGAGTCGACTGTGGCGAGTCGTGCCTTGGACGGGCCGCCGAGCGGCTGCCACTCGTGCCAGTCCCCGCCGGGGGTGTTCTGCCAGCGGTGGTGCACTCCGGAGGGGTTGGAGGCGAACACTTCCAGGCGGCCGTCGTGGTTCTTGGCCAGGGTGAGGTGGTCGCCGCCGAGGCCGAAGTCGACCCACTGCCGCCACGTCCCTGACAGGTCGGTCTGGCAGGTGTGCCGGAAGACGTCGTCGGTGAGGGCGAACACCTCGAGCCGCCCGTCCGACGCCGGTGCCACTGCCAGCCGCGCACCGGCCGGACCGCCGAGGGGACGCCAGTCGTGCCAGGTGCCGCCGGGTGTGTGGTGCCAGCGGTGGTGGACGCCGGAGGGGTTGGAGGCGAACACTTCCAGGCGGCCGTCGTGGTTCCGGCCCACGGCCAGGTGCTCACCGCCGCCGCCGAAGGGGTACCAGTCCGCCCACTCTCCTGATGCCTTCGCCTGGTAGCGGTGCGCGAACGTCTCACCGTTCATCGCGAAGAGTTCCAGCCGGCCGTCCGGTGCCGCGGACAGTGCGATCGTCGCCGACGCAGGCCCTCCGAACGGCCGCCAGCCCGACCAGGCGCCACCCACCTCGACCTGGAAGGTGTGGTAGATCTGGTCGACCGCCGCGTGGAACACCTCCACGCGACCATCTGCCGACAGGCCCACCGCCAGCCGCTGCCGCCGATCCGGCACCACCGGAGCGTTCCACCAGCTGGTTTCCTTTCGGGCACCTGCCCAGGAGAAGCTGAAGTGGATGTGGTCGGTATGGGGGTTGGCACCGCGGTAGGGCTGCCAGCCTGCGTCAGGTCGGTTGGCCATCCAGATGTGCCGGTTCCAGATCATGTACATGATGCCGAAGCGGCGGGCGAGGGCGTGGGGATTGCCGTGCCGATCGGTGGCGTGGAGCCAGTCGATCAGGTCGTCGGCCAGGTGGCCCTGACTGTTGACGTTCACGCCCCAGTCCCAGGCGCGACCCTCTTTGTGTTCGCTCTGGCCTCCGCTGCCGCAGGCCCTGCTGATCCCCAGGCTGGTCGTGCCGGAGTAGGCGGCGAGCACCAGGTCGCGGAAGGCGAGCAGACCGGGTTTCGCGCCGGGGTCGCAGTCGCGTTGCGGGTCGTAGGCCGCATAGGGGTCGATGTCGGGGCCGAAATCGGGTGTCGTCGGCGCCATGCCGGTCTCCTTCGGGGCTGGCCTCCTCGCCGGGTGCGAGGGTCCGTGCCCCTGGTGCGCGTGATCGGAACGCGCGGGCCGTCAGACCCGATCACGCGCCTCCTCCACGATCGGAACGCCCAACTGGGCGCGAGCTGCGGCCGATCAGGTCACCATCGGCGCGTCCGCGCGCCGGGCCTATGGCCACGAGGAAGGCTTCCGTCGTGACGAACCTCAGAACCTACCGTCGGGCGTACGCCATGATGACGGTGTCCGCCCTGACGCTCTCCCCGATGATGTCCGCCCCCTGCGCCTCCGCCGCGCGCCTCACCCCTTCGGCCGCCGAAGCCCGGCACACCGCTCCGGCCGGCGCCGCAGTCGGCGAGAGGGTGCGCACAGGGGCAGGGCTGGTGCGAGGGACCCGGTCGGGTGGGTACCGGATCTTCCGGGGCATCCCCTACGCGGGCGCCCCCACGGGCCCTCACCGGTGGGCACCGCCCCGGCCTGTACAGCCTTGGAAGGGCGTCAGGGACGCGACGAAGCCCGGCCCTCTGTGCCCGCAGGTACCCTCCCCGTACGCGGAGATCTCCAGCACGGAGGAAGACTGCCTGGTGCTCGACGTCACCACGCCACCGGCAGCTGACCGACGGCGGCCCGCACCCGTGCTCGTGTGGATCCACGGGGACGGTGCCGTGGGTGGTGGTTCCTTCTTCGACGGGCGCAGACTGGCCGGGAGGGGATTGGTGGTCGTCAGCATCAATTACCGTCTCGGCGTCTTCGGCGGCCTGGCCCTGCCCGGACTGGAAGGGTCCGGCACCTTCGGCCTCCAGGATCAGCAAGCGGCCCTGAGGTGGGTACGGGACAATGCGCGTGCCTTCGGCGGTGATCCCCGCAATGTCACCATGGCGGGAGTTTCCTTCGGAGCGTCCGCCATCGCCGGGCACCTGACGTCTCCCGCGTCCGAGGGACTCTTCCACCGGGCCATCATGGCCAGCGGTGAGGGCATGATGGACATGCCGGCCGGCGCGATGGGCCCGAATGTGCCGGCATACCCGTGGTACGTCTGGCGCACGGGGCGCGAGATGGAGGACATCACGACAGAGATGACCTCGTCCCTCGACTGCCTTGACGATCGCCCCACTCGCACCCTTGCCTGCCTGCGCGCCCTGCCGGTGGAGACGATCCTCAAGGTGCCGTACATCATGAACGCCTTCCAGGCATTCGGCTACGGAAACCGCACACTGCCCCAGCTGCCACCCACGGCCCTGCGCGCGGGACGCTTCCACCATGTACCCGTGCTCTCGGGGGCGACCCTCGACGAGCATCGCGTATTCGTCGGGATGACATACGACGCGGTGGGCAAGCCGTTCACCGAAAGCGACTACGACCGCGCGCTGCGCACCGCCTTCGGCGCACCGCTCGCCCGACGCGTACGGGGCGAGTACCCCACGACCGCGTTCCCGTCCCCCGCACTGGCGTGGGCCACCGTGATCACCGACCGTATGTGGGCGCGCGGCACCCGGACCATGCACGACACCTTGAGCCGGCACGTGCCGCTGTACGCGTACGAGTTCGCCGACCGGCAGGCGCCGATGTACTTGCCGCTGCCCGGTGACTTCGACTTCGGCGCCTTCCACGCGGGGGACATCCCCTACCTGTTCGAAGACGAGGCGGCCGATCCGCTCTTCACCCCGGCACAGCGCCGCCTGTCGGCGACGATGACCGGCTACTGGGCGGCTTTCGCACGCACCGGCACACCTCGCGGTCCCGGGCTGCCTCTCTGGCACCCCCACCGCCGGGAAGGCGTAGGACGGCCGTACACCCAGTCGCTGGCGCCGCAGCGTATCGGCCCCGTCGACTACTACCGCACGCACAACCTCGATTTCTGGAACCGCATGCCCTGATACGGGTCCGCGCAACCGCCCGTGCACGGCGCCCGACTTCAGCAGGCGGGCTGGCGTACGACGCGGAGCCTGCCGCTGGAGGACCGGGTGTCGCTGGTCACGGTCCATTGGCGTACCAACCTGACGTTGCGACAGCTCGAGAGCAGGCCCTTCCGGCTGCCTTCGATGCGCATCCGCTGCACGGCGGTCCGCTGCCGCCGCATTTCTGCTTCCTGCTCGGCGAGGGTTTCCTCCAACCGCCCCAGGATGTGCGCCATACCGTCTCCGCTGTCCGCACCGGCGGAAGCCGTGCTGGTGGTGAAGGCGTCACGGATGTCACCCAGGGCGATCCCGGCGTCGGTCATCTTGCGAATCCACAGCAGCCGGATCATGTCTTCGTAGCCGTGGCGGCGGTGGTCATCGCCGCCCCGCTCGGGCTCGGGGGGGCAGACCGATCTCGTGGTAGTGACGGATCGCCCGCCGCGTGGTGCCGGCGAACTGTGGGTCGTGACACCGCGCGCGGACCGTACGGTACAGATCGTCAACTGATCGCCTCTCACGGGACTGGTCGCTGTGCTGATGCTGCGTAAGGTTTCAAAAGGTTCAGGCGAATCCACGTGAGAAGGAGACACCCATGCGCGCCCTTGTGGTCGATCACGGCGAGGCCGGACCCGTCCGGTTTGCGGATGTCGATGAGCCTGTGCCGTCCAGCGACGAGGCGTTGGTCGAGATACGGCACATCGGTCTCAACTTCGGAGAGCTGAACTACGTGCACCAGTGGCCGGCCGGCGCTGTGCACGGCCACGACGCGGCCGGTGTCGTGGTGCGCGCCGCATCCGACGGCTCAGGGCCACCCGAAGGTACGCGCGTCGCCCTGGGAATGTCTCCGCACGCGTGGGCAGAGCGGGTGGCAGTCAGTCCCGCCTCGCTCGGCACCGTCCCCGAGGGTGTGGATCTGGCCGACGGTGCCGCGCTGGGGATCGCCGGAGTCACCGCACTGCGGGTGCTGCGCAAGCGTTCCCTGTTGGCGCGCCATGTCCTCGTCACCGGTGCCAGCGGGGGCGTGGGGCACTTCGCCGTCCAGTTGGCGTCGCTGGCAGGAGCTTGGGTGACGGCGCTCGTGGGTTCGCCGGACCGGGCCGCAGGGCTCCGGGATCTCGGGGCTGACAAGGTCCTGACCGACCTCGCCCAGACCGACGACCGGTTCGACCTCGTCCTGGACACCGTCGGTGGGCCGCTGGTGGCTCAGGCCTGGAGCTTCCTCGCGGAGGGCGGAACCATCCACCTGGTCGGTTACTCCTCGGGGCAGGACACCACCTTCCCGTCAGGGTCCCTGTTTGGTTTCGGCGAGCCCCGTACCATCGCCACTTACGGCGACATGACGCCGACCAGCGGGGAACTGACGGACCTCCTGGGCCTGATGGCCGCCGAGAGGCTCTCGGCGCCGGTCGGTCTGCGAGGCAACTGGCAGGACGTGGATGACGCCGTCCGGGCACTGTTCGCGCGGAAGATACACGGAAAGATCGTTCTCGACGTGGTCTGACGCCCGTCGACGGGAAGGGAACGATGGACGTGCTTGCGGAGGCCTTGCGTATGTCGGGTGCGCGAGGGGCGCTCGGGGCCCTACTGAGGGCCGGCGGGACGTGGGGCCTGTGGCTGGAGTCCGCCCCGGAAGCGGCACTGCACGTGGTGTCCCGGGGCAGGATGTGGCTCCACGTCCCGGGCGAGAGCCGCCTGGAGGTGCAAGCAGGAGACGCTGTCCTGGTGTCCCCGGGCACAGCCCACGGGATTGCCGGCGGGTCCAGTACGACGATGAGTCCCTGCGACCGGAAGGCGACGGCCCAGGCCCTCACCGACGGCAGTCCGCTGCGCCTGGGCTCGACGCCGACGCAGACGGAAGTGCTAGTCCTGCGCTATGGGCAGGATCCGGAGGTGAGCACCCCTGTGCTCACCTCCCTCGTCCGGCCGATGCACATCACAAGCCGGGAGAACACACAGCTCAGAAACACCATTGACCTGCTCACGGCTGAGCTCGCCCTGCCGCAGATCGGCACGACCGCCGCCGTCAACAGCATTGTCGACCTGTTGCTCATCCAGTTCATACGCGTCTGGCTGGCCCGCCACCCGGAGGAGCAGTCCGGCTCCTGGCTGGGCGCGATGCGTGATCCGATCGTGCGCGACGCCCTGGCCTGTGTCCACGCCCGCCCGGAACGCCCCTGGACCACTCATACCCTGGCGGCTGCGACGGCGGTCTCCCGCACGACGCTGTCGAGGCACTTCCGCTCCGCGCTCGGACAGACGCCAGGCGCGTACGTGACGCAGTGGCGCATGGACCTGGCGTCCGTCCGGCTCCGCGACACCGACGAGCCGGTCGAGTCGATCTCCGGCGCGGTCGGCTATGCCTCTCCGCACGCCTTCAGCCGTGCCTTCCGACGTTACCGAGGCATGCCTCCGGGCGAGTACCGTTCTCGAAATCGCAAGTGATGACAGGCAAGCAGGGTGCGGGAGTTGGGTGACGTCGCCCGCGGTTTCCGCCGGTCACCGATGGCCAGGGCGGGATGCGCCGGGCATCGGTGAGGACGTGGTGCTTGCTGCCCGGTCGTGCGCGGTCCACCGGGCCGGGTCCGCTTCCGGGCCGCGCGGTGCGGCCCGGACGTGGGAGGAGCCGATTGCCAACCGCCACCAGTCGTGCTTGTCCTTCGTGCGCAGTTTCTCGCGCAGAAGCCGTGCAACGTCGGTCCGGCACTCTGGGCCGGCCCTCGATCCGCTTCGGTCCCGGTCCGGCAGCCCGACAGTCATATGATCGACAACTTTCGGCAGAGCCAGTAAGCCGCCATCCGAGGACGGCCCGCATGGCCGACCGCGAGACGGTGCGACGCCGGCAGCTCGGCTTGTCCCGGGACCCGGTCGGGTCATGACGATCTCGGCGGGAGAGAGCCCGTCAGGCAGCGACATCAGCGACCTCCTCAGCTTGCGGGTTCCTCCTGACTCCGTGAAGACGGCTGTTGCGGTGGCAAGCCGCTCGTCCGTGAGGTGAGCCCGTGTCACTGCTGAGGCGCATGGTCGGTCAGGCCGGTCGAGGGTCCTCGTTCCGACGCGGGTGAGGCGCTCGGCCGGCCCCCGGCCGCGGTTCGGTGTGTGGATTCGAGCCGGTGCGCAGGGCGAGGAGCACGCTGTTCTCGGAGGCGCCGTACCCCCAGGCCTGGGTGTACTCCTGGGGCGTCAGGGCCGTACGCACCCGGTGTACGGCGGCGACATGGGCGTCGTGGAACGGACGCAGACCGGTCAGCGCGACGCCGGTGTCCTGCCGTAGTCGGTGCGCCGCACCGAGGAGCCGGGCGGCGTCGGTGTGTCGGTCCGTCTCGGCGACCGCCCAGGCCAGCGTCTCCACCCCCCATACGGGGCCCCAACTGTCGCCGAAGGAACTCTGCCGGGCGAGGGCGTCGTGCAGCGGGGTCAGGGAGGCGGCCGGATCGCCGTGGCGCAGCTCGACCAGACCCGCGCACCAGCGGGCCCAGGTACGGGCCCATTGCGCGCCGCTGGCCTCGGCCTCGGCGGTGTACTCCCTGCTGGCAGCACGTGCCGAGACCGGGTCGCCGAGGAAAGCCTCGGCCATGGCCCACATCATGGTGGCCATGTGAGCGTCGCCGCGCCGCCCGTCCCGCAGGAACTGCTCCCGCGCGGCGGCCAGGCGTGAGGTCGACTCCGAGGTGCCGTCGACGAGCAGGGCGTGAGCGCCTTCGATGAAAGTGAGCGGGGCGAGCGGTGGCCCCTCGGGACCCGCGGCTTGTGCGCGGCACTCGGCCAGGAACACCTCGGCGGCCGGATTGTCCCCTTGGCACAGCGCGATCCACACCTTCATCGCGAGGGCGCTCACCATCAGGTCGGGGGGCAGGGCGAGTGGGGACGCGAGCAGACGTTCCAGCCAGTAGCGGCCCTCGCCGAGCACGCTGCTGAAGAACCAGCAGCGGGTGCGGGCGAGGTCGACGGCGATGGCGACGGCAGTGCCGACGTGGTCGGGATGGGCGGCGCAGAAGTCCAGCGCGGTCCGCAGATTCGGCAGCTCCTCGCGCAGCCGCAGCAGCCAGTCGACCTCCTGGGGGCCGAACCACTCGGCGCCCGCGCGCAGGGTCATGGCTCGGTAGTGGGCGCTGTGCCGGATGCGCAGACCGGTGTGCCGGGTCAGTTCCCCCAGCCGTTCGAGACCGTACTGGCGGATGGTCTCCAACATGCCGTACCGGGCGCGCGGGCCGGTGCTGTCGACCGCGACCAGTGACTTGTGCACCAGCGCGGCGAGCAGGTCCAGGATCTCATCCCTCTCGACGCCCTCACCCGCGCAGACGGCTTCGGCGGCGGACAGATCGAAGCCGCCGCTGAACACGGACAAGCGCACCCACAGCAGTCGTTCTTGAGGAGTGCACAGCGTGTAGCTCCAGTCGATGACGCCGCGCAGGGTGTGCTGGTAGCGCGTCTCGGTACCCGGCATGCCGGTGCTGCGGAGCACGCGGAAGCGGTCGTCGAGGCGTTCCAGCATCTCCTCGGCTGTCATCGTGCCCAGACGTACGGCTGCGAGTTCGATGGCGAGGGGGATGCCGTCGAGCCGTCGGCACAGTTGGGCGACGGCCGCGCGGTTGCGCGCTGTAATGGTGAACGCCGGAGCGGACGCGGCGGCCCGCTGTACCAGAAGACGTACGGATTCCGAACGTTCGGAGGGCTGCTGGGGGTCGCAGAGGGCGTCCGGGTCCGGGAGCGTGAGGCAAGGCACGGTCAGGATGTGCTCGCCGGGTACTCCCAGACGGTGCCGGCTGGTGGCGAGCACGGTCAGGCCTGGTGCGGCCCGCAGCATCCGCAGGACCAAGGTCGCGACGGCGTCCGCGACGTGTTCACAGTTGTCCAGAAGCAGGAGTAACTGCCGGTCGCGCAGGCCGTCCACGATGGCCTCCGCGGGGGGCCTCGCGGACTGGTCGCGCAGCCCCAGAGCTTCGGCGACGGCGCGGTCGAGCAGGTCCGGTGCGGTGAGCGCGGCTAGATCGGCGAGATGGACGCCGTCCGCGTACGAGGCGGCGAGCTGCGCCGCTGACCGCAGCGCCAGCCGTGTCTTGCCCACGCCTCCCACCCCGGTGAGGGTGACCAGCCGGGCGGTCGACAGCAGGGCACGGACCTGCTCCAGTTGCGCCTCGCGGCCGATGAAGCCGGTCATTTCGACGGGCAGGGTGGGTCGGCCGGGGGCCTTCGGCGACGAGGCGGCTTCCGTCCTGCTCGGCAACCTTCCGAGGTCAGGTGCAGCCGAGAGGAGCCGCGCATGCATGTCCCGCAGCGCGGGGCCGGGGGTGATGCCGAGCTCCTCGATGAGCAGCGCGGTGACTGTGCGGTAGCACTCCAGGGCTTCGCTCTGCCGTTCGCAGCGGTAGAGCGCCAGCATGCGTTGGGTCCAGAAGTACTCACGCAGCGGATGGGCTTCGACCAGTGCCCGCAGTTCCGGCAGGACGTCCGCGGAGCGGCCCGCCGCCAGGTCCGCGTCGATGCGCAGCTCGAGCGCGGTCAGGTGCTGTTCCTGCAGGGTGAGCCGCAGTTCGGGAAAGGCGTCTCCGGGCAGGTCGCACAGCGGATCGCCGCGCCAAAGCTCCAGGGCCTGACGCAGCAGCGCCGCCGCCCGCTCGGCCGCGTTCTGCTCCAGCGCGGTCCTTCCGAGACGGACGAGCGAGGTGAAGCGGCGCAAGTCCAGCGTCTGAGGGGTGGTCTCGATCAGGTAGCCGCGAGGGTGGGTTCGTACGGGGCCGGTGTCCGCGGTGCTGCCGAGTGCGCGGCGCAGACGCAGCACGTAGTTCTGAAGGGTGTTGCGGGCGTGCAGCGGAGGGGTGTCGCCCCACAGGCGGTGGACCAGGGTGTCCGTGGTCACCACCCGGTCGGCCTCCACCAGCAGGGACGCCAGCAGCATGCGCAGCTTGGCGGCGCCGACGTGTACCGGTGCGCCGGAGTGCCGGACCAGCAGCGGTCCGAGGATGCCGAACTCGTATGTGCTTGTCACTGTTCCCCCGTCGGGCCCTCGCCCGGACACTCCGCAGCTTACAACGGTAAGTGACCGTCCGGGTGCCGATTGTAATTGCGCGAGACCGTTGAGTGACCGGTGCGCGACCGGGGTGACGGCGGTGGTGGAGACGGTGGATTCCTTCCCGTGCCGCACCCCGGAGGCCGCCATGAACTCGTCCGCCCTCTCGGGCTACGCCTTTGACCTCGAGCGGAGTACGGGTGTCGGTCCGAGGACGTCCACGTTGCGGGAGCACCTGACCGGACAGCTCCAACGACTGCTCGATGCCGCTGATGTGACCTGCTCCTGGGCGAGTGACGCAGTGCGGCTGCTGCCCGCGCTGCTGGGTCCTGTGGCAGGGCGCCCTCTGGGCGCCGGGCCGCCCTCACCGTCGTTCGTCAGCGACGATCACTCGCCGGCCGAGCTGTCCGTGTCGTTCGCTTCGGATGGCGTGCCGACGGTACGGGTACTGGTCGAGCCGGGCTGTGGCGCGAGAACCGTCGCCGACAGCGGCCGGGCGGGGCTGCGGGCCCTGCACCGAATGGCGAGCTGTTGGAATGTCGACGCGGAGCCCGTCGCCCGGGTCAAGGATCTCTTCCTTCCCGCGGCGGCCCGTGGCCCCTTCTCGCTGTGGTGCGCCCTGGACCTGCGTCGATCGGGGCCGCCCGGCGTGAAGGTCTACCTCAACCCCGAGGCCCACAGCGGTGACCGCGCCGCAGAGGTGGTCGAAGAGGCACTGACCCGTTTCGGGTTCGGGCCGGCCTGGCCGGCGCTGACGGCCCGGGCCGCGTCCTGGTGCCCCGACCGGGGCCGCCTGTTGTTCTTCGCCCTGGACCTGGGCCACTGGCAGGAACCGCGTGTGAAGCTGTACATCGCCCATCAGGGCTTCTCCGTCGAGGAAGCGGAGGCCGTGGCCGGGCTGCTGCCCGGCGGAACCCCTCAGCGCGTGGGGGATTTCTGCCGCACGGTCGGTGGCGGTGCCCGGCGCTTCGACCGCCTGCCCCTGGTCTCCTGTCTGTCCTTCACCCGACGGGACAGGGAACGCCCCAGCGGCCACACCTTGCACGTCCCGGTCCGCGACTACGCCCGGGACGACTGTGTCGCCCGTGACCGCGCCGCCGCCGTCCTGGGCGCGCACGGCGGCGGGGGCACCGCTCTGCTGGACAAGGCACTCGCCGCGATGACGCCCCGTCGCCTGTCCGACGGCGTGGGGCTGATCTCCTACGTCTCCCTCGCCCGGAGCACCGCCGGCCCGCCGCGCGTGACGGTCTACCTCTCGCCTGAGGCGTACGCCATCCACCCGCCGCACGACCTGCCCCGGGACACCGCTCTCGGCGAAGGCGCGTGACCACCACGTATCCGTACCTGCGACTTTGTGTTCGCGCACCCGCCGCGGTCCCGCAGGCAACGCACCGAGGAGAGCTGAACAGAACCATGGAGCCATACCGGATCAAGGCCGTCGAACCGATTCCCACGACGACCCGTCAACAGCGCGTCAGCGCCCTGGACCGCGTCGGGTACAACCTGTTCGGACTGCGCGCCGAGGAAGTGATGATCGACCTGCTGACGGACTCGGGCACCGGCGCTCTGTCGGCGGCACAGTGGGCGGCCGGTGTGGCCGGCGACGAGTCGTACGCCGGATCGCGTTCCTTCCACCGCTTCCGGGAGGCCGTGGAGGAACTGACGTCGTACCCGCACATCCTGCCCGTGCACCAGGGGCGGGCCGCGGAGCGAGTCCTGTTCTCCGCGCTGCTGGTTCCCGGCCAGATCACCCTGAGCAACACTCACTTCGACACCACGCGCGCCAACGTGGCACTGAGCGGCTGCCAGGCCCGTGACCTGCCCTGCCCGCGGGCACGGAACCTGCACCGTCCCGAGCCGTTCAAGGGTGACATCGACCTGGACGGCCTGGCGGCGCAACTGCGGGGCCCGGACTCCTCCCGCATCGCCTTGGTGATCATGACGCTCACCAACAATGGCGAGGGTGGCCAGCCCGTGTCCATGGACAATCTGGCCCGCGCAGCCGCCCTCTGTCGGGAACACGGCGTCCCGCTCTTCCTGGACGCCGCCCGCTTCGCCGAGAACGCCTACCTGGTCACCCAATGCGAGTCGGCGTACGGCGGTCACAGCCCGACGGACGTGGCCAAGGAGGCGTTCCGCCTCGCCGACGGCTGCCTCATGAGCGCCAAGAAGGACGGCATCGTGCATATCGGCGGCTTCCTCGGTCTGCGCGACGAGGCACTGGCCCGCCGGTGCGAACTGACGCTCATCGCTACGGAAGGTTTTCCGACCTACGGCGGGCTGGCCGGACGGGACTTGGAGATGATCACCCAGGGCCTGACCGAGGCCCTGGACCCCCGGTACCTGCGCTCCCGGGCCGAGGCGGCCGCACACCTCGCGGCGCTGTGCCGCGGCACGGGCGTCCGCCTGGTCGAGCCCCCCGGCCTGCACGCGCTCTACCTCGACGCGGGTCACCTCCTCCCGCACATCGCCCCGCACCGCTTTCCCGGGCACGCACTCGCCTGCGCGCTCTACGTGGAGGGCGGTATCCGTTCGGTGGAGCTGGGGTCCCTGTACCTGGGCAAGGAGGACAGCAACGGGGACCCGGTCGTCAGCGCTCCCTACGAATTGCTGCGCCTCGCGCTTCCCCGCCGGACGTACACGCGAACCCATCTGGACCACGTCGGGCAGAGCCTGGAAGCGGTGGTGAGGAACAAGGACAGAGTGCCGGGTTACCGCATCGTCGAAGACGCCCCGCTCCTGCGTCACTTCCGGGCACGGCTGGAACCCGTGCTCGCCGGGCCGGGGATCGTTGGCACGACCGGTGCCGCTCCTGATCACGGAGAAGGCCCCGACGACCGGTCGGAATCCGCACAGAACCGAAGCCGAGCCCGCCGAGCCGTCGCCGCACCGCCGGCCACCGACGGCAGGCGCCCGGCATGAGTCGTCGAGGAACGTCGGAGGGTCTCATGAAGTCAGTTCTTCGCCGGCTGGCCCGGACGCGCGGTCGCGGCCGTCCTCGCCCTGCCGCTCGTCAGCGCCGTACCAGCCCACGCGGACCTGACGGACAGCGACCGGCACGGGCCCAGTGCCCCGGGTGGGCCGCGCCACTGCTTCACCGCCCGCGCAACCGACGCGAACGACGTCCTCCACCGGGACTCTTCCATCGGGCGTGCGGCCGGGCAGACGTCTGGCTGCAGGGCGACCAGCCGATGGACCACCTTCGATCCACGGCACAGACAGGCAACAACCACACCGATCAGGACAGGAAGGCATCGCATGAACACCGAGCGCACCGCCGCGAAGGCGGCTCCTGGGACGACCGCCGCCGTACTGACGCTGACGCTCCTGGGGGCGTTGTTCTCATCACCGGCCGGCGCAGCACCACGCCAGGGCGACTTCACCGCGACAGGCGTGAAGATCCACGAGAGTTACAGCACGACCTCGTCGGCCCGGGGCCACGGCAACCCCGGTGACGGGTACACCTGGATGGGCGGGCAAGCCAACGCGGAAGCGGTGCCCTGCCCGGACGGCAGCGTCAAGGATCACTGGACCTACATCCACAACAACCGCACCGGAGTCGAGGGCTACGTCTCCGACTGCTTCATCAAGGAGTACTGACCGGGGCAGCCAGTCCCGGACCCGGCCGTGAGGGTGGACGGCTCGCCTTCGCCCTGCCGCCGGATGAGGGGCGGCTGACGGAGCGGCAGGCGCATGGAGGCCGAATGGATGGCCCCCGCCCTCCTGCGCACGGCGTCCGGGCACGGGCACGGGCACGGGTACGGCACGCGACCGTCCGCCGGCAGATCCGCACCGTTCAGCCGTGGCCGGCCGCCGACATCGCGACGGGGCAACGGAAGAGGCGCCTGGCATGTGGCGGCCGGTTGTCGGTCACCAAGGTGGTCTCGCTGTGCCGGACCACGGTGGGCATGGCGGCGGCGAGTGCTGTCCGGTCACCTCTGGCCCACCGTCCGCGTCAGCCTCGTCAGGTCTCCGGTATCCGCGAGGACCCCGCGGACGTCCCGCTGGACCGGCGGTCCGGCGCCTGGCGTCCGCTCTGTGCCGCAGAGCATTCGTCCGAGGCACCTCATGTGCGCACGGGCGGTGATCAGGGCGGGTCGCGTAGGCGTGGAGGCGTGGAGGCGTCCTGGGCATCGGCGCGACTGGCGGCTACCCGCCAGACCCTAGCTGAGCAGCGTCAGTTTCGAGCGTACGCGGGGGGTCGGAGTGATCGACGATCCGGTGGCACCGCGCCGTGGTCAACTGCCAGGGACCTGGGCAGCCGCCCGCAGCTGGCCGGCAGCTTCCCGCAGGGTTCGACGCGCTTGGCGGCGCATTCTCCGCCGCTACCGCTACGCACGGTCCGTGCACTCGGCGGCCGCGCCGGCCCAGGGCGCGGCTGGCGAGTGTCAGCTGTCAACGCGCAAGGCTGACTGTCACCCAGATGGGTGAATGCTGTCGGATTGAGCTGCCCCGAGTTTCGTAGAGTCCGGTGATCTTGTTTCAGGCGGACTGCGGGACTCGTTCCTGGTTCTGCCGGAAGTCGCGTTCGTACTCGGCTGGTGGCACGTAGTCGAGCGCGGAGTGCAGGCGTTCTTCGTTGTACCAGGTGATCCACTGGAAGATGGCCCGTTCGACCTGGGCGGGGTCCTTCCAGGGGCCCTGCATCTCGATCAGCTCGGCCTTGAAAGTGCCGTTCAGCGCCTCGGCCATGGCATTGTCGTACGAGTCCGCGACGGAACCGACCGACGCGGAGGCGCCGATGTCCGCGAGCCGGTCGGTGTATCGAATCGACACATATTGCGAACCCCTGTCGCTGTGGTGAATGAGGCCGGAGTCCTTCTTGATTCTCCGGCGCCACAGCGCCATCTCCAGGGCGTCCAGGGGAAGTTCGGTCCGCATGTGGTCGGCGACCTGCCAGCCGACGATCATCCGTGAGTACACGTCCAGCACGAACGCCACATATGCCCAGCCCGACCACGTGCGGACATACGTCATGTCAGCCACCCACAGCTGATCGGGCCGCGCCGCGGTGAAGTTGCGGTCCACCAGGTCCGGCGGACGGGGCGCCGACGGCTCCGGGATCGTGGTGCGGCGCCGCCGGCCACGGATTACGCCCTCCAGGCCGCGTTCGGCCATGAGCCGCTCGACGGTGCAGCGGGCCACCTCGACACCCTTGCGCCGCAGCGCGCGGGTGATCCGGCGGGCCCCATACGTGCCGCCGGACTCGGCGTGGACCTGCTCGATCACCGGCATGAGCTGTTCGTCGCCGAGCCGGCGGGCCGACTTCGGCCGCTTCTTGCGGGCGAAGTACGTCGACGGCGACAGCTCCAGCACCCGGCAGACGGGATCGACCCCAAGACCGTTCGCACGCAGATGGTCGATCACCTGCTCGGCCTCGTCCGGGGACGGTCGATCTCCTGGGCAAAAAACACCGAGGCGGCTTTGAGGATCTCGTTGGCCCGCCTCAACTCCACTACTTCTTTGCGGAGTTGTTTGAGCTCGTCGTGCTCGGCGGTGGTCAGCCGGTCGTCGCGTTCGCCATGGTCGGCCTCTGCCTGGCGGACCCAGCCGCGCAGGGCCTCCTTGTGGATGCCGAGGTCCTTCGCGACGTGCGCGATCGGGCGGCCGGTGGCGCGGACCTCGCGGACCGCCCGCTCACGAAGTTCATCGGGGTATTTACGGGGTGCTGGCATGGTGTTGGTGGATCTCCTTCGCCAGGACCGTAACCCTGGCATCAGGGACTCCACAAATCTCAGTACAGCTCAGATCCCGCATCCGTGCCGCCCGAGGTCCCGGAAGAGCACGCGAGGACCCTTCCCCGTGGTCCTCACCGCCCCGGTCAATGCCGCAGAGGCTCCCCGGGCCGGGGCGGTCCACTTCGAGTGCCGGGGGCACCTGTCGGTGCCGGGCGTTCCCATAGGCGGCTGCCCGTGTGGCCGCCTACGGCGCGTATCGCCCCGAATCACGCCGCCGGCCACGCGCAGAACCTGCTCGGCCCACCCCCTGGCCGCCCACCTCGCCCTGGGAGTGGCCACGAAGGCTGTCCACCGGCGTGGAAGCCGCGAACGCCGGTGTCCTCACCGGCGACCAGTCCCACTCCGGGCAGAGCCTCGTCCCGGTGCATGGGCGCTGGCAGACCCCCGCACCCGCGAGCGGCTCGGGCATGACCGGCTGGACCTGATCTCGATCCACAATCCCGAGCGTGTACACCCCGGCGACCGTCCTGCGCCGAACTGCGCGATCCGAGACGCCTCGGCCGTCATGGAAGAAGCCGTCGCGGCCGGGCACCCGGCTGCCGTACCCATCACGGGTACACGGTTCTTACTGATCATTTCGGGATGAGTTTGGTTCACAGGTGCGGCAGTTGGGCTGGTGGGCGGCACAGTGCTGCAGGTGTCGGAAGATCTTGTGCCTGGTGATCTGTGGGAGCGTGTCGCTCCGTTCTCGCATTGTCGGTGACCGGAGGAGACCGTCACGACGTCACCCAGCTCGTGCCTCTGCTGGACGTGATCCCTCGTATCCGCGGCTGGGCCGCCCCGGCACCGACCACAGCAGCTGTTCGCCGACCGCGGCCACGACTACGACAAGTACCGGGGCCCGCTTCCCGCTCGCGGCATCACGCCGAAGATCGCACGCACGAGCATCGCCCACGGATCCGGCCTGGCCAGGACCAGGTGGGTCGTCGAGCGACCGAACGGCCCGCGGGATCATCGCCCCGGCGGTCCGCATGACGGGCCACCGGCCCTGAGGACACCCGCGGAGTCATCCGCTACCGGGTGAGGTGCACCGGCGGACGAGCGCGCACGGCACCAGGTGAGGCCCACCAGCGGATCAGCACACCCGGCCGACGCCGTGGACGCGCCGCGTCTCAAGCCCCTCTTTCGGTAACTCCTGTGGCTGATCTAGGGTGTTGGGGCGGATCAGGAACGCGGCCACACGGGGGGGGCAGGGACATGGCGGGTGACGACCACGGCGCCGACGGGGAGTGGTTGGACCTGGCCGACGCCATCGAGTTGCTGCGCGGACAGCTGACCGAAGCCCAGCAGCGGGCCCGGGAATCACAACTGCGGTTCGTACTGGGAGAGATCACCGCGGAGTTCGAGGTGGAGCTCGTCCGCACCAAGGACGGCTCCGGCAGGCTGCGCTTCGGCGTCGCCGAGGCCGATGCGCGGCGCGAGCGGTCGGCACGGACGGCCCAGCGGGTGACGCTGCACCTCACCCCCGAGTTGCGCGGGCCGGACGGCCTGCGGGACGTCTCCATCGGCGACGAGGACTGACCTGGGCGGAGACGCGCCGTGGAGCTTGATCGCGTGGTGCAGATACGCACCCGGCGGGCCGGGCACGAGAGGGCGGCCTTCGGCACCGCCTACCTCGTCGCCCCGCGCCTCGCGCTGACCGCCGCCCACCTGCTGGGTGACGCGGACGGCCCGTGGGACTCGGCGCGGATCGGGGTGAGGCTGCCCGAGGCGGCGCCCGCGGAACACCGTGCGCGCGTGCGGTGGTTCCGGCTGGACGACGTGGTGGACGCGGCGCTCCTCGACATCGAGCATGGCGAGGACGGCGCCACGACCCCGGCCTGGACGCCCCCCGGGTCCTTCCAGGACGGCAAGGACCCCCATCCGCAGCGCTGGGGCCGGTGCGTCACGGCGAAGCCCGTCCAGGTCATGGCCCTCGGCTTCCCTCGCGTGCAGCGAGGCCCGGCGGGCCGTGCCGCCGAGCAGCTGAGCGCCCGTATACCTCCGCTGACCGGAGGGGCCACGCGCCGCTACGAACTGCTCAGCAACGAGCCCCTGCCCGGGGCCGCGACCCGATCCGGCGGCCCTTCGCCCTGGTCCGGCATGTCCGGCGCCGCCGTCTTCAGCGACCGCCTGCTGCTCGGTGTCGTGCGCGCCGACCGGCAGGCCGAGGGCGGCGGCAGCCGGCTGACCGCCACCCGCAGCCAGGACCTGCTCGCGGACGAGGCCTTCCGAACCGCCGTCCGGAACGCGTCCTCGATCATGCCCCAGCTGGAAGCCGTGGAACTGGCCCCGCTGCTGCACCCGGCCCCTCCGGAGCGCGACCTGCGCTCACCGTCCATGCTGCTGCGCGCGGACGCCGAAGCGGTCGCCTTCCACGGCCGCGAGAAGGAGCTGGCCGAACTGCTCGATTGGTGCGCACCCGAGGGCGGCAGACGGTTGGAGGTCCGCGTGCTCACCGGGCCGGCCGGGCAGGGCAAGACCCGACTGGCGCGTGAGCTGATGGAACGGACGCGCGCCCGCGGCTGGGTCGCGGGCCAGCTGCTGCGCGAGCCGCCCGACCGGCCCGGGGACACAGTGAGCCCCGGGTTCGAGGTCCTGCGCGATGTTCAGTCGCCGCACCACCTGCTGCTGGTCATCGACTACGCCGAGACCCAGCCCCGGCTGATCCACCGCGTGCTGGAGCAGTTGCAGCAGTCCCGGCGCAGGGCGCGGGTGCTGCTGCTGTCCCGTTCCGTCGGCACCTGGCTGACGGAGGCGCACGGTGCCGGCCATCACGGACACGAACTCCTCGCCACGGCGAAGGAGATCAAGCTGACCGCGCTGAGCGACAGCCAGGACGCCCGGGAGCGGGCCGTCGACGCTGCCGTGCGGGGCTTCTCACGCATGCTCGCCCAGATGCCCGAGTCCGGCGCCGTCGACTGGCGGGCAGCGGCGGCGGCCGTACTGCCACCGGGCCCGCCGGGCCCGGGCCACGACTCGGCGCTGACCGTGCAGATGGACGTGCTGACCGCGCTGCTCCAGCACGGGCCCGCGCCCCTGGAGGACGCCGAACAGCCGCTGCCGCTCCTCCTGCGACACGAAGAGCGGTACTGGAAGAGCACGGCCTCCGGGTTGCCGCTGGGGGCGGGCGCGCACGGCGACGGCGGCCGCCTGTCCCTGCTGCGCGACGCGGTGGCGGTGGCGACCTTGTGCGGTGCGGCGCACGAGGAGGAGGCCCTGACGACAGTGCTGGCCCTGCCCACACTCGCTGCGGCCGGGACCGAAGGCGCCGGGATCGCGGCCGAGCTGTCCCACTGGCTGTGTCGCCTCTATCCGGCACCGGACGGTCAGTTCTGGGGGCAACTGCAACCGGACCGGCTGGCGGAGTACCAGGCGGCGCGCCGGGTTCTCGAGAACGAACGGCTGCTGCCCGCGCTGTTCGCCCGTGCCTCGCAGGCCCAACGCGTACGGACCCTGGACGTCCTGGCTCGCTCGGCCGTGCTGCATGCCAACGCCGGGCGAGGGGGCGAGGCCGACGCCGTACTGCGCCGCCTGGAAGAGGTGCTGGACGCGGCTTCCGTACCGGCACCGGTGCTGCGGGCGCACTCGGACGCCCTCCCCCAGACCTCTCATGTACTCAGCCACTACGCCTTGCGCATCGCGGAGGACCTCCACCGCGCCTGCCAGTTCGTCAACCAGCCGCTGTCCGCGCTGAACGACCCCGTGGCACGCGGAGACCGCGCTTGGGCCTGGCAGAACCTAGCGCTTCGGTGCCGGGGCGCAGGCCGGTGGGAGCGGGCCTACAAGGCCGCGAGCGCAGCCTTGGCCCTGCGCCGGGCTTCGGCGGGCGAAGACCGGCCGGTTCCCCTCGAAGCCCGGGCCGACCTCGCGCGGTCCTGGCTGGAACTGGCCCGGTGTGCCCTGGCGCTCGGTCACCTGGACGAGGCGCTGGACGCGGTGAACACGGCGCACGGTCTCCTCGACGCGCTGACCACCCGGGCGAACGGCGACGCCTTCGAACGCGACCGCGCGGAGGCGGTCCGGCTGCAGTCCATCGTGCTCTGGCACCTGGACCGGCTCGAGGAATCCGACCGGCTCGCCGGCGAGGCGCTCGGGCTCAGCCGGAGACTGGTGAGCAGACGCCCCGACCTGCATGCCGCGCTCCATGCCAGGAACCTGCGCGACCACGCGCTGAGTTTCTGGCGCATGGGCCAGTACGAGGCCGCGCGGGCCCAGGACGAGGAGGCCGTCACGACACTCCGCGCGCTCACGCGGGGCAACCCCGACGCCCACACCGCCGACCTCGCTGTCTGCCTGCTCTCGCTGGCGGTCGACCTCGCCAACCTCCACAGGTACGAGGAGTCGGCGGACCTGGAGCGGGAGGCCATCGGCCTCCTGCGTCCGCTCGCCGACGACCTCCCCGAGGTCCACGGGCCCGACCTGGCGCAGTTGCTGCACAACCTCGCCTGGGACCTGCAGACGCTGGGCAGACCGTCCGACGCACTCCCGTCGCTCCGCGAGGCCGTCGAGGTGCGCAGACGGCTGACCGAGCGCAGGCCTGACGTCTTCCTTCCCCAGTTGGGCAGTTCGTTGGGGACCCTCGGTTACCTGTACGAGGTCCTGGACCACATGGATGTCGCCGTCGACCACTACGAGCAGGCCCTCTCGGCGTACGAGCGGGCCGCCCGCACCCTCACCCGGGCCGACCGGGCCGACCAGGTCCGGGCGGCGGAGAACCTCGGCTGGGCCCTGGAGAAACTGGACCGTGCGAAAGACGCCATTCGGGTCCAGCGAGACGCGGTGCGGATCTGCCGGCAACTGGCGGGGGAGAACCCGGAGCGGTTCACCCTCACCCTCGCCCGGGCGCTCAACCGCTACGGAAACCTGTACGGCGCGATCGAGAAGAACGTCACCCAACGCATCCTGCTGCGGGAGGCGCTCGACCTCACCCGCCGCACCGACTCCCGTACGGACCTCGCCCTGTGCCTGTACGACCTCGGCCTGAGCTACGAGGGCGACAATCTTCCGAGCCACGCGATTCCCCTCCTGGAAGAAGGCCGTGACCTGTACGAACAGCTCGTACGGTCCGACCCCGAGACGCACCGCGCCATGCTCGCCGAAATCTGCTCCCGGCTGGCAAGCGCGGCGCTTCGGATCAGCGACTGGCCCCAGGCCGTGCGGGCGACCGAACGTGCCGTGGCCGTCCGACGTCCGCTCCTACGGGCCGACCGGGCAGCGCAGGAGACGGAGCTGCTCGGCGACCTCTTCCAGCTCGCCATGGCCCGCAGCAGAGCGGGCCACAGGGCTGCGGCCTGGCGGACGGCGCTGGAGGCGGAGGAGGTCTTCCGCTCCCTGGCCGGCTGGACCGACCGCTCCGCCGCCACCCGTGCCGGACTGCTGCGACGTCAGGCCCGCATGTTCCTCGTCTGTGCGCGTGGACGCCCGTACCGGGACAACGTCCGCGCCCTCGCACCGGCCAGGGAAGCGGTACGGCTCGCCCGGCAGGCGGCGGAGGAGAACTGGCCGGAAGGGGCCGCCGACCTCCGGAAGGCTCTGAAGGTGCTGACCGACGTCCATATCCGACTCGGCCGCCCTGTGGAGGCCACGACGGCGTGGCACCGGAGTGCGGTCTGACGACAGGACACACGGAAGGGAAGTCGCATGACCACAGCGCCGGACAGCCGGCCCGCCGACGGGCAGGCCGGGGAAGGAACCACGGCTGACGAGCCGCAGGGCAACACTCCCGTCTTCCAGAACCTCGAGCAGTTCGTCACGGAGCGCCTGGCCCCCGTGCTCCTGCACCCGTCCGAGGAGTCCGGGCAGATCTGGTGTCCGCGCTGGTGGGACCATGCCGACGCGGTGAGCCGCCTGCAGGCCATCTGGCACACCTGGGAGGTCCTGCGGTGGGAACCGGGGACCGGCATGTCCCATTGGCACCTCCACCATCTCGATCCGCAGTGGCGGGCGCTGCTCGACCCCGTGCACGGACCCTTCCGCGAGTGCCGCGACGGCCACCGGATGCCCGGGCCACTGCCTCTGGAGCCGGCTCCCGACGGGTGGTTCGAGAACGAATGGGACCCCGAGCAGCCGTTCAGCCTGGACTGACCTCGTGGTCTGCGCACTGGCGGTGTGGAACCTGGTTCCGAGGCGTGGCTCGTGTCCACGCCGCATTGGTCCCGGACGCCGGCCTTTTTCCAGGCCGCGAGGCGCCGCCGGCAGGTCATGCCCGTGCCGAAGCCGAGTTCCTGGGGCAGGTATTCCCACTGGATTCCGGTGTGCAGGACGAGGAGGATTCCCGCACAGGGCCTGCCGGTCCGGCACCCGCGGTCTGCCCTCGGCCTTCTTCGGACCCGGCTTCGGCAGCAACGGCTCGATCAGTGACCCCAGTTCGTCCGACACGATTCACGGCCGCGACTGACGGTTTCCATGTCCGGAGATACGAGCAGCGAGACCGACGGTCACATGATCAGCAGCTTCTGTTAGAGCCAGTCAGGCACCGGGGACAAGTCACGCGCGGAGCAGTTCCCCGGCTATCTCCGATGCCCAGGCGTCGATGGCCTCCCAGTCACGGTGGTCGCCGAACCGGCCGCCCATCAGATGGAACCTGATCCGTCCGCCGAGCGGTAGCTGGGACCGGAGGATGACACCGGAGAAGAGCCGATGGCTCCGATATGGCAGACCGGCCGGCAAGCTCCGAACGACCACCCGGGCCTCCACAGGCGCC
Organism: Streptomyces rochei; assembly: GCA_002155895.1. Taxonomy (GTDB): domain Bacteria; phylum Actinomycetota; class Actinomycetes; order Streptomycetales; family Streptomycetaceae; genus Streptomyces; species Streptomyces rochei. The sequence goes on from MUMD01000136.1 coordinate 42,174, forward strand.
ATCCGCTTCCACGGTCCGCGCAGTGCACCCGGCATGCCGACGCTGAAGATCCACGAGGGGCGTTCGCCCAGCAGCCCCGCGTTGTCGCTTACAAAGGCCCTTGCCGGGGCCAGCCAGGCCTGATTGTGCACGGCACTGCCAAGGACGAACGCGCCGTAAGCGTCGGCGTCATCGACGGTGTCCAAAGGCCGTACGTCGGCCGGCAGCCCCGCTCGGCCCAGGGAGGCGGCCAGCCGTTCCGCGACACCACGGGTGGAGCCGTGCACTGTCGCGTATCCCACTAGTACGTCCATGGCGCTCACCTCGAATTGCGTCGATCTCCTGAAGGCCCTCGGGGAGCCGGCAGCCACCGCACTGCGCGGGCTCGGACGGGTCACGCCGGCTCCGGCACGGCGCTTCGTGGCATCGCGTGCTCCCTCAGGGTGTCGCCCACCGCAGCGGAGTTCGCCCGGCCTGCTCAGGCGGCCCCGCTCCGGAGGGTGGAAGGCGGGCGGAAAGCCTGAGCGGTGAGGTGTGCCGACCAGGAGCGGGCACCGTCACCATCGCGGCGGTCGCGTGCCGCAGGCACTCGCGGCCCACGGTGTCGACGGTCGGCAGTTCGCACTGTCCGTGGGCGGTGCGTCTCAGGACGAGCAGCAGAGCGCCGGGCGCCTGCTGGAGGAGTTCCCGCCCGGGCGGTCCCTCCGCCACGACGGCACGCACGACGAGGCCCGTGCATGACCCGACGGTCTCGTGCACGGTCGAGGCGAGGAGTCCGGCAGCCCGCTCGCGCTGCTCAGGGACCGTCGGGCAGGCGGACGCCTGCGCGTACGGCACCAACCGGGCCGCGGCCGGTTCCCAGGCGTGCACGGCGACGTCCGTGCCGAGGGACAGCCCCTGCTCCGCAGCCCAGCGCAGTGCGGCCACAGGCGCCCCGGACCCCTCGACGCTCACCACGACTCTTATGGACTGCTCGGTCATGGCTGCCTCCTCGAACGGCCTTCGCTTCCACCGTGCCGCGCTCCGGAGGGCCGAGGTGTGGGCCGACTGGCTCTGGCGCTGTGCCCAACGGTCCCTTGCGAGGCCCGGCTCAGTACAACGCGCTGGGTCGGCTCAGGATCACGGCGGCAGGCGCCCATATCGAGGAGCACGCCGATCGACGGCCATGCGTTGAACCACACGGACTGCAACAGCGGTCCGACCGTCGCCGCGAGCGCCGCCGCGTCGGCCCAGCCCCTCCTCTGCGCCGCGGTGGCCGAGCCCCGCGATGACGTAGAGCATCGCCGTGACCGAGGTGAGGACGAAGGCCGTTCTGCCCACGCCCGGGAGCGCGACGGCGGCTGGGACGGGCGGCCGGCGGGCATTTGGAGGGCGTGCTGCTCACCAGGTGCGCGCTCGGTTCGTCGAGGAGGACCAGAGGGCGGTCGGTGAAGAGGACACGCGCAAGGGCGACGTGTTGGCGTTGTCCGACGGTCGAGGGCGTTGGCGCTGCGCAGCGCCCGTCGTACCTCGGTGTCGGCGGCGTCTGGCGTGGGTTCCTGGCCGTTGAGGACGTCTGCCCGGCTCCCGGCCCGTGCATGACGGGCGAGGCCGTGGCGTCGCCGAACATGGCCGCCACGGACGAGTGGTCCTTCCTCCTGACAGCAGCCTTCGACGTTGATGTCGATCGCACGTGGGCGACCTCGGTGGCCAGGCCATCGACCGTGCGGCGTCCACAGTTCCGGGGGCCGGTCGGCCCCCGGGCCGGGACCATCCGGCCCTACATCGCGTCGACCATCGGTGATGCCATAGGAGTTGAGCCGAGGGCCACAGGAGGACACGGCGAAGCGGAGCAAAACCGTGCACCGTGCAATGAGGGCCCGCAAGAAGCGGGCGGCCCTCGGCTCCAGAGTTGACAGCGCAGCGTCATGCCCGGTGCGACACGAAGGACCGGGTGCAGGACGGCCGACGCCCGTGCGGGTCCGCCGGGTGGTGACCCGCGACAGCGCGAGAGGCGGAGCGTGGTCGGATCAGCGCTTGTCGGCACTCAGGGGTTCGCGCACCGGGACGGTGATCCGGTCTGTCTTCCGCTCCGACACCGACACCGGCATTGTGATGGTCAGGACACCGTGCTCGTACTCCGCCGTCGCCTCGTCCTCCTTCGCTCCGGCCGGCAGCGGGGTGAAATGGCCGTAGCGGCGCGTGCTGCGGCGAGTCTCCGGGGACTTCATGCCGCGCTCGGCACGCAGAAACAGGAAGCCCTGCGTGACCGTGACCTCGACGTCCTTCGCGGAGCCGATGCCCGGCAGCTCGGCCTGCAGGACGTACGTCCCGTCCAGCAGGCGTTCCTCGACATGAACGCCCTGCGTTTCCGTTGCTACCGTGTCGCTCACGGGGAATCCAGCCTCCGCCCAGTCGGACAGGTGGGGCAGAGTGAGCCGGCCGGGGAACCTTTCGGCAGGGCCGTTCATGTCGTGCTCCACCTCCTCTTCACTACAGCGTCATCCACCCGAGCCTGGACGTGCATGGGCCGACCGGCCCCTTTACGGCCGGGGTGGCCTCGCCGGCTGACCACTTACTTCCTCCATGGGGCCTTCGTGGGCCGACTCGGTCCATGCGGTGTCCCGGTCCGCCCTGTGCCGCCCCAGGTGCTCGCCCCGGCCGGCGTCCGGCGCGAGACGCCGGGGCCAGCCGACCAGCCGGTCGCGCGAGGGCGCCGAATCTTTCCGTAGAGCCCCCGGTAGCAGGGCCGGACGGCCAGCGGATTCCCTCCGCTCGTCGCCGGATCTCCGGGCCGAGGCCGCTCGCGCCCGGGTGAACCTGCTCGTGCTCGTCCTGATGCCGGTGGCGTTCGTGGGGGAGGCCGCAGGACGCTGACGGACGCCGCTGAGCCGACCGGGGGGGACTCGGAGTCACCGAGAGGGGTAGCTCGTGGAGTACCCCTCCTGCTGATGCGGCCGCTCCAAGGCGCCGGGAGCATCACGGCGGCCCTCCACGCACAGGACGGGCAGGCCCGTTCGGGTGAAGGAACGGCAGCTGAGCAAGTGCCTCGTCTCAGGAGGACAGCTTCCCGAGTTCCTTCCCGGCGAACGACTGAGCCGGCTGACGGCGAGGCCGTTCCTGTGTACACAAGGCTCGAACGAAGCCTCCCGGTCGTCACGGCCGCAGCGCCCGGCGACCGGCGGCGTCTGCCGGCCCGCCGGAGGGCTCGGCCTCCTCTGCCTGTACCGGGCCCGGCACCGTCGCGTCCGCCCCTCCCGCCCATGTACAGCGGCCGACGACGGTGATCGTGAACTCGGCCGGCAGGAGCGCCTGTGGCTGCCGGCCTTGGCACCCGTGAGCACCGGAGCGATCCAGCACCGTCCTCGCGCGTGTGCGTCGTGCACCTCGGTTCTGCGGGACGGTGGTACGCCGGGCCGACGCCCCTCCGCGGTGAAGCAGGCACCCCCGTGCTCCCACTACAGGGCATCCCGGAGCGATTGCCGAGCATCTGCGGACCGAGGGCCGGACGGCACCGCCCTCGAGGACCGTCCGGCCCTGTGCGAAGGGCTACCGGGCCGGGACAGTGGGGCTGAAGAAGGGACGAAGCCGGCAGACCACGGCACCGTCGCCCGCTCAAGCGCGGTGGCCTGCGGGTCCGCGCCGGGTGGGGCGCCACGAGCGGCCCATCCATTCGGGCTACGGGAGGAACCATGGACGCCCAGGCCGCAGCTGACACCGCACAGGCAAGTCCCGTATCCGAGCGCCACACCGTAGCGGAACCGTTTCGACTGGACTCCTCGCAGGTGACGGCTCGGCTCGGGGTCGCGCCGGGAGTCGGCCTGAGCACCGAGGAGGCCGCTGCCCGGGCGTCTGACTGCGGGATGAACCAACTGGCGGAACCGGCCCGGCGCCCGGAATGGCTGAAGTTCCTGGACCAGTTCCGCAACTGGCTCATCGGCATCCTGCTCGTCGCCGCCGTGGTGGCCGGAGCGATCGGCGACGTCAAGGACGCGGTGGTGATCACGGTCGTCCTGCAGATCAACGCCGTACTCGGCTATGTGCAGGAGCGGCGCGCCGAGCGCAGCCTGGAGGCGCTGCGGCGCATGCTGGTGCTCACCGCCAGGGTGCGACGCGACGGTCGGGAACAGGTGGTGGAGGCACGCACCCTGGTCCCCGGGGATGTAGTCCTGATGGAGGCGGGTGACCGCGTACCGGCCGATGGGCGTTTGACCGTCGCGGAGTCCGTCGAGGTGGCCGAGGCGGCCCTGACCGGCGAGTCCCAGCCCGTTGTCAAGGACGTGGCAGCGGTCGACCCCGCCGGAGTAGCCGACATGCCGCTCGGCGAGCGCACCAGCATGCTGTTCATGAACACCGCCGTGACCAGAGGGCGGGCCGAGATGGTCGTCACGGCCACCGGCATGCGTACCGAACTCGGTACGATCGCCGAGGCGTTGCGCACCGGCGCGGAGCCGCGCAGCCCTCTCCAGGTGCAGTTGGACAGTCTCGGCCGTCGGCTCGCCCTGCTGAGCGGTGTTGCGGTCGCCGCCTATGCCCTGACCGCGTTCGTTCACGGCGAGGGCCTTGCGGACATCGCGCTGCGGGCCGTGGCGCTGGCCGTCGCCGCGATCCCCGAAGGGCTGCCCGCCGTACTGGCTCTGACGCTGGCGCTGGGCGTGTACCGGATGGCCCGGCGCGGCGCCATCGTCAAACGACTCGCCTCGGCGGAATCACTCGGCTCGGCGACGGTCGTGTGCAGCGACAAGACCGGCACCCTGACACTCAATGAGATGACCGCGCGAGCCCTGTGGACCGGCGGGAGGTTCTACGACGTCACGGGCGAAGGGTACGGGACGGCGGGCGCCGTATGCCGTGCCGGGACGACGGAGGCCGCCGACGACCTGCTGGAGGCGGTGCTGCCGTTCGCCCTGTGCAACGACGCGCACCTGACCGACGAAGGATTCGTCGGCGACCCGACGGAGGCCGCTCTGGTGGTCCTCGCGGCGAAGGCCGGCGTGGACGCCGACGGGCTGCGGGCCGAGCTGCCGCGCAAGGGCGAGTTGCCTTTCGACGCGGCCACCAAGTACATGGCCACCTTCCACACCGAGCCTGACGGCCGCACTCGCGTCCACGTCAAGGGCGCTGTCGACGTCCTGCTGGACCTCTGCACCGAAGTGCGCACCGAGGACGGCGTGCGGGGCTTCGACGACGAACGCCGCGCCGAGATTCTTACCGTGACGTCGCGACTGGCCGGCACCGGACTACGGGTCCTGGGGGCGGCCACCGCCGTCGTGGACGGAGCACTGCCCGCGCCCACCGCACCCGCCCGGCCCGTGCTGTCCGGACTGACACTGGTGTCCATCGCGGGGATCGCGGATCCACCCCGGCCGCAGGCAGGGGACGCGATGGCGCTGTGCCGAACGGCCGGGGTCGCCGTGAAGATGATCACTGGTGACCACGCCGACACCGCGGCGGCCATAGCGCGGGAGCTCGACATGTCCGGCGACGTCGTGACAGGAGCCGAGCTGGACCGGATGACCGAGGACGATCTCGGAGCGCGCGTCGACGACATCGGCGTGTTCGCCCGTGTGGCTCCCGAGCACAAGGTCGCGATCGTGCGGGCTCTGTCGAGCCGGGGACACATCGTCGCCATGACCGGTGACGGCGTCAACGACGCGGCGGCGCTGCGGGCCGCTCACATCGGCGTGGCCATGGGCAACACCGGCACAGATGTCGCCAAGGAAGCCGCCGACATGGTCCTCACCGACGACGACTTCTCCACCATCGTGCGAGCCGTGCGTGAAGGGCGGGCCATCTACGCCAACATCGTGAAGTTCGTCCGCTTCCAGCTGGCTACCAACATCGGCGCCATCCTGACCCTGCTGGGCGCGTCCCTGGCGGGACTGCCCGCCCCGCTCACCGCGGCCCAACTCCTGTGGATCAACATCATCATGGACGGGCCGCCCGCGATGGCCCTGGCGGTCGACCCCGCCCGCGACGACGTGATGCGCCAGCCACCGCGCGACCCGGGGGAGCGGATCCTGAACGCCCGCCGACTCTTCGCCATCGGCCGGGCCGGCGCGGTCATGGCCCTGGGCACCGTGGTCCTGTTCGGCCTCGCCCGCTCGTACGTCGACCCGGACACCGCCCTGACGATGGCGTTCACCGCGTTCGTCCTCTTCCAGCTGTTCAACGCCCTGTGCGCCCGCGCGGACGACGGGCCCCTGTTGGGCCGCCACCAGTTCCGCAACCGCACCTTGTGGCTGTGCCTGGGCGGCGTCCTCGCCGTGCAGGTTCTCGCCGTGCACCTGCCGTGGGCGCGCACGGTCTTCGGTACCGTGCCACTGACCGCTACCCAGTGGGCCGTGTGCCTGGGCACCGCGTCCACGGTTCTCCTCGCCGAACTCGGGCTGCGCGCCACACGGTCGGCTCTCCGACCCGGGTCTGTTCGAGGTGTCCAATTGGGCCAACCCCATGGCGGCAGTGCGTGACGAGCGAGGAACATGCAGTGTCCCGCGCGGCGTCGACGAGTTGCTGGAGCCTTGTGACTTCGGTCGCGTGTGGACCTGGCGCGGCGCAGGGCCTCGGGCCAGAGACGAACCTGCCGAAAGCACGGGTACCGCGACGCGACACCCGGTCGGCAAAGGGCATGAGGGCGATTCTCTCTCCTCGCGCCGAGCGGGCGGGCTGCCTCGGTGCGGACATGAAGACTCCGAGGACAGCAGGTCCGAGAGAAGAAGGGCACCGCATGCAGAGGCACCCGCCGTGCGGGCACGGACCGGCGGTCGCTCACCTCTCGCCTGCGTCCGGGGCCTGGTTTGCGGCGGGCAGCACGTCGATCACGCAGGCCGATGGGCTGCTCCGTCTGCCTTCCTCATGTCGCACCGACACCAGCCCTAACCTGCTCAGCCCGGCTGAAGCTGCCCTTGTTCTCGGGTGTCGCCGAGGCACACGTCGACCGGATCAAGAGGGTGAGCGACAGATGCGATGACCGCCTGGTGCTCCGTGCCGTGCCCGACCGCCGCCGTGACGACCGAGAGCCCGGCCGAGACGGTCCTGGCCCGCCTTCCGCGACGCGCCGAGCGGTCGCCGGTCTCCTGTGCGAAGCCGGCCGGGAGCGCTCGGCCCGGGAACCGGCTGGGCCTTGATCGAGTAACGGCACTGCGCCCGTTACCCAGAACCTCTCCGGATGCGGTCGCGACGTCGGGCAGGGGCTGCCGGCCGTCAGTTCGTCCGCGGCCCGAACCGGCGTCTGTACGCCGACGGTGTGATACCGGTCTCGCGGCGCATCAGCGTGCGCAGATTGGCAGCGGTGCCGAGCCCGCTGCGTCGCGCGACCACCTCGAAGCGGGACTCACCTCGCTCGATCAGCCGGCATGCCAGAGCAAGCCGCTCTCCGGTCAGCCACGCCAGCGGCGTCGTGCCCAGTTGCGCCTGGAAGCGGCGATGCAACGTCGCCGGACTGACCGACGCGTGCGCCGCGAGGCCCGAAACGGTAAGCGGTGTGTCCAACCGTTCCTGGGCCCAGGCGAGAACGGGCGCCAACGACTCGTCCGGTAGGTCGGGCATGGGACGCTCCACGAACTGCCGCTGCCCACCGTCCCGGTGCGCCGCGAAGACCAGCCGCCGGCTCACGGAGTTGGCGACCTCCGCGCCGTAGTCGCGGCGAACCAGGTGCAGCCCGAGATCGAGTGCAGCCGCACTGCCTGCCGCGGTGAGGATGTCACCGTCGTCCACGAACAGCACGTCTGCTTCGAGCTGGACAGAGGGGAAGCGGGCCCGGAAGGAATCCGCCCACTGCCAGTGCGCGGTGGCTCGGCGCCCGTCGAGAACTCCGGCCTCCGCCAGTGTGAAGGCGCCGCTGCAGAAACCGACCAGACGCACACCGCGGGCGTGGGCCCGGCGGACGGCATCGAGTACGGCGGGACGGCGGGGAACTTCGATGTCCGGGCGGTTGGGGACGATCAAGGTGTCCGCCGCGTCGGCCGCTCCCAGGTCGGCGACTCCCGTGAGCGTGAAGAATCCGTCACGCATCAGGGTGCGGGGCTCGGGGGAACAGAGCCTGAAGTCGTAGAGGTCACGGCCGATCTCCGGTCTGCGCAGACCGAAGATCTCCGTCGCGCAGCCGAGCTCGAAGGGGTTCGAGTTCTCGTCCACGATCACCACGACCCGGTGGGGGCCCGCCGCGCGCCCTGCGTGCGAGGATTCTTTCGTCATGTGCGATTCATAGCACTTATGGAAGTCGGGTGGAACGGATCAGGATGAGCCCATGAGCAGCGAACCCATTTCCCTCAGCAAGGCTCTGGCCTCGTTCGATGCCTTGTGGAGCCCTCGCATCGTCACGCGCGTCAACAACTATGACGTCCGCATCGCCAAGGTCGAGGGCCAACACGTTTGGCACGTCCACGACGACACCGACGAGTTCTTCCTGGTACTCGACGGCGAGCTGCACATCTCCCTGCGCGAGCCCGACGGGGAGCGCACGGTCCTGCTCCCACAGGGGGCGGTCTTCACCGTCCCTCGAGGCACGGAGCACAAGCCGTACGCTCCGTCCCGCGCCGCAATCCTCATGTTCGAGCCCACCGGGACACCGACCGTGGGCGATCGACATGACGACATCCCGGAGCACGTCGACTCGACAACAGGACACGCGCTCAGCACCTGACCCGACGGGCTCGAACACGCCACTGCCCTGGCGTCGGCCGCGGCCGGGTCGGTCACGTTCGCCGACCGCCCGGCGAGAGAGGCGCGGGACTTCCGTCGTCGACGGCGCCCGGACCGCGCGGGGCGCGCATCCCGCCAGGCGGGTCGAGAAGCCGGAAGGCGTAGCGGCTGAGTGTGTTGACGTGGTGGCGCACCTAGGGCCTGTCTCCTTGGTGAAGATGCTGGCTGTCAGTCGAACATGCCCGCGTAAGGGTTTGGTTCGCCAGTCATTGGGTCCAGGCCAGCGTGGAAGCGGCGTTCCTGCTCCTCGTGGTGAACGAAGGTGCCCACTCGTCCCCACAGAGAGAGGTCGCTCAGCGGGCACTCGTCGAATTCGGCAGTCATGAGGCGCCGTAGGAACTCGGCCATACCGCAGTCGAACAGGGCCCAGTGCGGGTTGCCGTGTCTTCTCCAGACGACGACAGGCCACTGGTCGGGGTTCGGTCCGGTCATCAGCCAACCGAGTTCGTTCGCGTTGCAGCCGCTTCCCCAGGGCAGCACTCGATCAGCACCCAGTTCAACCCCGGGTGCTCCACCCTCCGTGCTCCACAGCTCGCGGAAGCCGGCTGCGTCACCGGTGATCGATGCCTGCCAGTCGTTCCCGGTCGGCAGAGGCGGGAGGATGATCAGGTCATCGATGCAGCCGCCACCGTAGACAGCCATAAAGGCACGATAGTCGGCGGGGAGAGGAGTGTGCAGGTGTGCTTCAACTGCCGTCCAGTCCACCTGCTCGTCCGCACCCCATTCGCGGTGCAGGATCCGCTGCAGCGCCTCTGTTTCGGTTTGGCTGTCCACCTGTCCTCCTGGCTACTCGTGCTGGTGCACGATATCCGAACGAACGTCGGCAGGCGGGGGCGACAGTCGTCAGGGTCTTGTCCACATGAGGATGGCTGCGAGGTGGAGTGCGGCCTGGTAAGCGATGGCGAGTTTGTCCGTCCGCAGCGCCAGACCGCGCCACTGCTTGAGCCGGTTGATGCATCGTTCCACCGCGTTGCGCTGCTTGTACGCCTCCGTGTCGAAGGCCGGAGGGCGACCGCCAGCGCGACCTCGCCGCAGACGATGACCAACCTGGTCGGCCGGCTGCGGAATGACAGCACGGATCCCGCGCCGGCGTAGCTGCCCACGGATCGCACGGGACGAGTACGCGCGATCCGCCAAGACGACCTCCGGGCGAGTCCTCGGTCTTCCACGTCCGCTCCGCGGAACGCGGATGCTGGCCATCACGGCCTCGAAGACCGGAGCATCGCCCGCCTGGCCTGCGGTGACGCGGAGGGCCAGGGGACGTGCATGGCTGTCGCTGGCGAGATGAACCTTCGTGCTCAGGCCACCGCGAGAGCGTCCGAGCCCGTGATCGTCTGGTTCCGCGCGGTGCGGAGCCCCCTTTTCCTCGCTCCAGCGGCGTGCTGATGGGCCCGGCAGACGGTGGAGTCCACTGACACGGTCCAGCCGATGTCATCGCTCTCATCGGCCGCTGTCAGAACTGCGGCAAGGATCCGTTCCCAGGCGCCGTCCACGGCCCACCTGATCAGTCGCCTGTGAGCAGTCTGGAACGAGCCGAGCTCGTCCGGCAGATCGCGCCAAGGCGAGCAGGTGCGGTACTTCCACGCGATGGCCTCCAAGGTGCGGCGGTGATCGGCCCATCGCCGCCCGCGGATCGGATCGGCTGGCATCAGCGGCTCGATCCGGACCCGCATCGCATCAGTGATCACTAACCGGACAGACACATCTGATCAACTGACCAGCCCATCAAAGAGGCACGCCCTAGTAGTGCTTCGTTAGG
>MUMD01000137.1 GCA_002155895.1 Streptomyces rochei
CGGCCATGCGGACGGGCATCACCCTGTGGTTGCGGGCCGCCCGACGACTCCCGCAGGGCACCGGCCGGAACGCCTGGTGCCTGATGCGCCACGGGCACGGAGACCGGCCCCGGACACCGGCCATGCGGACGGGCATCACCCCGAGGATGCGAGCAGCCCGACGGCTCCAGCCGGGCATTAGCCACAACCGGTCGGAACGCCTGAACGCCTGGTGCGCTGCGGGCGCGGGAACGGACGCCGGCACCGGCCATGCGGACGGGCATCGCCCGAGGACGCGGGCAGCCCGACGGCTCCAGCCGGGCATTAGCCACAACCGGTCGGAACGCCTGAACGCCTGGTGCGCTGCGGGCGCGGGAACGGACGCCGGTCCTGCGGGCCGCAGGGGGCGTCAGCCTCGTACGCCTCGCAGGGCCATGGAGACCGCCGCCTCGGTGATCGCGTCCGGCTCTTCCGCCGCGCCCAGCTCGATCCGCCGCACGGCCGCGTCGACGACTCCCTGCAGCAGCATCGCCGCCAGCCGCGGCTGGGCGTGGCCCATCTCCCCCAGCGCCTCGACGATCATGGCGATCAGTCCGCCGTGCGCCGCGCGGATCTTCTCCCGCGCGCCGGCGTCCAACTCGCTCGCGGAGATCGCCACGACGGCCCGGTGCCGCCGGTCCCCGACGAGCTCGAGCTGCTTGCGGACGTACGCCTCGACCTTGCCCTCGGGGGCCGTCTCGCGCTCCATCGCCGCCTCGACCTCCGCGGCCCAGACCGGGAAGTCGACGGCGCACAGCTCCTCGACGACCGCCGCCCGGGACCGGAAGTACTCGTAGACGGACGACCGGGCCAGGCCCGTGCGCTCGGCGAGGGCGGGGAAGGTCAGCGCCTCCGTCCCGCCGTCGGACAGCAGGGAGCGAGCCGCGTCCAGCAGGGCGGCACGCTGCATCGACCGGTGCTCGGCCACGGAGGCCGCTCGAATCCTTGGCACGTCACCACTTTACGGACGCGGGCCCGCCTCCGGGAGTCGCTCACCCGGCCGCACGACCGCCGACCGGGTCACCGGGCGTGCCCGCCATCGGGCCGACCGTCGGGCTCCCGGGCAGGTCAGCGGCCGAATCCGGCGAGCTTCGCGCGCAGTTGCAGCACCGACTTGGTGTGGATCTGGCTGACCCGGCTCTCCGTCACACCCAGCACGTTGCCGATCTCGGCGAGGGTGAGGCCCTCGTAGTAGTAGAGCGTGACGACGGTCTTCTCTCGCTCCGGCAGCGTGTTGATCGCCCGGGCCAGCAGCCGCCGCAGCTCCCGGTCCTCGGCGACCTCCACCGGATCGTCCGCGGCGGTGTCCTCCAGCGTGTCCATGAGGCTCAGCCGGTCCCCGCCCTCGCTCCCGGCGTGCAGCAGCTCTTCCAGGGCCACCACGTTGGCCAGCGACAACTGGCTGAAGACCGCGTGGAGGTCCTCGACGGCGATTCCCATCTCGACGGCCACCTCGCTCTCCGAAGGGGTGCGGCGCAGCCGGGCCTCCAGGGTCGCGTAGGCACGCTCGACGTTGCGGGCCTTCTGCCGGACCGACCGCGGGATCCAGTCCAGCGCCCGCAGTTCGTCGATCATCGCGCCCCGGATGCGAGTGATCGCGTACGTCTCGAACTTGATCTCCCGGTCGACGTCGAACTTCTCGATCGCGTCGATCAGCCCGAACACTCCCGAGGAGACGAAGTCCGCCTGCTCGACGTTGGGCGGCAGTCCCACACTCACCCGGCCCGCCACGTACTTCACGAGGGGCGAGTAGTGCAGGATCAGCTGTTCCCGCAGCCGCTCGTCCCCCGTCGCCTTGTACGACCGCCACAGCTCGTCGAGCGTCGAGGGGGCGGGCGGTCGCACGCTGCCACCGTCGCGGGCGGCTGGGGGGAGCGCCGCCCGGTCGGACCCGGAGGTGTGCTGGGGCATTCGTCGCCTTGTGCCGTTCTGCCGTGATCTGGTGTGCCTGGTGAGGCCGCCGGTCTGCCGTCTGGTTGTCGCCTGTTGTCAGGAACTGCGTGGGGGTCATCGTGAGCGTAGCGTGACTGGACTGTCGCGGTGCGCGAAGAGCGTAGGGACTCCGGTACGCAGATACGTTCCGCTGAACGCCCTACAGGGGGGATGATGATCGCTCTGCGTGATCAATCGAATACCCCAACTGCCGGGAATCCCAAGGGCGTCGGGGCTCCCCCGGACGGCCGAACACACAGGGTCAACACGTGCGCCGACCGCCGCGGACGGAGATCATCGCCTGGCGTGTCAACTTCCAGCCGTCGCCGTGTCGTTCGACGTAACCAAGTGCTCGAAGCTCGTACAGTCTCGCGATCGCGTCGTCCGGTGTGGTCTGGGCCCGGCGCGCCACCTCGGCCGCGGTCGCCGATCCTCGCGCGGGGAGCCCGGCCAGCACCTGTCGGGTGCGGTGTTCCAGCAGGTCGGTGGGGAGCACCGGCCCGCGCCGGTCCGGGGGCAGCTCGCCCATGTCACCGACCAGTTCGACGACCTCGGCGGCGTCCCCGACGAGGACCCCGTCGCCGCGCAGCAGCTCGTGGACTCCCCCGGACAGCGCGCTGGTGGCCGGTCCGGGGACGCCCATCGTGTGCCGGCCCAGGCGCTGGGCGGCCCGCGCGGTGACCAGCGAGCCGCTGCGGTACGCGGCCTCGACGACCACCGTGCCCCGGGTGAGCGCGGCGATCACCCGGTTGCGGAGGATGAATCGGCTCGGCGTCGGGTGATCGCCCGGTGGCAGCTCCCCGATCACCAGCCCCTGCTCCGCGATTCTGCTGATCAGCTTGGCGTGGCCGGGCGGGTAGGGGCGGTCGACTCCGCAGGCCAGCACGGCCGCCGTGGCGCCGCCCGCGCCGAGGGCGCCTCGGTGGGCGGCGCCGTCGATCCCGTAGGCGCCGCCGGAGACCACGACCCAGCCGCGTTCCGCCAGGTCGGCGGCGAGGGTGGCGGCCATGTGCGCCCCGTACTCGGTGCAGGCGCGTGCGCCCACGACGGCCACCGACCTGAGCGCCCACACGCGCAGATTCGGCCTGCCGCGCACCCACAGCCCGAGGGGCCGGGCATCGCCCAGGTCGTCGAGCTGGCCGGGCCATTCGCTCGTCCCGGGGGTCACGAACCGCGCACCCGCCGCCCGCGCGACCGCGAGGTCCCGACGTGGGTCGGCGCGCACGGCCCGGGCGCGGAGCCCGGCCCACCGTTTCGCGCTCACGCCCGGCAGGGGGCGCCCGCCCTCGCGCAGCCGGCGCACCACCTCCGCGACGCCCCGCTCGCGCACCCACCGTCCGCCGGTCTCGTCGCCGGGTTCGACGACCCTGGTGAGGAAGACCCGGCCGAGCAGCTCGTAGTCGTCCGTCGGGGAGCCGGCCGAGCCGACGTCGTCCCCGCGCCCCTCGCCCCCACGGGCGTCGAGACCGTCTCCGGCCCGCTTCTCGACACCGGTCGCGCCGTCTTCCGCGGTGGGCTCCCCCGCCACGGCGTCCTCCCCGGGGCCGGAACCGTCTCCTGCCACCCTGCCCTCACCCGCCGCTCCCCCGCTCATGCCGGCGCCCCCAGGGTCATGAGGACGCCCCGTGGCACGCCGGTGCGCAGTTGCAGCGCCAGGGCGACGTCGCCGGCGTCGGGGCGGTCGTGGCCGACGAGATCGGCGACGGTCCAGGCCACGCGCAGCACCCGGTCGAGACCGCGGGCGGTGAGCACGCCCCGCTCCAGGCTGCGCTCCGCCTCGTCCATCGCGCCCGGAGCGGCGTGCCAGCGGCTGCGCAGCTCCCGTCCGGGCACCTCGCTGTTGGTCCCCCACGGCGTGCCCTCGAGGCGCAGGGCCGTCCGCTCACGGGCCGCCCTGACCCGGTCGGCGACCGTCGCGGTGCTGTCGCCGCGGGAGCCGTCCCCGGCCAGCTGGCCGCGGGTGAGGCGGTCCACCTCGACCCGGAGGTCCACCCGGTCCAGCAGGGGTCCGGACAGTCTGGCCTGATAGCGACGGATGGCGGAGGGCGGGCACTCGCACAGCTCGTCGTTGCGCGAGAACCGCCCGCACGGGCACGGATTGGCGGCGAGCACCATCAGGAACCGCGCCGGGAAGCGCACCACGCCCGCGCTGCGCGCGATGACGACATGCCCGGACTCCAGCGGCTGGCGCAGGGCGTCGAGGGCGTGGCTGCTGAATTCCGGTGTCTCGTCGAGGAACAGGACGCCGCGGTGCGCGAGCGAGACGGCGCCCGGCCGCGCGATGCCGGGCCCGCCTCCGACCAGGGCCTGCATCGTGGCGGAGTGGTGCGGCGCGCAGTAGGGGGCCGCGTCGATGAGCGGTTTGCCCGGCGGCAGCAGGCCGGCCACCGAGTGCACCGCGGTGACCTCCAGCGACTCGGCCCGGCGGAGCGGGGGCAGGATGGCCGGCAGCCGCTCGGCGAGCATGGTCTTGCCGGCGCCGGGCGGGCCTTCCAGGAACAGGTGGTGGCCGCCGGCCGCGGCGACCTCGACCGCCGTGCGCGCCGATTCCTGGCCCACGACGTCGGCGAGGTCGTGGGCGTGCTCGTACTGCGCCGCGCCCATGCTGTGCATCCCGGTGGCGGCGCCGGTGCCGGGCATGCGCAGGCCCGCGAGGAGCGGATCGGGCCTGCCCTCCTCGTCCCGCTCCTCCTCGGGCACGGGCTCGTCGGCGAGGACGGCGATGAGCTGGCGCAGACTGCGCACGCCGAGCACCGAGACGCCCGGCACCAGGGACGCCTCGGCGGCGGCGCACTCCGGCACGACGACCTGCTCGTACCCGGCCTCGGCGGCGGCCAGGACCGCCGGCAGGATGCCGCGCACCGGACGCACCCGTCCGTCCAGGCCCAGCTCGCCGATCATCACGATGTCGGCGAGGACCCGGGGGTCGATCCGCTCGGCGGCGCCGAGGACCGACGCCGCGACCGCCAGGTCGAAACCGCTGCCGCTCTTGGGCACCGACGCCGGGCTGAGTCCCACCGTCAGCTTCTTCTGGGGCCACTCGGCGCCCGAGTTCTCCACTTCCCTGATGATGTGATCTGTTCAAGCGACAGGGAGGGGCTCGGGTTGAGAGAGTGGCACGTGGTGTGGGTTCCAGATTCGGGGCAGTGGGGAACGCCGCCCACGGACGGCAGCTTCGGGGTGCATGACCTGCCGGGGGCGGTGGCCCGTATCGGTCTAAAGCCCGGCGATCCCGTGTACGTCAGGCCGGACGGCATGGTGGACCGGGATTTTTTGGATCTCGTACGATCCACGGCTTTCCGAAACCTGGAACGGGAGACGAAGAGGAACTATGGGACGGACTACCGGCTACTGCTGAATTATCTGTCCTCGCGCGGGCTGTCATGGAGGGAAGCGACGCCGCGGGTTTTGGAGGATTACCGGGACTGGCGGTGCGATGCCCCGGAGAATCCCACCTTGATCAGCGGCACGAAGTGGGACCGCGAGGCTGCGGCGTTCACGAAACTGTTCAAGTGGGGCAAGGTCTACCCCTTGCCGGTGGATGTCTCGCGAAGCGAAGACCGGGCGGCGGACTCCGTCAGCTCGCGAGTGTCGTGGGGGACCCCGCGGACCTGGGGCTTGTGGTCAGACATCGGGTTGCGCGGTCATACCCGCGCCGGTCTCGCAGCGCCGATGTGGGAATCACGGACTGAGCTGCGGAACACGAGCTTCGTGCAGCTGCTGCTGAGCTCGGGCCTGCGGCGACAAGAAGGCGGTTCGCTGCTCCTTTTCGAGCTGCCGACTCAGCGCCTGCGCCATGGCCGCTACTTGCATGGCCAGATCGCTGGCGCGGTGACCAGGTCTAAGAACAGTCGGACGTTCTACGCGTCAGTGGATTCCGTCGGCCAGGTCGAGGCGTACGTCGAATCGGAGCGGGCGTGGGCGGTGCAACGCGCTCAAGAGGCGGGCCGCTATCAGCGTCTGCCGATGATGCGGCTGGTCACACGGGTGACGCATGGTCTGAGACCGAAGGTCGAGTGGGTGGATTCGGACGGCGTTGTCGGTGGCAAGGAGCTCAGCCGTCTGGGCTGGCGTGAGCGGCAGTGGTTTTTCGTCGAGGGGCCGGAGGGGCCGGAGCCAGCGTGGTTGTGGCTGACGGAACAGGGTTTGCCGATGGCCCCTGACCGGTGGAACGGCGTATTCCGGATAGCCAATCTGCGCTGCGAGATGACCCTCCTGACAGAGGAAGAGCGGAAGATCCGGCGGCAGTTCAGGCTGGCCGAGGTACAGGGCAAGACCCCGTACATGACGCCCCACTCCTGCCGGCATTCGATGGCGCTCTACATGCTGATCTTGCTGAACGAGCTGTTCGAGAAGCGCTACGGGCTCACCAAGAAGGACCGGCGGGACTTCGCCCTGCTGTTCGGCGACCCGTGGTGGCTAGTCAAGACGTTGCTGGGGCATGCGGACGTGGAGACGACGAAGCGGCACTACCTCGCGCCGGTCGCGCATCTGCAACTCGAGTCGATCCTCGCTGCTGCGGAGACCGCTGATGAGGGCGAGGATGTGGAGGATCTGGATGGCGTGTTCGCCCGGCTGGCCCGGGAGACGGCGGGCATTCAGGACATCGACCTGCTCCTCGGGGCAGTGTCGTGAGCGGGCGGGGACACAGGGCCCAGCCCCCGCCTCCCGACCATCGTGTCGAGCCGGCGCTGGTCCCAGGGTCTGTCGTCGTGACGGTCACCAACAAGGCCGGTCACAGGGCGGAGTACGACTTCGGCGGCCTTGAGGTGGCTGGACCGATGCAGCGGTCGCTGGCCGCGGCGTTTGCTGCCCAGTCGCGCAACTGGACCAGTCACCGGACGGCAAACACCTCCTGGAGCAAGATCGGGCTGTTCGCTCAGTTCGTCGGCTCGTTGGAGTGCCCGCCCGATGACCTTGACGGTCTGACGGTCGCCACGCTGCAGAGCTGGCGGGATAAGCACATTGACACAAACAGCGGTAGAGGCCTGCTTAGCGCAGTGCGCACTCTGCTGCGGCAGGATCCACGGCTGACTGTCGGACCGGCGGCGGAAGAACTGGCCCGCCGGATTCCATCGCCGGCACCCAGTAAGCAGTCCTATGAGCAGGCCGAGCGGGAGCGGGTGGTGCTGACCGCTCGGCGCCAGTTCCGCGCGGCCCTTCTCCGGATCAGTGAGAACACTCGACTGCTGGAGGGGTGGCGGGAGGGCCATCTTGTTGCAGGAAGCCGCGAGTGGAAGATCGGGAAAATTCTCGATCACACCGCCCGCACGGGGGACGTGCCGCGCACGACCTATCCGGGCGGGCAGGTCCACGTGACGCATCGCAAGCTGCTGGGGGGCAACCGTTCGGAGAAGACCTGGGGCCGGTTGTTCCTCGACCGCTCTGAGCTCACGGCGCTAGCAGTGCTGCTGACCGACCAGTTCGGATGGAATCTGTCCCAGTACGACTGCATGCCAGTGCCGACTGCGGCGCCGTCGGCCGGTGAGACAACCTCAGTGACCTACCAGATTCAGGTCGAAAAGCACCGCGCCGGGAAGGGGCGGTGGTTCTCCACCGAGAACGTGACCGATTCAGGGGCCGACTCCCCGGGGAGGCTGGTTACCCAGGCTCTGACGGCCACGGCTCACGGTCGCGCCCTCGCCAACACGCTGGTGCCGGGAACTGACCTGCTGATGGTTGCTCGAAGCCACCGACCCGAGAAGAAGCATAAGGACTTGGACCGGCCCGCCTCGCTAGGCCTCCTCGATTTCGGGATCCCGGACGATCTGGCGTCGTGGTGGGCGCGCAGCCAGGGGTTGGGCGGGTCGCCGTTCCAGCGGGCTCGCCGGACCACGGTGACCCATGTGGGCCGTCCTCTCCAGCACACGCAGGGCACCCACGAGAGCATCTACGTTCTGCCCGACCCGCAGGTTCAAAAGGCCTCTCGTGGTGTCTTCGAAGCTGGTGCTCTGGAGGCTTTGGATCAAGCCCGCTCCACCGTCTTCGGCGGGAAGATCGCGGACTCGCCGGACCCGAGCCATCAAGAGACGGCAACAGCGGACTGCGAGGACGAGGACTCTAGTCCTTGGCCAGCTCCCGAGGGCGGTTGCGGGGCAGATTTTCTGCTCTGTCTGGCCTGTCCTAACGCCCATGTCCACCCTGGCCATCATCCGCGGCTCGCGTACTTGTACCAGCAGATCCTGAGTTTGCGGTCCGTTACGGACGGTGGCAGGTTCCGTGAGCGCTGGGGCGATCACGTGCTGCGGCTTGAGAACCTGCGGGACAAGATCGGTCTGACCGCCTGGACGGCGGACCCCGGCCGGGTCAGCGACAACGACCGCACGATTGTCCGGCTTCTGCTGAAGGAAGACCTCCTGCCATGACCAGCCTTGCCGAGGTCGACCCCTACGTCCTGTCCCTGCCCGGGCCGGACAGCCCAGCGATCCTGCCGCAGTGGATCAAGCCCGGCAATGTGCACACCAATGCTCGCTATGGCGCAGCCATCTGGCCCCTGGCCCCGCTCATCGACAATCCCGGCACCAGGCTGTTCACGATCTACTGGAGGGGTTGCCCGGCCCCTTTCCTCGATCAGGTCAAACTTGCCACCTGGACGATGATCAACGGCCGGCTCCGGCCGACCTACCTCCAGGAACGAGGGGCCCGTGCCCGAGGCAGAACATCCGCCGCGGATATGCGGAACACATGCTACGAGTGGCTGAGGCTGGCGCGCTGGCTGCACATACGCCGCATCACTAGCCTCGACGCCTGCACCGAGGATGTGTGGCGGGCCTATATATCCGAGCGCCTGGCCGGCTGCGTGATCCGTGGCAGCGCGGAAAGGATCTGCGCGCGCTTGACGAATCTATGGGCATTCGATCAGCTCAGTGCCAGCCCTGCGGGCATCACCCGGCCTCCCTGGGAGGAGGAGGGGATTGACGACTATCTCCCCTCGGCTGATGGCTCACGCGCAGAAAACAGCATGGAACCGCTCGACCCGAAGGTCCTCGGTCCCCTGTTGGTCTGGGCGATCCGGTTTGTTGACGACTTCGCCGATGACATTCTCGCGTCCTGGCAGGCGCGTGAGCGTCTGCTCGCCACGGCCGCGAACAACGAGGCCGGCCCAGAGGGCTTGGCAGCTCTCGCCCAGCTTCTGCTTCCTGCGGCCCGGTCAGGCGAGTCGCTCCCCTCCGTGCAGATGCACGGCCGGCGCAGTCTGGCGCGAACATACGTGGCCGCCCTCACCGGTGCGAGCCTGAGCCAGGTCGACCGGTTCAACGAGCGGCATCGCCTCTCGAAGGTGGCTAACGCACGGCCGGGTCCCTGTCCTTTGCCGGTTCCGGTCACCGGGCAGATCAACGGCAATCCCTGGCGCGAGCACATGGACTTCGACGAGGCTGGCGAGCTCATGCGGCACCTCGGCACCGCAGCGGTGATCATCTGCCTTTACCTGACAGGTATGCGTCCGCAGGAAGTGCAGGGTCTGCGGTCTGGCTGCTGCCCTGCCCCGGAGCCTGCCGCCGACGGCACGCCCGGTCGTCACCTGATCCGCAGCCGTCATTACAAGAACGTCACCGACGAGGACGGCAACCACATCTCAGCAGGCGAGGAACGGGAAGTTCCATGGGTGGCCATCACGCCCGTCGTGCATTCCATCCGTGTCCTCGAACGCATGGTGCCTCCGGGGGAAATGCTGCTGAGCTCCTCCCACCACGACTACATCTACCGGCGCAGCCTTCACGGAGTGCTGAAAGGTTCGTCATTGAGGGACCGGATTGAAGACTTCGTGGCATGGGCGAACCACGAGGCGCACGTCCATCACCTACCCGACCAGGTCATCCCTGATGATCCGCACGGAGCCATCGGGATGGCGCGGTTCAGAAGGACTCTGGCCTGGCACATCGCCCGCCGCCCGGGCGGGTTGATCGCGCTGGCGATTCAGTACGGGCACATGCGCACCGTGCTGAACGCTCGCACGTCCAGTGCCTACGGTTCCCGTAGCCGGGGCGGCGTCCACAGCGTCCTCGACGTCGAAACTGCGTTGGCTGCCGCAGACACCGCCGCTCACCTGCGCGACCGTCTCGCCGACGGAGAGAAGATCTCTGGCCCTGCCGCCCGCCGGGCCATCACCGCTGCTGCGTCGACCCCCCGGTTCGAAGGGCGGATCGTCCCTCGCACGTTCGCGAAGAAAGCGGCCAAGTTCCTGGCCCGTGACGGTGTCGTGCTCTACGACAACCCGGACGCGTTCCTGATCTGCGCATTCAAGCATGACAACGCGCTTTGCGAGCCCGAACCGGACGCCACTGCACCGAGGCAGTACGCCTGCCAGACAGGCTGCGGAAACACCGTCCGCACCGATAGCCACGCCCATGACATGCGGGAACGAGCCGATGAGATCGACCAGTTGGCCGCCGCTGCACCCGAGTTGATCTCCAGGCGCCTTCGACGCAACGCCGACAACCTCCGCGTCGCCGCCGACACCCACGACGCCACCGCCCAGAACGCCGAGGACCTCACATGAACCCACAGCACCACGACGAACGCACCCGCATTCGCGAGGCAATGAACCGGCTCCTTGCCGGACAGGCCACCGTTTCCAACGGCGGCCTCACCGCCACCGCGCTCGCAGTAGAGGCGGGCGTCCACCGCATGGCCCTACTCAAGCGCCACGTCGACCTGAAGAATGAGTTCTACCAGCGTGTCCGCGCCGAGACCCAGCAGGTGCCGGAGCCGGAGCAGCGGCTGCGGGAGACGGTCGCCAAGCTCAAGAAGACCCTCGACAACAAGGAGAAGGAACTCAAAGAACTGCGTCAACTGGTGACCAATCTGACGCTGGCCAACGCTGTCCTCACCCATCAGCAGCACGCACCACAGCCGTCGCCGGACCTTCTGGCTGCGGACAACGTCATCCCATTCCGCCCGCTCTACTCCTGACTCCGCCGCGGTGCACGAATATCAAGCGTGCCGGGGAGCGCCTGCCGACAATGCGCGACGAACGCCTGGCGCTGGCGCACGTGATGTAGCCCGCCCCCGGTGCGCTCCAGCAGCCGCACCACCGTCCGTCCGGGGTGCATCCACCGGTGTGCGGCTGCCGGGCTGCGTGCACCGACGCGCCACGGGAGCAGAACACCTGTCATCCCCACCGCGCCTGGGTCCTGGGCGCCCCGGCTGGCCCGTCTGTGCGCGCGGCGGCACAGGGCGGCCGGTCAGCGGACGCCGACCGCGGCCCACCCAGCCCGCATCTGCTTCAACGCCTCACGCACGGTATCCCCGTCAGGCGGAGGACCGGCGTGGCCGGACGACAGACCGAGGGTACGGACAGCCGCGGCGGCCAGCATGCGCACGGCCGGGATGTTCAGCATCAGCATGGCCGCGACACGCTGCAGATCCTCGGTGATCCGGCCGACGGTGCGGTCGGCCGTATCCAAGGTCGTGGAGAAGCTCACGCAGATTGGCCGCCTCGCGCCCGCCGGCCTGCGCACGGCGAAACACGGCCAGGACCTGCCAGAGGTAGTCCAGCTCCCACCCCGGCCGGAACAGCACCGCCTCGCCCTCGCGCTCGCCGTCGGCCGACTCTTCCATCTCCGCGGCCAGGCGGTCAACGACGGAAGCCGCTCCCTGGTGCTGATAGGACCGGCCTCAGGTAAAGTCCGGCGCCCGGCTGGCGTTCTGAAGTATGTTCCTCTTGTCGCGTTTTCGTTCTGGTGCGTGTGGTCAGCCCTCTGGAGGGGGCTGACCACACGCACCAGAACGAAAACCGGAGTGACCACTCAAACACTGATCATGTTTTTGTTTCTCGGCGCTTCGGTCTCGCTGAATGGCGCCCTCATCGCCGGGATCCTGGCCCGCCTCAACAGTTCGACCACACTGCGGGCTATCCTCGTCGCGGGTCCCGCGTTCATCGCGATCTTCAGCCTGTTCATCGCAGCATGGGGCAACCTGACGTGAGCTGGCCGTGCCCCTTCA
The DNA here is from genome assembly GCA_002155895.1 of Streptomyces rochei. Lineage (GTDB taxonomy): Bacteria > Actinomycetota > Actinomycetes > Streptomycetales > Streptomycetaceae > Streptomyces > Streptomyces rochei. The sequence continues at coordinate 11,896 of MUMD01000137.1, forward strand.
GCGCCTGCGGGACAGTAGAGCCAGGGGGACCGTCCGTCCTGGCCAAGAAATTCCTGTCCGGCTCGCTCGTCGTTAGCTGCCTCAACGTGGCAGGACTGTTAGGAGCCGAAGCCGGTCTCACAGCGCCTCCACCCACTCAACGGGCTCACACGTGAGGTCCGCAACCGCCTCACCCGCAGGCGGCCCCACATGGCGCACGGCCGCCTCCTGCGGAGGTTCGGGAACGGCGGCGGCGCAGGGGATGGCGGCGGCGCACGAGGCACAGGTGTCTGCAAGGTGCCAGGTGAGGCCGCGGTCCGCTCGGATCAGCAGGAGCCGCAGCGCACCAGAACAGGGACCCTGGCGCCCGTGCCACCCACAAGCCCTTTCTCGGCACTGGCAGATACGCAGGTACGCCGGCAGTCGGGACTCGACGAGGTGCCCCACTAGATGCTGGCGGACCTGCACGACTCTCTCAGCACCCACGGCCACGATCGGCTGCGGGCAGGCACTACACGTCAGCACGAGCCGCCCCGTCGAACTGCTGGTCGTGACGGTCCAGGTGCGTGCGGACATGGCCATGGACATCGGTCCCTCCAAACCGTGAGCAATCAGCTGCCGACCCTGTACGGGGCGGCTCCGGGCGCGGACACCGTAGTGCAGGCCTCTGCCCTGCCGGAGCCGGCCTGTACCGACATAAATAGGGCAGAGGTCTGCACTGCCAGGGCAGGGGTCTGCACCGTCGGATGGATCCGTGACGATCATCCCGCCGCCGGAGCCCGACCCGACGGCACTCAGGCACTCGCTCGCTCGCCTGCGTGCGCAGCGCGGGTGGAGCTATGACGAGCTCGCCGCGCGCAGCGGTCTCTCTCGCCGGACCCTGATCGAGATCGAGCAGGGCCGCACGATCGGCACGCTGGCCACTTGGCACGCTCTCGCCCACGCCTTCTCCATCCCGCTGGGCGAGCTCCTGGATCCGCTGTGCGCGGGGCACGAACCTCCGATGTCCGGCGCCTGAGTACAGCCACCCGTCGGCCACCCGAACGTGGTGGCGCTCTCGTACGCGCGTGCTGGATTCGGATTCTTGTCGCCGCCCTGTCACCGCATCGGGCGGACTGGGCGGCACGTACGCGAGACACGGGCGGATGCGTTGGCACTTTTTGACTCCGGCACCTGCCCCGGGTGCGGCCCTTTCCCTGCGCCCACGTGTCTGTGGCACAGGCTTCGAGCTTCCGGAGAGATCTGTTCCATGCCCTTTTCCCCGACCGACGAACAGACCGCCGCCCTGGAGGCGTTCCGCAGCGGTGGCCATCTCGCCATCCAGGCAGGCGCAGGCACAGGCAAGACGTCCACGCTTGTCTTCCTCACGGAACAGATGCCGCTGCGGCGTGGGCGATACCTCGCCTTTAACCGGGCCATCGCCCTGGACGCCGCCGCCCGCTTTCCCTCGGCGGTCCAGTGCAGGACGGCTCACTCACTGGCTTACGCCGCGCTCGGCTACCGCTTCCGCGGCCGCCTGAATGCTCCTAGGCGACCCGGCTGGCAGGTTGGGCAGGACCTAGGCCTTAGCGCCCCAGCCGACATCGGCCCGGCGGAGTTGATGCCAGCCACGCTGTCCAACGCCACGCTGCGGACGGTGACTCGATTTTGCCAATCGGCCGATATGCGACTGGCCCACCATCATGTTCCGCGGTTGCGAGGCCTGGACGACGAGGATCACGCGGAACTGGCCGACCTGCTCCTGCCGTACGCGGCGAAGGCGTGGGCCGATCTGCAGGACCCCTACGGTGGCGCGGTCCGTTTCGAGCACGACCATTACCTGAAGATGTGGGCTTTGACCGAGCCGGTGCTGCACGGCGACTACCTCTTGCTGGACGAGGCCCAGGACACTAACCCCGTCCTTGAGCAAATCGTTCTGGCCCAGCACGAGCGCACTCAGATCGTCATGGTCGGTGACTCGGCACAGGCCATCTATGGCTGGCGCGGCGCTCGGGATGTGATGGCCCGGTTCACCGGCCGCCACCTCACGCTCACGCGCTCCTTCCGCTTCGGCCCCGCGCTCGCCACCGAGGCTAACCGCTGGCTCGCCCTCAGCAACGCTCCCATCCGGCTAACCGGGACACCTGATATTCCCACCACGATCGGATTCCGTGCTGGGCATCCAGATGCGATCCTGTGCCGGACCAACATCGGCGCGATGACTGAGGTGCTCGCACTCGTCGCCGCTGGGACCGCAACGGCGCTAGTCGGCGGCGGTGACTCGCTGCGCGCCCTGGCACGGGCCGCCCGCGACCTCATCCAGGGACGCCGCACCCATCACCCCGAACTCGTGCTGTTCACCACCTGGCCGGCACTGCGCGACTTTGCCGAGCACGACCCCGCCGGAAGCGATCTGCAGCCCTTCGCCAACCTCGTCGACGAGCACGGCCCCCAGGCCATCCTTCAGGCCGTCGACCAACTCGTTCCCGAAGACGCGGCTGAGGTCACCGTCTCTACCGCCCACAAGGCCAAGGGCCGGGAATGGGCCCGGGTGCGCATCGCACCCGATTTCACGCCGCCTGCCGACACCGACGAGGTCAGCGCTCAGGGTCGCCCCGTTCCCCAGCCCGTCGATGAGACAGAGGCTCGCCTGGCATACGTCGCCGTCACCCGGGCTCGCCACCACCTGGACCCCACCGGTCTGGCCTGGATCAGCAAGCACCCCGACAACCCTGCCTGAACCCGAACGCCCCGATACTCGCCGTAGCCACGCCTACTTACTCCTGAACCATGGCGCTTGACTCCGGGCCTGACGTTCCAGGTAGGCCGCTCCGAACTGGATCGCTACACGATCGAGCTTTTCTAGCCGGGCATGTGGATTGAAGGAATGAAACACCTGCTTGCTGCGCGCCGAGTCGTGCAGTCTTGCCACACTACCTCAATAAATACGAGGTCTAACTTTAGCCTTCGTAGGCGAAATCCAAGAACCTTTGATGAGGCGTACGCGACTCGCTCCAGAATTTGACAGGCTCTTCTGGCCTATCGCGATGCCTGACATGGGTCAACACCAAATGTTGCTTAGCGCGGGAGATTGCAACGAAGAATGCAGATATCGCTGCAGTGACATCACCCCAAAAGAGCTGCTCCTCGACCCCGAGCACAACGACCTTCTCAAACTCAAGGCCCTTGCACTTGTGGATGGTCAAGAATCGGATGGCGTCCATCTCCGAAAGGCGCCGGAGTGCTTGGACAGCATCCCCGTCAACGGCAAACTCCCGGTCGAATGCGTCCAGCGCCTGCTCGATCACATCGTCGAGCCAGGCGCCCTGCTGGTACCCGGTCGACAATGCGGTCAGCGTCGGCCGCGACACCAAGTGCAGAAACTCGTAGACAAGATTCCTCCACGCTGAGGGGTCTGCCCCGTTGAACGTAGGGCCATGTACTACCGTTCGGGCCTCGCTGAGCATCCGCTTCAACTGGCCGTCGAAGCGAGATGCCTCACCGTCGGACCTACTCGATCGGTTAGTGATGCGCATGAGTTCGGCGTACGCCTCGGGTTGCTTACCGCCGGCGATCACTCGAATGAAGTTGAAAACGAGCGCAGCTGCTGGTTCCGCAGTGAGATCTTGGCTGTCTTGTTCGTTTCGGAAAGGGATGCCGCGGGCCGCGAGTTCAAGGCCGAGGGCGGCAGCGACCAGGTGCGGCTGCTGGCGCACGAGGATGGCGATCTCGCTTGGCGGCGTCCCTCCGTGGAGCCAGCTGTCAACAAGCTGCGCGACGGCTTGCGCCTCGTCCTGCCCGGTTTCGAAGGGCAGCACTTCGATAACGCCCTCGCCTCCGGTCAGCTCCTCGTGGGGGCTGACCGCTCCCGGGTCCATCTGAGCAATCATTCGGTTCTGCATCCGTCGCAGCCGGGGGGCGGAACGAAAGTTCTGGTATAGCGGCAGTGGTTGGGCCGAAAAGTCATCGGCGAAGGTTTGTAGCACTCCGTCCAGTGCGCCAGCCCAGGCCATGATTCGCTGCTTGGTGTCACCAACTGCGGTCAGGACGGCCTTGGCCGGACCGAATGCCGCCTTGATCAGTCGATACTGCTGATCGGTGCAATCTTGAAACTCGTCGAGGAAGACGTGGCTGTACGTCTGGCGGATCCCTCCTCGGGCGTACTTATTGATCTCGATAATCTCCAGCGCAAGGGGGACGAGGTCGCTGAAGGTGATCTGCTCGCCCCTGATCCGGGTGGCAGGATCAATCCGGTAGTCCGGGTTGAGCTCGTTGTATCCGGTCAATGCGGGGCGATAATTGTCGATCAAGCGCTTGGCGAAGGCATGGAAGGTGAAGCTGTCGAACCTGGCTGCGAGCCGCGCGCCAGAGCGACGGCGAACACGCTCTCGCAGATTGCGGGCGGCGTCGACCTTGAACGAAACCGCCAGGATCCTACGCGGGTATGGACACTTTCCGGTACGCAGTAGAAAGTCGGCCCGTTGGGCGAGCAGCTCGGTCTTCCCGGCCCCCGGTCCCGCGGAAACAACCACGTTCCTATCCGACGTAGTCACGGCCGACAACGCATTGGGTTCGAGGACCAGGCCGTCGACGGGGCGCCACTGATCAGGGCGGATCATTCCGGCAGCTCCGCTAGTTTCGTGCGCACCTGCTCGACCAGCCGAACGAGCACGTCGGGGAGGTTCCTCAGCAACTGCTGGTCATTTAGGTCTGCAAGAGCGGACAGGTGGGCAGCGGGCTTGCTTCCGAGATCGAAAATGCTGTGGTAGTCAGCGAAGAGCGCGTTGATGTCCGCGGGGAGACGGCCTTCGTTCGCGTGGCTCTTACCAAGTACAGCCACGATGGTGGCATCGTCCGGCTCGGTAGGACTGACGCCGTAGGCGTCGGGGTAAGCCGCCATCAACATCAGGTCGAGGTCGACTGGATGAGAGAAGAAGACCCCTTGCGCCTCCAGCGCCTCCACAGGGCTGCGCCCGGTGAAGCGAGAGTCCACCAGGGTTGGGAAATCGCAGTCTTCATTCCACTTTGGTAGCTTGTCGATCTGGTCTTCTGTGTAGGTCCCCGGGCGAACTGCGTTGATCTGTTTCAGCGCGTAGCGCACCCGCCCCCAGCCAGCCTGGTAGCGGCCAGCGTCGAGGTCAAGTAGCGTCACGTGCGGAATCTGCAGTTCGTTGAGAAGGCGCCAAAGGTGATTCACGTGCCGACCGCCCAGGGGGACGACCGAAACGGATGCGTCGTCCTCCATGAGCCCGAAAGCCGCTAGGACACGAGGCAAAACCACCTGCTCGCTATCGCCTTCACCGAGCACGACCAACCGAGAGAAGTACAACTCGGGGTAGGCCTCCACTGCCTCCCGTACGTACTTAGCGGCTGCCTCCTGCCCCTCAGGCAGGACGATGCGGTGGATCGTCGTCTCCCGGGCAGCGTTCAACCTGAGAAAGCAGACCGTGCGGGGATCGACACGACGGAGGAGTGTGGGCGCATGCGTGGCGATGAGGACCTGCATGTCTCCGTGTGTGCAGGCGCCCCGTAGCTGGCGGATGATTCGACCGAGGTACTGCGGCGCGAGGCTGTTCTCGGGCTCCTCAAGCGCGATGACGGTGTGCACGGGCGGGCGCAGACGGTCGGCGTCGATCGACGGCTCCTCGCCGTTGAGAACGCGCCGGGCGAGGGACTGCCACGCAAGCACGAGCGAGATGTACAGCAAGGATTTCTGTCCGTCGCTTAGCCGCTCGTAAGGCAGTGGTGACCCGTTGTGCGTCGGTGAAAAGGTCACGGTGAGTAGACGCAATACACTCTCTAGCTCGCCCCGCCCGAAAGCAATCGACGGCTCCCTGTAGTATGCGCCACGGTGCAGCCCGTGCCACTCGTCAGCTAGTCGAGCACCGATGCTCGCTACTGTGGCGTTCTCGCCCAGCGATGCGGTGATCTGAGCAGTAAGGGCGCTCAGCGTCTCGCGCTCCGCAGTCCAGTCAGTGGCTCGCAGGACACGCCCGATGAGCGATGCCGTCGTGTACGAGACATGATCGGCGGGGTCCCGACGGGCCGGAAGGTAGTGCACCTCAATATGCCCGCGGTCATACCGAGACATGTCTGATCGGCGCGTCGGCTCACCCGAATCATCCGACTCCAGCACGTACTCGATCTTCTCATCGATAACACCGTCTTCCGCCAGCGACGCTGTCAATCGGATACGGGTTCTCGGAAGCCCGTCGGCGGAGGCGATTGCCATATGCGAGAAATTCGGTGGAACCGATGCGTGATCCCTATCGGCTCCTGCTTCTGGGAATTCGACATCCACCTCCAGCCACAGCGCCGGCTCCCCGAATTGCAGATCTCCTGCGGCTTGACCTGCGGGCACATGAAAATCCTCATGGCGAATCTTGCGCTGCGCCTCAAGCGGACTGAATAGTCGCGACAATGCTTCGAGGACAGTGGTTTTACCTGAGCCGTTGGGGCCGAGGACGTACATCAGGTCATCGAGATCGATTTCTGTCGATTTCGGACCAAAAGACTGAAAGTTACTCAGTCGCAACGTCGTGATTTTCACCTTTTTCACCCTCCCCCGTCGACCCGCGCGTATCACTTTACGCATCAGTGACCACGTGCACCACGCAAAGAGGGAAATCCATGCACACTTCGGAACACGCACCCCGGCACCCGGACCAAACGATCGGCGACACAGAGCGGCTTTGGTTACGCTGCGTTGTTGTCGCGGCCGTGACTACTCGCCGACCTCGCCTAAGACTTGTCCCGCAATGATCACGAAGAAGGGCGTCGCTGCCGGTTGCCAGCCGGCTGCGGAGTCAGTCAAGGCCGGTCGCCCATGCCGTCAGCGCGGCGAAGTCGTCGATGGCGAGGCCGCATCGCGGGTCGATCCGGTGTAGTAGGGCGGGACCATCGTGGTGTTCCTCCACCCAGGAACGATCCGCCTCTGTGATCTCGTCATCGACCCAGGCGAACGCACGGCCTGTCGCCCAGGCGACGATCTCAGGCGTCTTCCAGAACACACCGTTCCCGGGCTCGGGCCGCGGCGAGGGCCAAGGGATGACGGGCAGCTCGGGCAATCCCAGGACTGGCGCGACGAAGGCGTTGGCTTCTTCCTCCCACGTAGTCGCCCACACCAGGTCAAAGGGAAGTGCCTCCAGCGCCGGGCCGTGATCCGGGTTGAGCCACACCCGCAGCGGCTTCACCGGCTTGTTAGGCAGCCCCCACTCAGTCAGCCGGCGCCGCTCGGCGGCCTCCCACCGAGGCGTCAGCAAGCGGTGCGTCTGATAGCCCTCGGGCCGACGGTGCGGCTTCGCTGCATACGGGTTCAGCGGTCCGTCCACATCCACCAACAGCACTGGGCGCACCAGCTCATCCCCCTTGGTCCTGCATCGCACCGTACCGGCCGGTGAAGAGACCGCCCTACAGAATTCTGGCCGGTGCTGGTCTCCGCAACTCTGGCTCCGGGGTAGTGGGACGATCTTGACGTGTCAGCAGTGATCACGGCGTCACAGCCGTCCTGGATAGGCCCGTTCACCGGGCTGAGCCCGCGCTGCTTCAGCAAGCTGGTGAATGCCTTGCGCCGTGAGGGGGGCGAACGCGGTCCGCCGAGGCCGGCCGTGGAGCCTTCCCCTGGAGGACCGTGTCCTGCTCGTCGCGGCATACTGGCGCACGAACTTGACACTGCGCCAGCTCGCGCCGCTGTTCGGGATCTCGAAGTCTGCGGCCGACCGGATCATCGATCGCCTCGCACCGCTGCTCGCGCTGCGGCCGCGCCTTGGGTTCCGCAAGGGCACCGTGCTTATTGTGGACGGCACCTTGGTTCCCACGCGTGACCATGCGGTGGCCGAGCAGTCGAAGAACTACCGGTACTCCACCAACCACCAGGTCGTCATCGACGCCGATACACGGCTGATCGTCGCGGTTGGCAAACCTCTGCCCGGCAATCGCAACGACTGCAGGGCATGGGAGCTATCCGGAGCGAAAGGCTCCGTCGGCAACGCCACGGTGATTGCTGACGGCGGCTATCGCGGCACTGGCCTGGTGATCCCACACCGCCGCGAACCAGGCCAGGCCGAGCTCCCGGCCTGGAAGGAGGAGCACAACCGCTCACATCGCAAGGTCCGTGCCCGCGTCGAGCACGCCTTCGCCCGCATGAAGAGCTGGAAGATCCTCCGCGACTGCCGCCTGAAGGGAGACGGCGTTCACTACGCCATGCTGGGCATAGCCCACCTGCACAACCTTGCGCTCGCCGGATAGACCGGCCCGAGGCGGCGGCGTTCCCCGAATGCTGACCGTGTCGGCTCAGTTGATCATTGCGGGACAGCCTTTAACCTCGATCCTTCGTGACGGTTCGTCGGTCTCTTCGGCTGCTGCAGACGCCTCAACAAGGCCCCCTCCTGACCGCGCCCCAAACAATCACGCGCAGCGCAGCACCTCAAGAGGCCCTGGCGCTACTGGTGCGGCACGTGCCTGGTTCCAGTCGGCTCCCCAGTCTCTGCCTCGGCTGGTGTGAGGCTGAGCCGTCCCTCGACTCCTGCTTCGACGACATTGACCAACAGCGTGCTCTCGTCGTTGAAGCGCAGAGTGAAGTGCGGATCGAGCTGCATCAGGAAGTCGAAGCTCTCCCAGTCCTCCGCGGCCAGGGAGTTCGAGGATCGCCTCACACGTCCAGTCGTCTCCGGCGGTACGTACCCGGATCCGCACACTGATGAGGATTTCTTGATTTCGGCCAGACCTGCTCTTCTCCCCACTTGGTCGGATGTTGGACGGTGTGGGGAGCAACAGCGTAAGTAGCCAGTTCGTGCTCAGGCTGCAGCCAGGGCCCGCGGTGTGCGAGCTCTGGGAAGCAGGGCGGTCACGGTGCAGCATCCCACCACGGTCACGCGGCTACTCGTCCGCCTCGCCGGCGACGCCTTCGACGCCGCGGTGAGCGCGTTCCTGCAGGCCAGAGCCGATGACCTGAACACGGCGAATGCACGGTGGCGGGCGGTCGCCGTGGATGGGAAACGGCTGCGCGGATCAAGAGCGGCTGGCGGGAAAGCGGTATGGCTGCCGGCCGCGATGGACCATGCCGGAATGGTCCTCGCACAGCGGCAGATCGAGGCGAAGAGCAATGAGACACCCGCGTTCATCCCCCTCCTGGACGGCCTGGCCCTGGAGAACGCCGTCGTCACTGCGGACGCGGCCCACACCCAGCAGCGAACGGCCTCTGGCTGCGCGAGCAAGGTGCCCACTACATCGCTGTCGTGAAGGTCAACCATCCCGGTCTGTTCAAGCTGTTGAGGACACCCCGCGGGCCGACGTCGCCCTGGACCACAAGGGCCGCGCCAGGGGCCGGGGCCGGCTCGAGGTCCGTCACCTGAAGACAGCCGCGTTCCGGCACCTCGACTATCCCGGCGCCAGTCAGGCCCTGCGCGTCATGCGCTGGCGCAAGGACCTGACCAGCCAGAAGATCACGATCGAGCGGCTGTACTTCCTTACCAGCCTCCCACCCGGCGCGGCGTCCGGAGCCTGGATCGCGACCTTCATCCGCGGCCACTGGAAGATCGAGCACCGGCTCCATCACGTCCGTGACACCACGTTCGCCGAGGATGCCTCCACCATCCGCCGGTCGCCTGCCCCGCGTGATGGCCAGTCTTCGCAATCTCGCCATCAGCGTCTGCCGGCAGGACGGCCGCACCAACATTGCCGCCGCCACCCGCCACCATGCCCGCCACCCAGGCCACCCTCTGGCCACACTCGGATGGACATGATCAACCAGGACTCACGTGCTCAACCGGACAGAACCGCAACACGCAAAGTCCCTGGCCACACCTCTCGGCTCGCTGCGGAGGGCGCTCGAGCCGGCGCGAACTACCGGGACTGGAACCACCAGATCCCCCCAGTCACGGCGGCGCTGCCGACTGCATACGCAGCCCCTCGGATCATCGCGAACCCCGCAGCCCGAAGCATGTGTCGAGGTCCCTTGCGGAAACGGTTTGTCACTTTATCTTCCCCTTGACCTAGTTGCCGTGTGCACAACGCGCGGTAGACGTGCGCCGTATGGCTCAGTAGGCCAGCCCGCCCCAGGGTGAGGACCTCTGTGAATCGCGGGGTTCTAACTAGACTGACCCCGTGGTGTGGAAAGAGCCCAGTGCCGCCGAACGGCGCCTGTGTGAGCAGCTTGAGGCGCACGGGCTGTCCGTGAGCTGGGCGAAAATCCGCCGATGGCGGGAGTTCGGTGCGCTCCCCTGGAAGAAGCAGCGCGGCCTGGGGCGTGGGTCTGGGTCCACTTCGGAGCTGCTGCCGGAAACTTTCGTCGTGGCTGAGGCCCTGGCTTTGGCTACGGCCAAGAAGAGGCCACTGGAGCAGGCAGTACTCCACGCGTTCACTACGCACCCTCGGTTCGATCAGGTTCTTGCGACCCCCGCAGTACCGCTACCCGAACGTGCGGTTCGAAGGGCTCTGACCTGGTACATGGCCCGGCACGACTCCCACCCATTTGCTGTCATCGAGAGAGCCGCCCAGTCCGCAGGCAGTTGCCCTGACAAGGCCATGGAAGCCGCCCTGGAGGCGGCTCACCGCTATTTCCCCAAGCTGTACCGCCAGGCGACACAAAGAAGGCACCCGCCGGGTATGACGGCGCCCGACAACCTCGCCGACGCCGGCGGTCTCGCGACCTACGCCGTGGCCATAGTGCTCGGCTTCGAGAACTTTGGCGCCGACGCCATCGTGGAAGCAGCCAGCAAGTCTTTGGTTGACGAGTACGACAAACAGGCCTTCGTCCAAGTGGGTAAGGCCGTCCGAGAGGCAGAAGCCAATGGCGAGAACCCATTCTCCCGCCGTCCTCGCTGGCCCTCACTCCAAGACCGGGTCCAGGGGATGGAACAGGTCGAGTATCCGATGATCCGCACGGTCCGCGACGTGCTGGCGCTTCTCGTAGAAGCCTCCCCTGCGCTCGCTTCGGCCCGGAGAGCGGGCAGCGAAGATCCGGATGTACTGCACATCGAGAAAGCTCGGACCTCAAACCGGCGCACGGACGAATACCTGAGGCGGGCCGAGGCCATCAGCCACCATCCCGGGGCGCGGGCCTGGAAAGACTTCACTGGCCTTCTCCTCAACGTGTGCACTGCGCCGCAACGGCTGAGGACATTCCAGGAGGATGTCACGGCCCTCGACCCTGCCTTGGACGACGTGCTGGGCCTTAGCCGTCGCATACTCGCGAGCTGTGACACACCCACCGTGCCGCGCGCGGCCGCGGGGACACTGCCGGCCGGGATCACGAGCGCCACACCTCTCCGGAACGGCGGGCCCGGGCGGCACACCGCTAGCGGATCTTAATCCGATCAGGTGAACCGGTCGGCCGGGACACAGGGCATCGCCCCCGTCCCGGGCCTTCCACCTGTCTCGACCGGGCTGTCCCGGGCCCAGAGGGGCCTGCCGCACCCGCCCTGCGGTGGGAGCGCACGAAACGGCACGCACTACAGTCCGGGCGCCACATCCGGACGCCGGCTTCGTGACGGAAGAGGAGACCGTGATGTACGGGGAGCGGAGCGGGTGGTGGCGGGACAGATTCGAGTCGCACGAAGGCATGGTCGGGGCGCTGTTAGCCGACGCCAGCGAGCCGAGGCCGGTCCTCTTCGGCCTGGGCAGCGGCAGCACCTTCCACGAGCCGAGAGACAGTGGCACTACGACGGGACGTTCCGCCGGCCCACCGCGGTCTCGACGCGCGGCCGATGCGCGTGCGGCTGGCGCGGGACGAAGAGATACGTCACCGCCCGGGAGAAGGTCCGCGAGGACGACGACCCCGACGCCAACGGCACCTCAGGCTCCTACGGGGAGTGGGAGGCCCACCTCGATGACGTCGCCGGGCGTGCGGTGGCCCTGCCCAAGGACCTGGCGGAGTTGCTGGGGCAGGTGCGCGAGCGCCTGGGCCGACTATGGCTGGAGGAGGACAAGGGGGCGGGGTACGCGATGATGCTGAAGGCACGTGACGGGCTGGAGGCGATCGTCGCCGAGACCGGCCCCGAGGCCGCCCGTGCCCCGACCCGTTAGCAGGACGAAGACGAGGATGAGTCGATGCCGCGGTCGCCGAGGCGCTCGGCATGATCGAGAAGGCCGCCCGCACCCGCCTCCTGCACTACGAACACCTCACCTGCGCTGACCTGCCGGCGCCTCGCCTTCCGATGGGAACTCCGCACTAAACTCCCTGGTGCCTTCGCCTCCTTCGCCTGCAGCCTCATCTGCTGGAGAAGACTCAAGAAGGACCGACCGTGATCGTGCTACGAACTCTTAGAGGCCGTTCTCTTTCCGAACCTTGTGTGATGTCTTCGCTGGTCAGGCATGAAGTAGCGGCTGCCGCGGGAGCCTGGGCTGGTTGCCGGGCGAGATGTCGTGGAGGTGGCGGATGCCGTCGATGCGGGCGATTCTGGAGACGCGGCAGAAGGCCGCGGCCGCGCGGGTGAAGGACCTCGAAGCCGAGCTGGAACGGGTGCGGGCGGCTCTGGCGGAGGCGGAAGAGGTGCACCGGCGCCGGGTGATCGGCCTGGAGCAGTATCTGGAGGCGCTGGCCGAGGAGAACGCACCCGCCGACGGGGCCGACGAGGTGCCGCGAAGGAAGGCGGTCGCGCCGCGCCGCGCGGTGCCGCACCGGCGACACGCGAGTGAGGTAGCGGAGTTGTCGCCGGACTACCAGGCGTTGATGGCCGCCGCGGTCGATGCGGGAGGCGAGGGGCTTGGTGCCCGGCGGGCGGCGGTGGTGCTGGGCTGGGACAGCGCGTCCGCCTCCCGCGTCGAAGGCGCGAGAGCTCGGCTGAAGCGGCTGGTGGAACGGGACTGGCTGGTCGAGGCGAAACCGGGCAGGTTCATGCCGCCCGCGCCGGAACAGGCCCCTGACCCCGGGCGGCCAGGCGGCGGCTCATGAGCATGGTCATCGACCAGAGGATGATTGCTTCGCTGGTGTCGGTGCGGCGTTCGTAGTCCCGGACCAGGCGCCGGCCAGGGCGACGGTGGCGTCCGCCTTCACCGACTGCGAGTCGATAACCGCCGCACTCGGCTCCTGGTCACGGCCCTCGGCATCGCGGACGGCCTCGCGCAGCCGGTCGTGCAGCTCGGCCACGAGTCCCGCGTCCCGCCAGCGGGCGAAGAAGGCGTACACCCGTGGCCAGGGCGGGAAGTCGGCGGGCATCGCCCGCCACTTGATGCCGTTGTCGACGAGGTAGCGGACCGCGTCGATCATCTGTCGGTGGCAGTAGCCCTCCGGCCGCCCGCCCCGGCCGGCCAGCCGTCCCGGCACCGGCAGCAGGTCCCGCACCAGGACCCACTCGGCATCGCTCATGTCCGAGCCGTACCGGGGCCGGCGCCCCGGCCGGTCGGCCGCGTTCCCGAACCTGTGGGCGAGACAGTCACACCCAGGAGTGGACGGACTGGACCCGGCCACCACGACCACGCGACACTTCGACAACAGGGCCTCTTGCTCCTCGCTGGACTCGACATCCGCGAGCTACCAAGAGGCCCTTCCTTCATGCCCGTGCACCCGACAACTCACCCGATCCAGCACCCTGTTCGAGACCCAGCCGATCACCCGCACGGATAGAGAACAGCCAGT
>MUMD01000138.1:0-266 GCA_002155895.1 Streptomyces rochei
GCGCGAGGTCCTTGCTGCTGTCGGTGCCGACGACGTCGGCCGTGTACTGCTTGCCGTCGCTGGTCGTCACCTTCACGGACGAGGCCCCGGAGACGACGTGGTTGTTGGTGATGATCTCGCCGTCGCCGGTGATGATCACGCGCGGCCCGGTCGCCCTCCTCGCGGCGGTCGCCATCGTCGCGGCGGCCGTCGGCGGCGGCACCGCCTTCGGCATCCAGGAACTGACCGGGAGCGACACCGTCGCCTCCACCAGCAGCACCACCGTG
>MUMD01000138.1:338-7747 GCA_002155895.1 Streptomyces rochei
CGTCGGCACCGACAGCAGCAAGGACCTCGCGCTGATCAAGCTGCGGGACGCCTCCGGCCTGAAGGCCGCGATCCTCGGCGACTCCGACGCCGTGAAGGTCGGCCAGCAGGTGGTGGCGATCGGTTCCCCCGAGGGCCTGACGGGCACGGTGACCAGCGGCATCGTCTCCGCCCTCGACCGCGATGTGACCGTCTCGACCGACGAGGGGCAGCAGCAACAGCAGCAGCGGCAGGGCGGCGGCTGGCCGTTCGAGTTCGGCGGCCAGGAGTTCAACGGCGACACCGGCTCGTCCACGACGACGTACAAGGCGATCCAGACCGACGCCTCCCTCAACCCGGGCAACTCCGGCGGCGCGCTGATCGACATGAACGGCAACATCATCGGGATCAACTCCGCGATGTACTCGTCGGCCGAGTCCTCCGCCAGTGCGGGCAGCGTCGGCCTGGGCTTCGCCATCCCGATCAACACCGTCAAGGCCGACCTGGCGAAGCTGCGGGCGGGCGCCGACGGCTGAACGTGCGAGGCTGAAGGCACCGCAGCCGTACCCGACACCGCACCCGAGGAATCCGAGCCATGAGCCCCGCAGACGGCGACCGTGACCGCGACGTCCAGCGCATCCTGATCGTCGACGACGAACCGGCGGTCCGCGAAGCCCTCCAGCGCAGCCTCGCCTTCGAGGGCTACGACACGCAGGTCGCCGTCGACGGCGCCGACGCGCTGGAGAAGGCGGCGGCGTACCGCCCCGATCTGGTCGTCCTCGACATCCAGATGCCCCGCATGGACGGCCTGACCGCCGCCCGCCGCATCCGCGGCGCCGGCGACACGACCCCCATCCTGATGCTCACGGCCCGCGACACGGTCGGCGACCGGGTGACCGGCCTGGACGCCGGCGCCGACGACTACCTGGTCAAGCCCTTCGAGCTGGACGAACTCTTCGCCCGCATCCGCGCGCTGCTGCGCCGCAGTTCCTACGCGGCGGCGGTCGAGGCCACCGCCGAGGACGACGACACCCTCACCTTCGCCGACCTGACCATGGACCTGTCGACGCGGGAGGTCGTCCGAGGCGGGCGCCCGGTCGAGCTGACCCGCACGGAGTTCACGCTCCTGGAGATGTTCATGGCCCACCCGCGCCAGGTCCTCACCCGCGAGCAGATCCTCAAGGCCGTCTGGGGCTTCGACTTCGAGCCGTCCTCCAACTCCCTCGACGTGTACGTCATGTACCTGCGCCGCAAGACCGAGGCGGGCGGCGAGCCCCGCCTCGTCCACACCGTGCGCGGCGTCGGTTACGTCCTGCGGCAGGGCGGCGCGGAGTGAGAAGCCTGGCCCGCCGCGTCCGCGCCCTGCCCATCCGGGCACGGCTGTCGCTGCTGGTGGCGTCTGCGGTGGCGCTGGCGGTCGCGGCGGCGGCGGTGGCGTGCTGGTTCGTGGTGAAGAGCGTGCTGGTCAGTTCGCTGGACGAGGCGCTGAAGGCGAACCGCATGAGCAAGCAGCAGGTGAGCCAGTACGTCAACCTGCGCACCGGTGAGTGCGCCCACGACCCCGTCACCCACGAACAGAACCCCTTCGGCTCGTCCGTACAGCTCGTGGACGGCAAGGGCGGCAGCTGCCTGATCATCGGTATGGAAGAGGTCCCGCTCACCGCCGCCGACCGTGCCGTGGCCGAGGGCAGGACCGAGGACGCCCTGCACGACGCCAGGAGCCCGGACGGCACCCAGTACCGGGTCTACACCTACAGCGTGCTGCCCGAACTGGGCGTCGCCGTCTCCGCCGCACGCCCGCTGGACGAGGTCAACAGCTCCCTCAGCAACCTCGCGCTGGTCCTCGTCTTCGTCGCGGGCGCCGGGGTCGTCGGCGCGGGCGCAGCGGGTCTCTGGGTCGCCCGTACCGCCCTGCGCCCGGTCGACGAACTGACGCGGGCCGTGGAACACGTGGCCCGCACCGAGGACCTGACCGTCCGCATCCCCGTGGCGGACGACAGCGAGGACGAGATCGCCCGCCTCTCCCGTTCCTTCAACTCCATGACCTCGTCCCTGGCCAGCTCCCGCGACCTGCAACAGCAGCTCATCGCCGATGCCGGCCACGAACTGCGCACCCCCCTCACCTCGCTGCGCACCAACATCGAACTGCTCACCCGCAGCGAGGAGACCGGCCGTCCCATCCCGGAGGCCGACCGCAAGGCGCTCCTCGCCTCGGTCAAGGCCCAGATGACGGAACTGGCCGCACTCATCGGCGACCTCCAGGAACTCTCCCGCCCCGACACCGGCCAGCACACCGGCAGGACCCGCATCCTCGCCTGGCACGACGTCGTGGAGTCCGCCCTGCGCCGCGCCCGCCTGCGCGGCCCGGAGCTGACCATCACCGCCGACGTGCGGCCCTGGTACGTGCGCGCCGAGCCGGCCGCCCTGGAACGCGCGGTCGTCAACATCCTCGACAACGCGGTGAAGTTCAGCCCGGAGGGCGGCACCGTCGACGTACGCCTCACCGACGGCGTCCTCACCGTCCGCGACCACGGCCCCGGTATCGCCGCCGAGGAACTCCCCCACGTCTTCGACCGCTTCTGGCGCTCGCCGTCCGCCCGCGCCCTGCCCGGCTCGGGCCTGGGCCTGTCCATCGTGGCCCGCACGGTGCAACAGGCCGGCGGCACCGTGAGCCTGACCCCGGGCGAGGGAGGTGGCACGACGGCGACCGTACGCC
Source organism: Streptomyces rochei (assembly GCA_002155895.1). GTDB lineage: Bacteria > Actinomycetota > Actinomycetes > Streptomycetales > Streptomycetaceae > Streptomyces > Streptomyces rochei. The sequence goes on from MUMD01000138.1 coordinate 3,033, forward strand.
TGCCGGGAGCACCGGTCCCACCGCCGGAGACGGGCGGGGCCGACGGGGGTCAGGGAGAAGTCCGCCCGTGACGAAGTCCCCGGCGTGCCGGCCCGCTTCAGGCGCCGGCCTTGACCCCCGTCACGAACGCCTGCCACGAGGCCGTGCCGAACACGAGCACCCGCCCGTTCCGCACCTTGCTGTCCCGCACCGGCACGAGGCCGGGGTAACCGTCGGCCACCTCGAGGCAGTTGTTGGCGCCCCCGTCGCTGTAGGTCGACTTGCGCCAGGCGGCGGTGCCCAGCTCGGGGATGTACTTCATGATCGATGCTCCTCCAGTACGTCCCTGATGAACGCCAGCGAGTCCGACGGGGACAGCGCCAGATCCCTGAGCCGATCGTAGGACAAGCTGTGGCACAGGACGTCTTCCGGGTCGTCCGTCAACAGACCGCTGCTGCCCCCTTCGGTGTAGGCAACGGAACTTCCGTCCGCCTGCCGCAGCAGGGTCAGTGACCCTTTGCCCATGAGGTGATGCACACCGGCGGAGAACGGCAGCACCTGGACGACCACGTGGGGCTCTTGCGCAGTCGTCTCGACGTGGGCCAACTGATCCAGCCAGGTCTTGGCGCTGGCCGAAGGCCGACGGAGAGCCAACTCGTCGATCACGAAGCGGACACTGGGCGCCGGGTTCTTGCGCAGCAGAAGTTGTCGGCCCAGGCGGGCCGCCACTTGCTCCTCGACGGCGTCTTGCTCCTCCGTTGCCTGAGGACCGGACAACACCTCGCGGGCGAAGTCCTCGGTCTGCAACAGTCCCGGGATCCCGGGAGCGTAGACGTGGATGACGCGTGCCGCCGCCTCCAGGCGCATGTACTCCTTGTACTTGTCCTTGAAGGCGTCGATCCGGGCCATCTTCCACAGACTCACCAACAGCCCACCGGCCCCGTAGTACCCGTCGAGGTCCTCCATGACCGTCACCTTGGAGAGCCGCTCACCTGACTCCAAGCGGCTCAGGTAGCTCTTGTCGTAGCCCGACTCGTCGGCCAGTTGACCGAGGGACTTGCCTTCCTTTTCCCGCAGGAGACGAAGCGTCCGTCCGAGTACCGAGCGCCCCGACTCGCCCTGCCCGTCGGCCTGTTCGACCACGTCACCCTCCCTGTTGCCCCGGGGTGCGGGCAACGCCGACCCCCTTCCGCAGCGTACGCGCGGTGCGTGACGATCGCGGCACGAAAGGTAATCACGCCTGATCGGCGCATGAGAGGACACGCACGATGACCGCTCCTTCACTCCGCCTCCTCCCCTGGACCACCCCCGAAGGCAACCCCTGCTACCTGAGCACCGATGACGGTGACAGCCTGCTCTCCCGGCTCGCGGACGACATCGAGGAGGCGCAGGTGGAGTCGGGGGAGCAGGTGCTCGCGGGGGCCAGGGCGGTGCTCGGGGACCGGCGGGCCGGGGAGCGGGCGGTGCGGTTCGCGTTGGTCAGGACGACCGAGGCGCTGCAGGACGTGCTGCGGGTCGCGGTCAGCCGGGGCGCACGCCTCGAGACCGCCGACTTCTGACCGCGCGGCAACCTTCCGACGGCGGGGCGGGCCGTCACACGGATACGGCGAGGGCCCGAGGGTCCGCACCGGGTGCGGGCTCCTCGGGCCCCGGTCAGGGACGGCGCGCGGCGCCTACTGCACGATGGTGATCCGGTCCGCCGCCGGCGGCTCGATCGGGTCGGCGGCCGAGGAGTTGGCCGTCAGGTACTGCTCCAGGGCCGTCAGGTCGTCCGCGCCGACCAGCTCGTTCGTGCCCTCGTTCAGGGTGGGGAAGCCGTCGCCGCCGCCCGCGAGGAAGCTGTTGGAGGCGACGCGGTAGGTGGCGTTCACGTCGATCGGCGCGCCGTCGAGGCGGATGGAGTCGGTGACGACCCGGTCCGCGCCGGTCTTCGTCAGGTCCAGGGTGTAGGTGAGGCCGGAGGAGATCTGGAGGATCTTCGGGGCCGCCTCGTTCGGGCCGCTCACCTGCTCCTTGAGGACCTGGATCAGCTGGGCGCCCGTGTAGTCCTTGAGGTTCACCGTGTTGGCGAAGGGCTGGACCGTGAAGCCCTCGGCGTAGGTGACGACACCGTCGCCCTCGCCGCCCGACGCCGCGTAGGTGAGGGGTGCGCGGATGCCGCCGGGGTTCATCAGGGCCAGGTCGGTCTCCGGGTCCTGCGTCTTGCCGTAGGCGAGCTGCGCGTCGGCGATCAGGTCGCCCAGCGGGGACTCGGTGCCGCCCCGGTCGATGTCGCCGGAGATGTAGCCGATGGCGCGGTTGCCGATGGGGGCGGCCAGGGTGCTCCACCTGTCGATCAGACGGGTCATGTCCGGCGCCTTCGGGACGTCCCGCGTCACGACGTGGTTCGCCGACTTCACGGCCGTACGGGCGATGTCACCCGTGGCGCGGTCATAGGTCAGCGTCGTGTCCGTGTAGAGGCGGCCGAAGGACGACGCCGAGGTGACCATGCGGGGCTTGCCCGCCGGGTCGGGGATCGTGCAGACGTACGCCGCGTGGGTGTGGCCGGTGACCAGCGCGTCCACCTGGGGCGTCACGTTCTTCGCGATGTCCGCGATCGGGCCGGAGATGCCGTCGCCGGCGCCCGGGGAGTCGCAGTCGTAGTTGTACGAGGAGGAGGCCGGGAAGCCGCCCTCGTGGACCAGGGCGACGATGGACTTCACGCCCTGGCGCTGCAGCTCCTTGGCGTACTTGTTGATCGTCTCGACCTCGTCCTTGAAGGCGAGGCCCTTGACGCCCTCCGCCGAGACGATGTCCGGGGTGCCCTCCAGGGTCACGCCGATGAAACCGACCTTGACGCCCTTCTGCTTCCACACCCAGTAGGGCTTCAGGATCGGCTTGCCGGTCTTCTCGTCGAGGACGTTCGCCGCCAGGTACGGGAAGTCGGCGCCCTCGAACTCCTCGTCCGTGTAGCAGCCCTCGGTGGGGTGGCAGCCGCCGTTCTGCAGGCGGGCCAGCTCCTTGGCGCCCTCGTCGAACTCGTGGTTGCCGACGCTCGTCACGTCGAGGTCCAGCTTGTTCAGCGCCTCGATGGTCGGCTCGTCGTGGAAGAGCCCGGAGAGGAGGGGGGACGCGCCGACCATGTCGCCGCCGGCCGCGGTGATGGAGTAGCGGTTGCCCTTGCGCGCCTCGCGCAGGTGGGTGGCCAGGTACTCGATGCCGCCCGCGTCGATCGTCTTCGTCGTGCCGTCCGGCTGGACCTCGGTGACCCGGCCGGAGGAGCCGGTCGGCGGTTCGAGGTTGCCGTGCAGGTCGTTGAAGGAGAGGAGCTGGACGTCCTGGTAGCGGCCGTGGCCATGGCCGCCGTGGCCGCCGTGACTACGGTGGCTCTCGCCCGCGTTCGCCGAGGCGGGCAGCGCCGCCGCGGCGAGCGCGCCCGCGGTGACGACGGTGGCCGCGGCGGCGAGGAGACGGGTCGTACGACGTCTGCGGCGCGGATGGTGCGACGGTGCTGTGGCTGGCATGCGCCCCCCTGTGGGTGTACGTGACGCGGGCCGCTGAGGAGACGGTCCGCCGGCGCGACAGCCTAGAGTCAACGCGCGTAGCGCGACAGGGGGTTCCCGGTTACAGCCTGGTGTACGTCCTGGTGCAGGTCCTGGCGCATGTCCTGGCGTGCGCCCCGGTCGGTACGGCTCCGCCGACCACCACCGCTTTGCCGCGCCCGCCCTTTACCCTCGTACGCATGACCAGCGACGACACCGTGCGGCCCGGCCGCTCCCGCTCGATCGACACCCTTTCCGAACTCGCCCCGGAGCAGACCGAGGCCGTCCTCGCCCTGCTCGCCGAGGCCGCCCGGAACGACGGTCAGCAGGCCGTGTCCGAGCAGGGCCGGCTGCAGCTGCGCGGGCCGGCACGGGAGGGCGTCTCGCATCTGCTGCTCACCGTCGACGGCGGCGAACTCGTCGGCTACGCCCAGCTGGAGGGCACCGACCCGATCGAGCCCCCGGCCGCGGAGCTGGTCGTCCACCCCTCGCACCGGGGACAGGGACACGGACGCGCGCTGGGCTCCGCACTGCTCGCCGCCTCCGGCAAGCGACTGCGGATCTGGGCGCACGGCGGCCACTCCGCCGCCCGGCACCTCGCGCAGGTACTGGGGCTGACCCTCTTCCGCGAACTGCGCCAGATGCGCAGGCCGCTGGCCGGCCTGGACCTCCCCGAGCCGCGCCTGCCCGAGGGCGTGAGCGTGCGGACCTTCGTGCCGGGGCAGGACGACGCGGCCTGGCTCGCGGTCAACGCCGCCGCCTTCGCCCACCACCCCGAGCAGGGCTCGCTCACGCAGCGGGACCTCGACGACCGGAAGGCCGAAGGCTGGTTCGACCCGGAGGGGTTCTTCCTGGCCGAGCGGGACGGGGAGCTGATCGGCTTCCACTGGACCAAGGTGCACGCCGAGGAGCGGCTCGGTGAGGTCTACGTCCTCGGCATCCGTCCCGACGCGCAGGGCGGCGGCCTCGGCAAAGCCCTGACCACCGTCGGCCTGCGGCACCTGGAGCAGCGGGGGCTGCCCACGGCGATGCTGTACGTCGACGCCGACAACACGGCGGCGGTGTCGGTCTACGAACGCCTCGGGTTCGTCACCCACGAGACGGACCTCATGTACCGCACGGAGACGTGAGGCGGGCCGCCCGTCAGCCCCGCCCCGGCGCCGCCCGTCAGCCCCGCCCCCGGCGCCGGGGCGGGGCTGACGGGCGGCCCGCCTC
>MUMD01000139.1 GCA_002155895.1 Streptomyces rochei
GTCCTCGGCACCGGCAAGATCGGCGAAGCCCTGCTCAGCGGGATGATCGGAGCCGGCTGGTCCCCCGCCGACCTCCTGGTCACCGCCCGCCGCCCGGAACGGGCCGACGAACTCCGCGCCCGCCACGGAGTCGTCCCCGTCACCAACGCCGAGGCGGCCAAGACCGCCGACACCCTGATCCTCACGGTCAAGCCGCAGGACATGGGCACCCTCCTCGACGAACTCGCCCCGCACGTCCCCGCCGACCGCCTGGTCATCAGCGGCGCCGCGGGCATCCCCACCGCCTTCTTCGAGGAACGCCTCGCCCGCGGCACCCCCGTGGTCCGCGTCATGACGAACACCCCGGCCCTGGTCGACGAGGCCATGTCGGTCATCTCCGCCGGCACCCACGCCACCGCCGAGCACCTCGCCCACACCGAGGAGATCTTCGGCGCCGTCGGCAAGACCCTGCGCGTCCCCGAGTCCCAGCAGGACGCCTGCACCGCCCTCTCCGGCTCCGGCCCGGCGTACTTCTTCTACCTGGTCGAGGCCATGACCGACGCCGGCATCCTCCTCGGCCTGCCCCGCGACAAGGCCCATGACCTGATCGTCCAGTCCGCGATCGGCGCCGCGAAGATGCTCCGCGACAGCGGTGAGCACCCGGTCAAGCTCCGCGAGAACGTCACGTCCCCCGCCGGCACCACCATCAACGCCATCCGCGAGCTGGAGAACCACGGCGTCCGCGCCGCCCTCATCGCCGCACTGGAGGCCGCCCGCGACCGCAGCCGCGAACTGGCCTCCGGCACCAAGGACTGAGAGCGGCCCGTCCCCGCGCCTACCGGTCCGCCGTCTCCGCCACCGGAGGCAGCAACCCGATGGCCCGGTAGGCGGCGTCCACGGTCGGCCTGGCCATCGCCCGGGCCTTCCGCGCCCCCTCCCGCAGCACACCCTCCACGTACCCGGGATCGGCGCACAGCTCCTTGTGCCGCTCCCGCAAGGGACGCAGCACCTCCACGACGGCCTCCGCGGTGTCCTTCTTCAACGCGCCGTACGAGTCGTAGTCACCCGCCAGCTCCGCAGGCTCCCCGCCCGCGCAGGCGGCGAGGATCTCCAGCAGGTTCGCGAGCCCCGGCCGCGCCTCCCTGTCGTACACGACCTCCCGGCCGCTGTCGGTCACGGCCCGCATGACCTTCTTCCGCACCACGTCCGGCTCGTCCAACAGATAGACGATCCCCGGTCCGACGTCGTCGCTTTTCCCCATTTTCGACGCCGGCTCCTGAAGGTTCATGACCCGGGCCGCCACCCCCGGCAGGGTCGCCCGCGGCACCACGAACGTGTGCCCGTACCGCTGGTTGAACCGCACCGCGAGATCCCGCGCCAGCTCCACGTGCTGCGCCTGGTCGTCGCCGACCGGCACCTCGTCCGCCCCGTACGCCAGGATGTCCGCCGCCATCAGCACGGGATACGTCAGCAGTGACAGCCGCACGCTCCCGCCCCGCACCCGCTCCCGCGCCGCCTTCTCCTTGTACTGGATCATCCGCCGCATCTCACCGTCGGTGGCGACGCACTCCAGCAGGTACGACAGCCGCGCGTGCTCGTCCACATGACTCTGCACGAACACCGTGCACAGCCCGGGATCCAGCCCCGCCGCCAGCAGCAGCGACGCCGCCTGCCGGCTCAGCCTGCGCACCCGCGCCGGATCGTGGTCCACGGTCAGCGCGTGCAGGTCGACCACGCAGAACAACGCGTCCGACCGGTGCTGGTCCACCGCGACCCACTGCCGCATGGCGCCCAGATAGTTCCCCAGCGTCAGGTGCCCGGTCGGCTTGACCCCACTGAAGACCCGAGTCATCTCTCCACCTCCTGGTCAGGACCACCGCCACCGGCCGGCCGCCCCCTCCCGGAGGGAGATACGAGAACGGCCGCCGTAGCGGCGGCCGTCGAGTGCATACGTGTGTACGGCCGCCGTCAGGCGGCCCACCAGAGCTGAGTACACGTACGCGTCATCACGTCCCCGACCCTACGCCCCCGCCGACCGTCCCGCCCGGCATTTGACACACCCCGCCCGCACTCGTAGTGTTCTCCGAGTTGTCCGACGTGAGCGCCGACTCCGGTCGGTCCCCGGACAGCGATTCCGCAAGTACCAACCACCACTCGACGGACTGTCGCGTTGTCGACGTCGTCGTGTCGTTCGGTTTGTGTATTCACGGAATGAGGAATCCACGTTCGAGAGGACGCGACCCCCGATTAGCTCGGAGGCCGGGAATCCGCTAAAGTCTCACTCCGTCGGAACGGCCCAACAGCCGGGAAGACAACCCCCTCTGACGGGGAATCAGAGCCCGCAAGGATCTGATAGAGTCGGAACCGCCGGAAAGGGAAACGCGAAAGCGGGAACCTGGAAAGCACCGAGGAAATCGGATCGGAAAGATCTGATAGAGTCGGAAAC
>MUMD01000014.1 GCA_002155895.1 Streptomyces rochei
CGGCCCGAGCCGCCCGGCCCGTGCCGGGCCGGCCCCGGCACGCGCCTGCCGGGCTCACCCGGGCCGCGCGGCGCGGTTACGGCGCCTGCCGCCGCGGCGCCCGGCACGGTGTGGTGTCGCGAGGGTGCCTGCACCTGGGCACGCCAGGTCGCGGCTGTCCGGAGCACCCGGTCCCGGTGGAGCTGTTCCGGAGTCCGTCTGTTCCGTGCGCAGTCCCGGCACGCGTGCCGGGACTGCGCACGCCTCCCGGCCGGTCGGGCCACCGCGGCTCCGGGGCCCCGTCGTCCACGGGCTGGTCAGACGCTGGTCGTGCCGACCTCCACGCCGTGCTCGGCGGCGAGACGGCGCAGGTCGTCGAGCTCTCCCAGCTCCACCTCGACGAGGAACTCGTCCCCCTCGTCGCGGGCCCGGGACAGGTCGGACTCGGTCGTCTTTATGCGCTGCAGAAGTCCTGCGGTGAAAGCGTCCATGCTGCGCCCCCTCGTCCTGGGTCGTGGGTCGGTGGCACGGGGGTGTGCCGATCGAAAGGGACGATCACGTCTCCGGTGGAGTGCCCAGCGCTGCCCTGCCGGGCGGCGACGGTGCCGGACACCCACGCCCGCTCTGCGGAAGCGGACCGCGGCATACCGCGCGGTGACGCGGTACAGGCAGAGCGTGATCGCGGGGTGTAAAGCCGTCCTCCCCCCGCTCCCTTCCGCGGAAACCTCAACCGCGCGAGAAAATCTCGCATTCCCGCTCCGGCGCCGGTGTTTCTCCCGGCCCCTCACCCGCCTTACAGCCGACTTATGGCCGAAAAGGGCAGGATGGAGGCAACACACCCACCAGCCCCCTGCCCTCGTGCGCGCCCACAGCGCTACGCGGGTGGACACAGGAAGGACAGCGACGTGCGCGTACTCGTCGTCGAGGACGAGCAGCTGCTCGCCGATGCGGTGGCCACCGGACTGCGCCGGGAGGCCATGGCCGTCGACGTCGTGTACGACGGTGCGGCCGCCCTGGAGCGCATCGGCGTCAACGACTACGACGTGGTCGTCCTCGACCGCGACCTCCCGCTCGTGCACGGCGACGACGTGTGCCGCAAGATCGTCGAGCTGGGCATGCCCACCCGCGTGCTGATGCTCACGGCCTCCGGCGACGTCAGCGACCGGGTCGAGGGCCTGGAGATCGGCGCCGACGACTACCTGCCCAAGCCCTTCGCGTTCAGCGAGCTGATCGCCCGCGTGCGCGCCCTGGGCCGGCGCACCAGCGTGCCGCTGCCGCCCGTCCTGGAGCGTGCCGGGATCAAGCTCGATCCCAACCGCCGCGAGGTGTTCCGGGACGGCAAGGAGGTGCAGCTCGCGCCGAAGGAGTTCGCCGTGCTGGAGGTGCTGATGCGCAGCGAGGGCGCCGTCGTCTCGGCCGAGCAGCTCCTGGAGAAGGCCTGGGACGAGAACACCGACCCGTTCACCAACGTCGTCCGCGTGACCGTCATGACCCTGCGCCGCAAGCTGGGCGAGCCGCCCGTCATCGTCACCGTGCCCGGCTCCGGCTACCGGATCTGATCGACCGTGGCCACGACACCCGCGCCCCCCGGGGTGCCCCCGAAGCCCACCTGGGACCCGCGCTCGGCCTCCCCGCTGCCGTGGCTGCGGCCCACCATCCGGATAAGGCTCACGCTGCTCTACGGCGGCATGTTCCTGATCGCCGGCATCCTGCTGCTGTCGATCATCTACCTGCTGGCCGCCCAGGCGGTGCGCACCGGCAACCAGCCGCTCTACAAGATCGTCGACTTCGAGGACCTCCAGGTCGCGAGCACCGACTGCCCCGGAGTCACCAACGGCAACCTGTCGCTGTCGCAGTTCAACGCCGCGATCAGCGACTGCATCGACCACCAGCGCCAGGTCGCCCTGGACCGGCTGCTGAGCCGGTCGCTGCTGGCCCTGCTGGGGCTCGCCGTGATCGCCTTCGCCTTCGGTTACGCGATGGCCGGACGCGTCCTGTCGCCGCTGGGCCGGATCACCCGTACCGCCCGCGCGGTGGCGGGCTCCGACCTGTCCCGCCGGATCGAGCTGGACGGCCCGGACGACGAGCTGAAGGAGCTGGCGGACACCTTCGACGACATGCTGGAGCGGCTGCAGCGGGCCTTCACCGCCCAGCAGCGCTTCGTCGGCAACGCCTCCCACGAACTGCGCACCCCCTTGGCGATCAACCGGACCCTGCTGGAAGTCCACCTGTCCGATCCCCACGCCCCCGTGGAGCTGCAGCAGCTCGGCAAGACGCTGCTGGCCACCAACGAACGCAGCGAGCAACTGGTCGAGGGCCTGCTGCTGCTCGCCCGCAGCGACAACCAGATCGTCGAACGCAAACCGGTGGACCTCGCCGAGGTGGCCGGCCAGGCCATCGACCAGGTGCACGCCGAGGCGGACACCAAGGGCGTGGCGATCCGCGGCACCCGGGAACCCGCGGTGGTCCAGGGCAACGGCGTCCTGCTGGAGCGGATCGCCCTCAACCTCGTCCAGAACGCCGTGCGCTACAACGTGGCGGAGCAGGGCTGGGTGGAGGTCACCACCTCGGTGGAGAACGGCCAGGCGGTCCTGGTGGTCACCAACACCGGCCCCGTGGTGCCGGCGTACGAGATCGACAACCTCTTCGAGCCGTTCCGCCGGCTGCGCACCGAGCGCACCGGCAGCGACAAGGGGGTCGGCCTCGGCCTGTCCATCGCCCGGTCGGTGGCCAGGGCCCACGGCGGTCACATCTACGCACAGCCGCGCGAGGGCGGAGGGCTCGTGATGCGAGTCACCCTGCCCGTCTGAGATCATGACCCCGACATCTCACCGATACCCGAGGATGTTCGCTTTGAGCGGAATTTCCAGGCCGAGGGCCCGGGAGTTGCCTGTGTGATCGATCACAGCGCGGACTTTCCCGCCCTCTACTCTCCGTGATCATGCACCCTGTCGGAAGGCCGGGAAAGTCCTGGTTTTCAGGGCCTCTGATCACGGGAAGTACACGGTGGGGCGCCTTTGAAGTGCGACATTCGGACCGTGTACGGTCCCCATCGCCATCCAAGCCGATCACTCATGAGGAGTCCGGTTGGGTGTCGATTGAGTAACAGACCTTGATGTGAGGCAAAATCTCCGCCTCAGGTCGGGCACAAGTCCGGCCTCTCACGCGTTACGTGCGCTGGAGACACCGCAGACACCCAGAGGGGGAGAGCGACCATGGCAACCGATTACGACACTCCACGCAAGACCGACGACGACGTCGACTCGGACAGCCTCGAAGAGCTGAAGGCCAGGCGGAACGACAAGTCCGCCTCGGCCGTCGACGTCGACGAGTTCGAGGCCGCAGAGGGCCTCGAACTCCCCGGCGCCGACCTCTCGAACGAGGAACTGGCCGTCCGTGTGCTGCCGAAGCAGCAGGACGAGTTCACCTGCATGAGCTGCTTCCTGGTGCACCACCGCAGCCAGCTGGCCCGGGAGAAGAACGGCCAGCCGATCTGCCGCGACTGCGACTGAGGCGGGGTCGGCCGTGACTGGCTCGACCCCTCCCTGGAAGCGCCGCTTCCACAGGCGGGAAGCGGACCAAGGACCGCTCGACGGTTCCTACAGCGCGCGTGACGACGAGCGGGGCCCGACCGACACGGGGACGGCCCCGCTCGAATCAGTGGCCGACCGGGACGGCCTCCCGGCGACCGCGCAGACGCCGGCACCCGCTGCCCGGCGCAGGGCAGCGGCGTTCCGGCACAAGGCCGGACAGGGCGTTCGCAACGGCGGACAGCGCGCCAGGGCCGCCCTGGCGCATCTCGCCGACCGGATCATCGAACTGGCACCACGGGTGCCCGTCCGGGACCTGGCGACCCTGCGCAGACAGTTCCCCGGCCTCGGCCCGGAGGAGCTGGCCGACCGGCTGGTCGCCGGCGCGGCCAAGGGCACGGCGACCGTCGGCGCGGGCATCGGCGCCGCGGCGATGATGCCCGTCCCGCCCGCGATGCCCACCGAACTGGCCGCCGAGGTCACCGGTGTGGCCGCGATCGAGCTGAAGCTGATCGCCGAACTGCACGAGGTGTACGGGCTGCGCCCGCCCGGCGGTCTCGGCCAGCGCAGCACCGCCTACCTGAACTCCTGGTCGGACGAGCGCGGTGTGGACGTCTCCAAGCCGTCGACCCTCGGCTCGGCGATGAACAGCCACATGAAGCGCCAGCTGCGCCAGCAGATCATGAAGCGGATGGTGCGCAACCTGCCCAACCTCATGCCGTTCATGGTCGGTGCGGCGGTGGGCGCGGTCATGAACCGCCGCGACACCAGGAAGCTCGCCGACCGGATCCGGGCGGACCTGCGCAAGAGACAGGTGCCGTGGAGCGCCCTCGACGACCTGCCGCCCCTGGAGGGGCCGCGGGACGCGCTGGACATGGGCGCCCTCACGAAGGAACTCGGGCCCGGGCGGCCCGGCCACCGCCCCGACCTGGGCGGGGACGGCTCTCACTGACACCGGCCTCCGGCCCGCGCGGCCGCGCGGGCACCGTCGTCACCGCGGCGGCGTCACGCCGCCGCCTTCGCCGCCTTCAGGGCCTCGACCAGCTGCTCCGGCTCGCGGGTCGACAGGTACAGGTACGGAGTCGGGTCCTGCGGGTCCGTGACCAGGACGCGCACGGCCCTCGGGATGTAGGCCCGCAGCAGCAGGAAGGCGCGGGTGTCCGCCTTGTGGGTCCGCCAGGCGCGAGCCTCCTCCGGGTCGAGGATCTCCGCCTCGCCCAGGGCGGACAGCGGCACCTTCGCCTCGCCCGCGATCAGCGAGTCCCCCACCACGCGGATGCGGACCGCGCCGTACGAACTGGCCGCCACCGCCGCCACCGCCGTACCGCCGGCGAGGCCGCCCAGCATCGGCAGCGTGCCGAAGGGCAGCAGGATCAGGGCGAAGGAGAGCCCCACCAGGAAGGACCCCACCCACCAGGAGCGGGGCGCGGTGAGGCGTTCTTCGTACGAGGCGGTCGAGAGCTGCATGCACCAAGCTTGGCACGGTATCGGCGATCGGCCGACGCGCGGGTAAGGTCTGCGCCTGTGAGTGGTACTTCCCCAGGTCTTGAGCCCCCCGCCGACGCCGCGAAGCCCGTCCGGCACCCCGAAGCGCCCGCACCCGGCGAGCTGCTCGGCGCCCACTACGGACAGTGCTTCGGCTGCGGGGGCGACCAGCCCCACGGACTGCACCTCGAGGCGCGGGCCGGCGAAGGCGTGTCGATCACCGCCGAGTTCACCGTCCAGGCCGCCCACCAGGGCGCCCCCGGCCTCGCCCACGGAGGTGTGCTGGCGACCGCGCTGGACGAGACCCTCGGCTCGCTCAACTGGCTGCTGCGCACGATCGCGGTGACCGGACGGCTGGAGACCGACTTCCGGCGGCCGGTGCCGGTCGGCACCACGCTGTATCTGGAGGCCGAGGTCACCGCGGTGGCCGGCCGGAAGATCTACTCCACCGCCACCGGCCGGATCGGCGGCCCGGACGGGCCCGTGGCCGTGCGCGCCGACGCCCTCTTCATCGAGGTCAAGGTCGATCACTTCGTGAGCCACGGCCGCGAGGAGGAGATCCGCGCCGCCATGGACGACCCCGACCAGGTCCGCCGCGCCCGCGCCTTCGAGGTGAACCCGTGAGCACCGCAGGCCCCGCACACCCCGGGCCCCGCCCGGACCTCGACGTCCTGATCCGCCGCGTCGACCCCGACGTACCGCTTCCGGAGTACGCGCGGCCCGGTGACGCGGGGGCGGATCTGCGCACCACCGTCGACTGCGTACTCGCGCCCGGTGAACGCGCGGTACTGCCCACGGGCGTGTCTGTGGCGCTCCCGGAGGGGTACGCGGCCTTCGTGCACCCACGATCCGGGCTCGCGGCCCGCTGCGGTGTCGCCCTCGTGAATGCCCCGGGGACGATTGATGCCGGGTACCGTGGGGAGATCAAGGTGATCGTGGTGAATCTCGATCCGCGCGAGAGCGTGCGGTTCGAGCGCTTCGACCGGATTGCCCAACTGGTCGTCCAGCAGGTCGAGAGGGTCCGCTTCCGTGAGGTCGCGGAGCTTCCCGACTCGGCGCGGGCCGAGGGGGGCTTCGGATCCACCGGCGGCCACGCCGGGACGGACCGTGCAAGCGGCACAAGCGGTCAGGCCGCCGAGGGCGGCCCGACGGGTGGGAATCGATACGCTTCGGTCGTATCCGACCGGGAAGGACAGTGACGTGTTCGGACGTCGCAAGAAGAGGGATGCCGCCGAGGGCGCGGCCGGCGAGGCCGAGCAGGTCGTCGACAGCGTCGACACCGAGGCGGACGGAGAGCGCGAGCGCGTGCGGCTCGAGCCCGAACCGCGGCCCGACGGGCCCTGGGACAGTTCCGAGGTCCGCGACCCCGCCGAGGGCCGGGTGGACCTGGGCGGTCTGTTCGTACCCGGAGTGGAGGGCATGGAGCTGCGGGTGGAGGTCGCGGGTGACGCGATCGTCGCCGCGACCGTCGTGCTCCGCGACAGCGCCATCCAGCTGCAGGCCTTCGCCGCGCCCAAGCGCGAGGGCATCTGGGGCGAGGTCCGCGAGGAGATCGGCTCCGGCATCACCCAGCAGGGTGGCATCATCGACGAGGTCGAGGGCCCGCTGGGCTGGGAGCTGCGGGCGCAGGTGCCGGTGCAGCTGCCGGACGGCACCAGCGGCTACCAGGTCGTGCGGTTCGTCGGCGTGGACGGTCCCCGCTGGTTCCTGCGCGGAGTGATCTCCGGCCAGGGCGCGGTGCAGCCGCAGGCCGCCGGGCTGCTGGAGCAGATCTTCCGGGACACGGTCGTGGTCCGCGGCGAGGGCCCGATGGCCCCGCGCGACCCGATCGTCCTCAAGCTCCCCAACGACGCGCAGATGGTCCCCGAGGGCGTCCAGCAGGAGGAGGGCTCCCGCTTCTCCGGCGGCATGGGCCAGCTCCAGCGTGGCCCGGAGATCACCGAGGTCCGGTAGCCGGGTCACCGGTACGCAAGGGCCGCTCCCGCACGGGACGCGGCCCTTCGTCGTGCCGGGGCACGCCCGCCCCGCGACGGTCCCCGCGGACGAGGGGCGCCCGACCGTTGAACCTTCCGGCGCCCCCTGGCGATACTGGCGCCCGGTTCCGGCGGGGGAGGGCACATGGGCCAGGTGGTCACCGAGACGATGGTGCGCGTCCAGGAGGTGCGGAAGTCGTACGGCCGCGGCGCCGCCGCCGTGCACGCCCTGCGCGGCGTCTCCTTCGAAGTGCCGCGCGGTGAGCTGGTCGCCCTCAAGGGGCGGTCGGGCTCCGGGAAGACCACGCTGCTCAACATCGTCGGCGGGCTCGACGCGGCCTGGACCGGACGGGTCGAGGTCGACGGCCGCGACCTCGCGGCACTCGACGAGGACGGGCTGCTCGCCCTGCGCCGCGACCGCGTCGGCTTCGTCTTCCAGTCCTTCGGGCTCATCCCGATCCTCACGGCCGCCGAGAACGTCGGCGTTCCGCTGCGGCTGCGCCGGACCCCGCCGCGCCGGCGGGAGGAACGCGTCGGTCTGCTCCTGTCCCTCGTCGGTCTGGCCGACCACGCCGCCCAGCGGCCCGGCGAGCTGTCCGGCGGGCAGCAGCAGCGGGTCGCCATCGCGCGGGCCCTCGCCAACGAACCGGCGCTGCTGATCGCCGACGAGCCCACCGGCCAACTGGACGCGGAGACCGGGCACGCCGTGATGGAGCTGCTGAGGGCCGTCGTACGCAGCGAACGGGTGACCGCCCTGGTCGCCACCCACGACGCCGCCCTCCTGGACCTCGCCGACCGCGTGCTGGAACTGCGGGACGGGACGATCGTCGAGCAGTGACGCCGCAGGCGCCGGGGCGGCACCCGGCGGGTCGCGGTCCCGTCGGACACCTGCGTCAGAGTTCCGTCAAAGACGACGGCCCTTCCGTACCCTGCCCCCTTTTGTCGGGATTGCTGGCCGTAGGGTCGACGCTGCGCACTCGGCGCTGACCGGAAGACAATGAGGCCATGGGACGCGGCAAGCTTCGGATCTACCTCGGCGCGGCGCCGGGTGTCGGCAAGACCTACGCCATGCTGTCCGAGGCCCACCGCCGCAGCGAGCGCGGCACGGACTGCGTCGTCGCCTTCGTCGAGCACCACGGCCGGTCCCGCACCGAGACGCTGCTGCACGGCCTGGAACAGGTGCCGCGCCGCGAGCTGGAGCACCGCGGCGCCCTCTTCACCGAGCTGGACCTGGACGCCGTGCTCGCCCGCGCGCCCCGGGTGGCCCTGGTGGACGAACTGGCGCACACCAACGTCCCGGGCTCGCGCAACGCCAAGCGCTGGCAGGACGTCGAGGAGCTGCTGGCCGCCGGGATCGACGTGATCTCCACCGTCAACATCCAGCACCTGGAATCCCTCGGCGACGTCGTCGAGTCGATCACGGGCGTACGGCAGCAGGAGACCGTGCCGGACGAGGTGGTGCGCCGCGCGGACCAGATAGAGCTGGTCGACATGTCGCCGCAGGCGCTGCGCCGGCGCATGGCCCACGGCAACATCTACCAGCCGGACAAGGTCGACGCGGCCCTGTCCAACTACTTCCGGCCCGGCAACCTCACCGCCCTGCGCGAGCTGGCCCTCCTGTGGGTGGCGGACCGGGTCGACGAGTACCTCCAGCAGTACCGCAGCGAACACCGCGTATCCAGGATCTGGGGCTCGCGCGAGCGCATCGTCGTCGGCCTGACCGGCGGCCCCGAGGGGCGCACCCTGATACGCCGGGCCGCGCGCCTCGCCGAGAAGGGCGCCGGGGGCGAGGTGCTGGCCGTCTACATAGCCCGCAGCGACGGGCTGACCTCCGCCTCCCCGAAGGAACTGGCGGTGCAGCGCACCCTGGTGGAGGATCTCGGCGGCACCTTCCACCACGTGCTCGGCGACGACATACCGGCCGCGCTGCTCGACTTCGCGCGCGGCAGCAACGCCACGCAGATCGTCCTCGGCTCCTCGCGCCGCAAGACCTGGCAGTACGTCTTCGGACCCGGCGTCGGCGCCACCGTGGCCCGCGAGTCCGGGCCCGACCTGGACGTCCACATCGTCACGCACGAGGAGGTCGCCAAGGGCCGGGGGCTGCCCGTGGCCACCGGCGCGCGGCTCGGCCGTTCCCGGATCGCCTGGGGCTGGCTCACCGGCCTCGGCGGCCCGGTGGTCCTCACCCTGCTGCTGAACACGGTCCACCTGGGCCTCGCCAACGACGTCCTGTTCTATCTGGCGCTGACCGTGGCCGCCGCGCTGCTCGGCGGCCTCTACCCGGCGCTCGCCTCGGCCGCGGTCGGTTCGCTCCTGCTGAACTGGTTCTTCACGCCCCCGGTCAACCGGATCACCATTGCCGACCCCCGGAACATACTCGCGCTCGCCATATTCGTGGGCGTCGCGCTCTCCGTGGCCTCCGTCGTCGACGTCGCCGCCCGCCGCACCCACCAGGCCGCCCGGCTGCGCGCCGAGTCGGAGATCCTCTCCTTCCTCGCCGGCGACGTGCTGCGCGGCGAGACCAGCCTGGAGACCCTGCTGGAACGGGTCCGCGAGACCTTCGGCATGGAGTCGGCGGCGCTGCTGGAACGGGAGGGCGACGTGGCCCCCTGGACCTGCGCCGGACGCGCCGGGACCGGACCGCCGGTCGAGCGCCCGGAGGACGCGGACGTGGACATGCCGGTCGGCGACCACATGGCCCTCGCGCTGACCGGCCGGGTGCTGCCCGCCGAGGACCGACGGGTGCTGGCCGCCTTCGCCGCCCAGGCCGCCGTCGTCCTGGACCGGCGCCGCCTGCGCGAGGAGGCCGACCGGGCCAGGACGCTGGCCGAGGGCAACCGCATCCGCACCGCGCTGCTGGCCGCCGTGAGCCACGACCTGCGGACGCCGCTCGCCGGGATCAAGGCCGCGGTCACCAGCCTGCGCAGCGACGACGTGGCCTGGTCGGAGGAGGACCAGGCGGAGCTGCTGGAGGGCATCGAGGAGGGCGCCGACCGGCTCGACCACCTGGTGGGCAACCTGCTCGACATGTCCCGCCTGCAGACCGGCACGGTCACGCCGCTGATCCGCGAGATCGACGTCGACGAGGTGGTGCCGATGGCGCTCGGCGGAGTGCCCGAGGGCAGCGTCGAGCTGGACGTCCCCGAGACGCTGCCCATGGTCGCCGTCGACGCCGGGCTGCTGGAGCGGGCCATGGCCAACCTGATCGAGAACGCGGTCAAGTACAGCCCGGCCGGCCGGACCGTCCTGGTCGCCGCCAGCGCCCTCGCGGACCGCGTCGAGGTGCGGGTCGTCGACCGGGGGCCCGGAGTGCCGGACGACGCCAAGGAACGCATCTTCGAACCCTTCCAGCGCCACGGCGACGCCCCGCGCGGAGCGGGGGTGGGCCTCGGACTGGCCGTGGCCCGCGGCTTCGCCGAGGCGATGGCCGGCACCCTGAACGCCGAGGACACCCCCGGCGGCGGCCTCACCATGGTGCTCACCCTCCGCGCGGCCGGAACACACGCCGGCGCTTCCCCCGTCACGACAGCAGAAAGGCAGGCCGCCCGATGACCCGGGTGCTCGTGATCGACGACGAACCCCAGATCGTGCGTGCGCTCGTGATCAACCTCAAGGCGCGCCACTACGAGGTCGACGCCGCCCACGACGGTGCCACCGCCCTCCAGCTCGCCGCCGCCCGCCACCCCGACGTGGTGGTGCTCGACCTGGGCCTGCCCGACATGGACGGCGTCGAGGTGATCCGGGGCCTGCGCGGCTGGACCCGGGTGCCGATCCTGGTGCTGTCCGCCCGGCACTCCTCCGACGAGAAGGTCGAGGCCCTCGACGCGGGCGCCGACGACTACGTCACCAAGCCCTTCGGCATGGACGAGCTGCTGGCCCGGCTGCGCGCCGCCGTCCGCCGGGCCGAGCCCGTGCCGGGCGGCGAGGACGACGTGATCGTGGACACCGCGGAGTTCACCGTGGACCTGGCCGCGAAGAAGGTGAACCGGGGCGGCAAGGACGTACGGCTGACGCCCACCGAGTGGCACCTGCTGGAGGTGCTGGTGCGCAACACCGGGCGCCTGGTCAGCCAGAAGCAGCTCCTCCAGGAGGTGTGGGGGCCGTCGTACGGGACGGAGACGAACTACCTGCGGGTCTACATGGCGCAGCTGCGCCGCAAGCTGGAGACGGACCCGGCGCATCCGCGCCACTTCATCACCGAGCCGGGCATGGGGTACCGCTTCGAGAAGTGAGCGGCGGGCGCCCGCGAAGTGAGCCTCGCGATACCGGCCCGAGAGGGGTGCATGGCTGTCGGCCCCTCCCGGTACGCTTCTGATATGAGTGCTGCTCCGCGTTCCGACAAGCCGGTGGGCCGGTTCCGGCGCATGTTCGACCGGCTCTCCTCGTCGCAGGAGGACCTGGAGTCCGAGGAACTGCGCGAGGACGCCGACACCGCCGGCTGCACCCGCATCGGGGACTGCCAGGACCGTCAGATCGTCTCGGTAACTGGTACCTTGCGCACGGTCACCCTGCGACCGCGCGCGGGCGTCCCGGCCCTGGAGGCCGAGCTGTTCGACGGCTCCGCCGCGCTGGACGTGGTGTGGCTGGGCAGACGCTCCATCGTGGGCATAGAGCCGGGGCGCAAGCTCATCGCATCGGGCCGGATCTCCATGAGCCGGGGCCGCCGGGTGCTCTTCAACCCGAAATACGAACTGAGACCCCTCGGACGGGAGTAGCCGGTGACGTCGCTCGACAAGCCGACGGAAGACACCCAGGACACGGAAGCCGACGACGCACGGGCGGTCACCGAGGCCGCGCTGTTCGAGGCGTTCGGCGGCGTGCGGGGCATGGTCGAGACGGTGCTGCCGGGCCTGCTCTTCGTCACCATCTTCACGCTCAACAACGACCTGCACATGTCGGCGATCGCGGCGCTGGCCGTGTCGCTGGTGCTGGTCGTGGTCCGGCTGGCGATGAAGGACACCGTCAAGCACGCGTTCAGCGGTGTCTTCGGCGTCGCCTTCGGCGTGGTCTTCGCGATGATGACCGACAACGCCAAGAACTTCTACCTGCCGGGCATGCTCTACACCCTGGGCCTGGCCCTGGCCTACATCGTCACCTCGCTGGCCGGCGTGCCCCTGATCGGTCTGATCCTCGGCCCGGTCTTCAAGGAGAACCTCTCCTGGCGCACCCGCAACCCGGGCCGCAAGAAGGCGTACACCAAGGCGAGCTACGCCTGGGGCTTCATCCTGCTCGCCAAGTCCGCGATCCTCTTCCCGCTGTACTGGTGGGCCGACACCGAGCAGCTCGGCTGGGTCCTGGTCGCCCTGAAGATCCCGCCCTTCCTGCTCGCCGTCTGGCTCACCTGGGTCTTCCTGGCCAAGGCTCCGGCCCCCATCGACGTCTTCGCGGAGATGGAGGCGGCGGAGCAGGCCGAGAAGGAGCGCGAGGAGCGCGCGAAGGCCGAGCGCGAGGCCCGGGGCGAAGACGCCCTCGACCCCGCGCCCGGCGGCAGACACCGCAAGGGCTGACGCACCGGCGGGACGACGCGTACGGCGTCGGGTCCGGACACGGTGTCGGTCCCGCGTACGGCGTCGGCCCCGGACAGGGTGTCGGTCCCGCGTACGACGGTGGGGTGCCCGGAGATCTCCGGGCACCCCACCGTCGTACGCGGGCCGTGGGCGGGTCAGCGCGCAGTGCTGCCCTTCCGCGCCGACAGCAGGTCCTCCAGCTGCTCCTCGCGGGCCTGAGCCGCCACGAACAGCAGCTCGTCGCCGGCCTCCAGGGAGTCCTCCCCGGACGGCGTCAGCACCCGGGTGCCGCGGATGATCGTGACCAGCGAGGTGTCCTCGGGCCACTCCACGTCGCCGACCTGCGTGCCGGCCAGCGCCGACTCCTCCGGCAGGGTCAGCTCCACCAGGTTGGCGTCGCCGTGGCTGAAGCGCAGCAGCCGGACCAGGTCGCCGACGCTCACCGCCTCCTCGACCAGGGCCGACATCAGCCGCGGCGTGGAGACGGCGACGTCCACGCCCCAGGACTCGTTGAACAGCCACTCGTTCTTCGGGTTGTTCACCCGGGCGACGACGCGCGGAACGCCGTACTCCGTCTTGGCCAGCAGGGAGACGACCAGGTTGACCTTGTCGTCGCCCGTCGCGGCGATGACGACGTTGCAGCGCTGGAGCGCCGCCTCGTCCAGGGACGTGATCTCGCACGCGTCCGCGAGCAGCCACTCCGCCATCGGCACCCGCTCGACCGAGATCGCGGTCGGCGCCTTGTCGATGAGCAGGACCTCGTGCCCGTTCTCCAGCAGCTCACCCGCGATCGAACGGCCGACCGCACCGGCTCCGGCAATGGCGACCCTCATCAGTGACCGCCCTCCTCTTCGGGACCCTGGGCGAACGCCGCCTCGACCTTGTCGACCTCGTCGGTGCGCATCATCACGTGCACCAGGTCACCCTCCTGCAACACGGTCTGCGAGGTCGGCAGGATCGCCTCCCCGAGCCGGGTGACGAACGCCACGCGCACCCCGGTCTCCTCCTGGAGCCGGCTGATCTTGTGGCCGACCCAGGACGCCGAGGTGTGCACCTCGGCGAGCTGGACCCCGCCGGTGGGGTCGCGCCACAGCGGTTCGGCGCCCGAGGGGAGCAGCCGGCGCAGCATCTGGTCGGCCGTCCAGCGGACGGTGGCGACCGTGGGGATGCCCAGACGCTGGTAGACCTCGGCGCGGCGCGGGTCGTAGATGCGGGCGGCGACGTTCTCCACGGCGAACATCTCGCGGGCCACCCGGGCGGCGATGATGTTGGAGTTGTCACCGCTGGAGACGGCGGCGAAGGCGCCCGCCTCCTCGATGCCCGCCTCGCGCAGGGTGTCCTGGTCGAAGCCGATGCCGGTCACCCGGCGGCCGCCGAACGTGGAACCGAGGCGGCGGAAGGCGGTGGGGTCCTGGTCGATCACGGCGACCGTGTGCCCCTGCTGCTCCAGGGTCTGCGCGAGGGCGGAGCCCACGCGACCGCAGCCCATGATCACGATGTGCATCGCCTCACACCCCGCTCTCTGCGGGCCCGCCGGCCTTAGTGGATGTCCTGCTCATGTCTCTCTTTCGGCTCGCCTGGCGACACGTCGCGGCCGGTGTGCGGGGCCGCAGGGGAACATCATGCCGGTGACCGCCGACCCCGACGCCGCTCGGGGCCCCGGGAAGACCTGATTCCGGGCGTGAGCCGGGTTCCCCGTCGTCCGCCCCCAACGTAGCGGCAAGCCTCCCGCGCTCGCAGGGGCCGTCTCAACCCCGGGGTCCCCCGGGGCGCGACCGGGGCTCTCCCACCGGGTCAGCCACTGGTCACCCGCCGGGGCGGCCACCGGTCACCCGCCGGGTCAGCCGCCGGCTCGGCCGCCGGCCGAGGACCCGCGCCGGCCGATGCTGCGGATGCTCGCGAGAGTGAGGATTCCGAGGCCGACCAGGGTGACGGCGCCGCCGATCAGCTCTGCGCTCAGGTGCATGGGACCTCCAGGGGGCGGTGCAACGGCCGGGGAGCGGACGCCGATCAGGGACCGTTCGTCATATAGGCAGTCATTCAGGCACGCCGACCGCGCGCCCTACGGAATCCGCAGCCGTGCGGGCCCCGAGTTCACCCGTAGAGCAGACGGCGAGCCGATCGGGGGTGGCGGGTGGGCGCGCGCCCGTTCGAACGCTTACGATCCTCTGTTGTGTCCAAACTGACCGACGTGCCCAAGCGGATTCTCATCGGGCGCGCACTGCGCAGTGACCGGCTGGGCGAAACGCTCCTGCCGAAGCGCATCGCCCTCCCCGTCTTCGCCTCCGACCCGCTGTCCTCCGTGGCCTACGCGCCCGGCGAGGTCCTGCTGGTCCTGTCCATCGCGGGCGTGTCGGCGTACCACTTCAGCCCCTGGATCGCGGTCGCGGTCGTCGTGCTGATGTTCACCGTGGTCGCCTCCTACCGGCAGAACGTGCACGCCTACCCGAGCGGCGGCGGCGACTACGAGGTGGCGAACACCAACCTCGGCCCGAAGGCCGGGCTCACGGTCGCGAGCGCCCTGCTGGTCGACTACGTACTGACCGTCGCCGTCTCCATCTCGTCCGGCATCGAGAACCTCGGCTCCGCGATCCCCTTCGTGGTCGAGCACAAGGTCCTCTGCGCCGTCGCCGTCATCCTGCTGCTGACCCTGATGAACCTGCGCGGCGTCAAGGAGTCGGGCACGCTCTTCGCCATCCCGACGTACGTCTTCGTCGCGGGCGTCTTCATCATGATCGCCTGGGGTGCCTTCCGCGGGCTGGTCCTGGACGACACCATGCGCGCCCCCACCGCCGACTACGAGATCAAGCCGGAACACGGCGGCCTGGCCGGCTTCGCCCTGGTCTTCCTGCTGCTGCGCGCCTTCTCCTCCGGCTGCGCCGCCCTCACCGGCGTCGAGGCGATCTCCAACGGCGTCCCGGCCTTCCGCAAGCCCAAGTCGAAGAACGCGGGCAACACCCTCGCGCTGATGGGCCTGCTCGCCGTCACCATGTTCTGCGGCATCATCGCGCTGGCCGCCGCGACCGACGTCCGCATGTCGGAGAACCCGGCCAAGGACCTCTTCCACGACGGCGTCCCGCTCGGCGCGGACTATGTGCAGCACCCGGTGATCTCGCAGGTCGCCGAGGCGGTCTTCGGCGAGGGCAGCTTCCTGTTCATCGTCCTGGCCGCCGCCACCGCGCTCGTCCTCTTCCTCGCCGCGAACACCGCGTACAACGGTTTCCCGCTGCTCGGCTCGATCCTCGCCCAGGACCGCTACCTGCCCCGCCAGCTCCACACCCGCGGCGACCGCCTGGCCTTCTCCAACGGCATCGTGCTCCTGGCCGGCGCCGCGATGCTCCTGGTCTTCATCTACGGAGCCGACTCGACGCGCCTCATCCAGCTCTACATCGTCGGTGTCTTCGTCTCCTTCACGCTCAGCCAGATCGGCATGGTCCGTCACTGGAACCGTCACCTGGCCACCGAGAAGGACCCGGCCGCCCGGCGCCGCATGATCCGCTCCCGCGCGATCAACGCCTTCGGCGCCTTCTTCACCGGCCTGGTCCTGGTGGTCGTCCTGGCGACCAAGTTCACCCACGGCGCCTGGGTCGCCCTGCTCGGCATGTGCATCTTCTTCGCGACGATGACGGCCATCCGCAAGCACTACGACCGCGTCGCCGAGGAGATCGCGGCCCCCGAGGACCCGGAAGAAGGGCAGACCGACGACATGGTCCGCCCCTCCCGCGTCCACTCGGTCGTCCTCATCTCCAAGATCCACCGCCCCACCCTCCGGGCCCTCGCCTACGCCAAGCTCATGCGCTCCGACACCCTGGAGGCGCTCAGCGTCAACGTCGACCCGGCCGAGACCAAGGCGCTGCGCGAGGAGTGGGAGCGGCGCGGCATCGCCGTACCGCTGAAGGTGCTGGACTCGCCCTACCGCGAGATCACGCGACCGGTCATCGAGTACGTCAAGAGCCTGCGCAAGGAGTCCCCGCGCGACGCGGTCTCCGTGATCATCCCCGAGTACGTGGTCGGCCACTGGTACGAGCACCTGCTCCACAACCAGAGCGCCCTGCGCCTCAAGGGCCGCCTGCTCTTCACCCCGGGCGTCATGGTCACCTCCGTCCCGTACCAGCTCCAGTCCTCCGAGGCCGCCAAGCGGCGCGCCCGCAAGCGGCAGGACTGGAGCGCGCCGGGCGCGGTCCGGCGGGGCCCGGCGCAGTCCGACCGGGCCAAGGAGTCCTCGCCGTCGAAGTAGACTGGTCGGCTGTTGTCCTCCGGCGCCCGCCTTCCGGCGGCCGTGCCTTGTCGTCCCGTTCTCTGGAGTCACCCGCCATGCACGCAGAACCGATGAAATCGCAGGCGGAGTCCCGGGGGGTCTCGCTGGTGGGGGAGGAGTACGAGGTCGAGATCGGCCCCGTCGCCCACGGCGGCCACTGCATCGCCCGTACGTCCGAGGGGCAGGTGTTGTTCGTACGGCACGCCCTGCCCGGCGAGCGGGTCGTGGCCCGCGTGACCGAGGGCGAGGAGGGCGCACGCTTCCTGCGCGCCGACGCGGTCGAGATCCTGGACGCCTCCAAGGACCGCATCGAGGCGCCCTGCCCCTTCGCCGGTCCCGGCCGCTGCGGCGGCTGCGACTGGCAGCACGCCAAGCCGGGCGCCCAGCGCCGCCTCAAGGGCGAGGTCGTCGCCGAGCAGCTGAAGCGCCTGGCGGGTCTCACCCCCGAGGAGGCCGGCTGGGACGGCACGGTGATGCCGGCCGAGGGCGACAAGGTGCCCGCCGGCCAGGTCCCGTCCTGGCGCACGCGCGTGCAGTACGCGGTCGACGCCGAGGGCCGGGCGGGCCTGCGCAAGCACCGCTCGCACGAGGTCCAGCCGATCGACCACTGCATGATCGCCGCGGAGGGTGTCAGCGAGCTGGGCATCGAGGCGCGGGACTGGACGGGCATGGAGTCCGTCGACGCGATCGCGGCGACCGGCTCCCAGGACCGCCAGGTCATCCTGACCCCGCGACCGGGCGCCCGCCTGCCCATCGTCGAACTGGACCGCCCGGTCTCCGTCATGCGGGTCGGCGAGAAGGACGGCGGCGTCCACCGCGTCCACGGCCGCCCCTTCGTCCGCGAACGCGCCGACGACCGCACCTACCGCGTCGGCAACGGCGGCTTCTGGCAGGTCCACCCCAAGGCCGCCGACACCCTCGTCAAGGCGGTCATGCAGGGCCTCCTGCCGCGCAAGGGCGACATGGCCCTCGACCTCTACTGCGGCGTCGGCCTCTTCGCCGGCGCCCTCGCCGACCGGGTCGGCGACAAGGGCGCCGTCCTCGGCGTCGAGTCCGGCAAGCGCGCGGTCGAGGACGCCCGGCACAACCTCGCCGGCTTCGACCGGGTGCGGATCGAGCAGGGCAAGGTGGAGTCCGTCCTGCCGCGTACGGGCATCGACGAGGTCGACCTCATCGTCCTGGACCCGCCGCGCGCGGGCGCGGGACGCAAGACGGTGCAGCACCTGTCGTCGCTGGGGGCACGCCGGATCGCCTACGTGGCCTGCGACCCGGCAGCACTGGCCCGGGACCTGGCGTACTTCCGGGACGGGGGGTACCGGGTGCGGACGCTGCGGGTGTTCGACCTGTTTCCTATGACGCACCATGTGGAGTGCGTGGCGATTCTGGAGCCTGCTGGTAAGGGGTCCTGACCTGCGCTTTCGCTGTCCGGGTGGGGTTGCTCGACCTGTTTCCCTCCGTGTAGCGGTTCGAGCGGGCGGATCGATCTTTGCAGCTCGCTGACCTGCGGGTTCGTGAGCAGGGCGCTTGCGACGGCGACGCCTTCACATGGCTCTCGCGGAGTTGTTGACGCTCGGATGACGCTCGAAACGGGAGTTTCTGCTGCGCCTCTGCGGTAGGGATGCAAGCGGTCGCGTGGTCCCACACTCCGCGAGCCGAGAGCGTGGCCCGCATCGTGCCATTTGATACCAGCCTGGTATCATACTTGCATGGCGATGACACTTCGACTCCCCGAGGATCTTGACGCGAAGCTCACCGAGCGAGCTCGTCGGGAAGGCCGCAGCAAGCAGGAACTTGCCATCGAGGCCATCCGGGACGCTCAAGAGCGGGCCGAGCTGAAGGTCGAGGACGTTCTCGCGGAACTCATGGACAGCGATGCGGAAATCTTGGACTACCTGAAGTGACCGAAGTGCGCTACATCCAGATCGACGAGATTTTGGCCATCGCTCGCACGGTCAACGGCACCGAGCACAGCGTGCGTGACATGGGCCTCCTGGTGTCGGCGATCGAGCGGCCCCGGACCAACGTGTTCGGGGCCGAGCTGTATCCCACGCTGCATGAAAAGGCCGCGGCACTCCTGCACTCCGTCGCTCGCAATCACGCGCTGATCGACGGCAACAAGCGCACCGCCTGGCTCGCCATGCGTGTCTTCCTCCGGTTCAACGGCGTCAGCGCCGGCACCGTCCCGCCGCCCGCCTACGTCGCCGGCCCGTTCGTCGAGGAAGTCGCGCAGGACAACGTCGATGTACCGGTCATTGCCAAGCGCCTGGCGGCTTGGTTCCCCGTTTCCTGACGTTCGACGATGCGAGGGCAAGGCGCGCGTGCCGTACCCTTACACGCTGTCCGGCCCTGCTCGGGTCATGCCGGAATGGGGCGCTGTGGGTGCCGTGACCATCGGGCGCCGCGTGGCTGGGCGGCTGCCTCGGGGCGGCCGACTCACGTTGCCCACGACACCCGCGTCATCCGAGCCGGGGCAGGAACGGGTTGGCCGAGTACAGGAGCGCGCGATGCCCTCCCTGCGCCGGAGCTACTGGCGATCCGCGCGAGGGACGTGATCCACGTGAAAGGTCAGCCCGGTGACGGTGCCCGACTGGACGACGGGACCGTGCTGGACTCCTCCGCTGATGTGATTGTCCACCGTGCGCCAGGTGCCTGCCGCGGACGCCGAGAGCTGCAGTAACGAGGTCAGCAGGGCACGCAGGGCTTCGTCACTGCCGTCGTCGGCTTCCGCCAGTCGGCGCAGACGGTCACCGTATCGTCGGCTGATCTCTCGGGTGGTCCCTTCACGTTCCGTGGCGTCGGCGGCGAGGAGCCGGGTCCTCGCGTCCTGCAGGTCGTCGAACGTGTTGGGGTCCGCGCCTGTGCGGGTCAGGTACCGCCCGACGAGTTCCCGGGCGTGTGTCCAGGAGTCGGTGACCATGAGGGAGACCAGTGTGGTGGCGCCCGACGCCGCGAGTACGGCCAGTTCGCTGTCCATGTGTCTTCTCCTAGGCGAGGGGGGAGGTGGGGGAGGGCGCCTCGTCGTCGTCCGCAGCGAGGGACGCCGGCGGATCGAAGTGGTGCTGGATGTCCTCGGCGGTCTCGTGGCGGTTCTGCTCCTTGATGAGGCCGGCGATCTGTGCCGCGAGCATCGGGCGGCGTACATCTCCGTCGGTGAAACCGATGCTGTCGAGGAAGTCGGAGAGACGCATCGTGGCCGTTTCCCGTCCCTGCGGCGCTGAGGCGGGCTCCGCCCCGGGAAAGTCCGACGTCGTCGGCTCGCCGGCCTGCTGAGAGATCAGATCCCGAAGCCGTTCGGGAATGTCGGTGTCATTGGCCGCCGAGGTGAGCTGAGCGAGCAGGGCCAGGTCGTTCACCGTACGTTCCACATGCTCGTCGTTCCTGGCGAGCCACCAGACCACGGCGCTGCCGGTGTCCTTGAGGACGTCCTCGCCCAAGTATCGGCGCCTGCTCTGCTCGTACTTGCGCTGGTGCACCCAGACTTCCTCGTCCTTGCGTACGTCGGCGAGCTTGTCGAGGCGCTCCTGGTCCTGCTGCGCCAGGACGAGCTGGACGTTCTCCGCCATCGCCTGGAGGTGCCCGGTGGACTCAGGCGCCATCCGGCCGAGGGCGCCGGACAGTTCCTGCTCGACGAGTGAGGCCCGGACCGGTTCTCGTTGCTCGGTGATGGCGCGGGCCCGCTTCAGGACCGCGTCGACGGCGAGACCCGCCGGGTTGAAAACGGGGGCACTCGCGGGAGCGTCGACGAGGTACCAGCGCACCGTCGCGGAGAAGACGAAGTCGTAGTCGGCCCACTTGCTGGGCAGCACTACCTGGCTGACGCGGTGTTCCGTGCGTTCCACGGGGGCGGCCGTGAGCTGCTCCTCGAAAGCCACCGGTACCGTGCCGCGGCGCATCGCGGCGATCCGGAAGACGGCTGCGGGGACGACGAGCAGCAGCACTGCCAGCAGTGGCCAAGCCCATGCGGGCCACCGCTGCGTCAGTCCGACGATGCTCAGCAGGAGACCGCTGAGAACGGTGAGGAAGACGGTTGTGGTTTTCCGTGCGGTGGTCATGGTCGAGTGCCCCTGAGGTCGTAGGCGGTGCGGCCCGAGCGATGCCCTGCGCCGCGCTGATCTTGTGGAGCAGCAGACCGGTGGTCTCCGCGGCCCGCGCCGCATCCCCCGGACCGGTGCGCTCGGCGTCGCGGGCGCACGCGTACAGCAGGGCGAAGACCTTGCCCCGCTTCTCCGTGCACCGCTGTGCCGCGCTGACGAGGAGGTCGAGCAGGAGCCCGCCGTGTGGTCCGGTGACGGTGGTCGCCCGGTGGAGCCAGCGCCGTGCTGCGGCCTGCCACTGCGGAGGCGGCAGCTCGGTCAGTACCGCGTGCCAACAGGTTGTCAGGGAGCGCTGCGCGCTCTGCTCGTCGATCAGCGCGTGCGAGGTGCCGGGGCGGAGCGTCAACAGTTCGGGGTCGCTGGCCTGGAGGAAGATCTCGAGACGGGCGGGTGAGAAGTCGGAACGGGCGAGACGGTCGAGCAGCACGCGGTGCAGCCTGCGGCTGCGCGCCGTCAGATCGCACAGCGCCTGCCGGGCACGCGTCGTGCCGCGCTCACGCCGGGCCAGGTGGTGGAGCCTGACCAGGGCTTGATCGGGATGACTGGTCGCGAGGACGTCGGCACAGACGCGGACCAGCACCTGCGCGAGCTCCCCCTTGAGGCTCCGGTTGGCGCACCACTGGTAGATCTGCTCGCGGAGCTCCCTGGCGTGCACCGGGTCCGCCAGCCCGCGGGTGAGCGCATGAACGGCCGCCTCCAGGCGAGGCCGGCTCGTCACACCGGTGCTCCAGCCTTCGACGAGGGCCCCCAGGCCGTCCGCACGTCCGGTCCGCAGGTACTCACCGGCCACTCGTTCCACCAGGCCGTCGCGTACGACGGGGACGACATGCGGGTCGTTCAGCTCCACCACACTCGCGGCCCAGGCGCCG
The DNA here is from genome assembly GCA_002155895.1 of Streptomyces rochei. GTDB lineage: Bacteria > Actinomycetota > Actinomycetes > Streptomycetales > Streptomycetaceae > Streptomyces > Streptomyces rochei. The sequence goes on from MUMD01000014.1 coordinate 21,696, forward strand.
AGGTGGGGGCGGAGATCGGGCATGTGGTCCCAGAAATGGGCGCGAACGGCGGAGTCGAAGCCCACCTTCTCGAACCGGACCTGTCCGTTGGGGGCGGCAGTGGCCGAGATCTCGAGGAGTCGCTCGGCGAGGTCCCGGTGCTCCAGAGGCGAGACGCCCTCCGACAAAGGCCCGAGGGTGCTCATCAGTTGCTCGGCCGCGCGGTGAACGACATCGGCATGCGCCCCGTGCATCATGGACACGGCGATCAGCAGGGCTCTTTGCGGTGCCTCCCGCAGCTCGGTGACGAGCGCTGCGGCTTCCCGGCGGCCGTCGTTCCGCGCCCGCCCGGCCGCCTCGCACCACTGACCGAATCCGTCCCCGGGCTGACCGGCCTCGCGTGCCCGGCGCACCAGGTCGGCGAACTCCGCGATCTCCCGCATCGGCCTGTTCGCCGTCAGGAACCCGGTGACGGTGCCGTCCGACCGGAGATATTCCTCAGGCGGCACACCGTGCAGGCGCAGATGCCGCCGGAAAACGCCGATACCGGGAGGCCGTTCGAGCACCACGCGGCAGAACTGCAGGTCCGGGTCTAGAACGCCGCGGTGCGGCATGACCACGACCAGATGAGCCCGCTGCTCGTGCACGGCCTTGCGCAGCGCCGGGAGGTCGGCCTGGGCTGCGGCCCAGCGGCGGTCGTCCGCGGCGGACAGGTCCAGCAGCAACTGGTCACCGGTCCCGACCAGAGCGGGGTCCTGGAGAGAGAGCTCGTCCTTCTCACCGGGCAGGAGTTCGTGGAAGACACCACTGTCCCGGTGGTGTTCGTACAGCAGTACCCGGGCCGCAGCCGACCGGCCACTGCCCGGGACACCGTCCAGGATGACGGTGCCGGAGTCGGCGAGTACGGCACGAGCCTCGCCCATGCACGGCGGAGCGACCAGTACATAGCGCAGTCGACGGCGTTGGTCCTCGGCGACTCGGCGGAAAGCCGGTCTGTCCGAGCCCTGTAGCTGCGTGCCGATGTAGACGTCGCCAGGGCCCGTGACCGTGACGCCCGAGTCCCGGACCCAGGTGCCGGTGTGCTGGTTCACCGGTCCTTGTCCTCGTGACCGTCCCGTTCATCGAACCGGTGCTGGATGGTGCCGTTGTGGTCGCCCTCGAAGTACGTCATCCCGGCACCCGAGAAGTGACGGTCGCCCGAGACGTGGCGTGAATGCGAGTAGATGTTGCCGTTCCCGGTGTGGACAGGTCCGTGGGCGCCCTTGACGACCGTGCCGACGTCACCGGTGAAGTCACGGCTCTGTACGGCGGTACCGTTCACGGTCCCGATGGAATTGGTCACGCTGCCCGGCGCGGGCGCATCCGCCTCGTTCCCGGACCGGTCGTCCAGGCCGGGAATCAGGTCGGCCATCAGATCACCGATGCGCGCGACACACACGTCGGTGTCACCGGAGTCACACGCGATGGACTGGAGATCGGCGAGCCGTCGCAACGCGGGCGGAAGATCGGCCTTGCTCAGCCGGCTGGTTCTGCGTCCGTCCAGAACGGGGACCACTGGGACCTCACACTTGAAAGCCTCTTCGATCTCCTTGCGCACCCAGTCCTCGGGATCCTCGAGCCGGGTACGGAAGTTGGTCCAGTCCGGTCCGATGACGGCCAGGAGTACGGAGCTGCGCCGTACCGCGGCCAGTAGCCGTTCGGGCCAGCTTTGACCAGGGACGATGGACTGTGACGCGTGGAACGCGTGTCCCGGGCCGAAGCGGTGCGACAGCCCTTGGCGGAGCAGGGCCGCGGTCTTCTCCCCGTCTCCGGTGCGGTAGTTGATGAACATCTCGCTCATGACGGTGGCTCCTCAAGAGGGGTGGTCGGGCGTGACAAGGTGCCGAGCCGCGGTGCCAGCCGGCGTACCGGTGGGTGGTCCGGGTAGCGACCCAACACCCGGGCGAGCCGTCGGAGATCGGTCGTGACGGTCGCTGAGCGCACCGCCGTCACACCGTCGAGCAGTGGCTCCGTCAGCGCGCACGCGTGGTCGATCTCGCCGGCGGAGGCATAGGCGAGCGCGCGGCGTACGCCGTACCGCACCTGCGTACGCACCGCGTCGGGGCCGACCTGAGTGAGCTGCCGATCCAGTTCCTCACCCGCCTCGCGGGGTCGGCCGAGATCGACGAGGCACCAGCCGGTGACCATGCCGACCGGATCGGGAAGATGCATAGAGCCGATCACCGGATCGTCGGCACCGTCGTTCCCGCGGGCGAGCAGACTACGAGCCCGGTCCAGGGCACGGAGGCAGGCGCCGACATCACCGGCGAGGGCGCGACCCTGCGCTTCGCGCTGTGCGGCGAGACCACGGATCCGTGACGGCAGCACGCCGGTCTGCGCCCTGCGGGCCAGCGCGATCGTCTGCTCGGCGTCCTCCCGGTACAGCGTGACCAACGCCCTGCGGACCAGCGCGTAACCGGCCAGTGCCTGATCCCCGCCGGCGGCGGCCAGGTCGACCGCACGCTGTGTCCACCACAGCGCCGCGCGCTCGTCCCCGGTCTCCTGCACCAGCCAGCCCACGTACTCTGCGTACCGGGAACCGAGCGCCAGCAGGCGGCATCTGGTGCCGCTGTCGCTCTGCGCCGACAGCTCCCGCAACGTGTGTGTCTGCGCGATCAGAACGGGCAGGAGCAGGCCGGGTTCCGCGGTTTGGCCGAGTCTGCGGTAGTGCGTGAGGAGTGAGCGTGAGGCTTCCAGCATGCCGGCGCCGGCGGCCGGGGAAGCCGGACTCGATCCGTCCGACCTCCAGGTCATCAGCGAGGCGACTCCGGCATTCATCACCTCACGCCGGCCCATGGGCCCGAATGAACTCGGGCCGTCCGGCGACAACTGCATCATCCAGTTCTCCTCCTCGACGCGGCCTGGCGCCGACACGGCAGGTGAATCGACGGCGGCAGGGGTGCTCAGGGCGATCAGCGCCCCGTCGGTACCGAGTGCGGCATCGCACAGCCGCACGAGATCACGGCTGGGTGCCTTGATGCCCCGCTCGACCTTGCTGAGTTGCGCCTTGCTGTAGTGCACGAGACCGGACAGGTCCGTGAGGCTCAGTCCGGCCTCCAGACGCCGCTTCCTCAGTTCCTCGCCGAACGGTGTGGACGGTTGGGGCACGGGGACCTCCCAAGCCCCGTCGTCCGGGCTGAGGCGGTGCTGCACGGAAGAGTGCGACACCAACTCCCGGACGGACAAGGCGGTCGAAGCTGTTTCCCGTTTCCATCTCCGACGGCGGGGCGCGGCAAGCGTCGTCAGCCAGCGACCTTCGATCACACTTCACCTCTGACGACGGTCCCCTCGTACGCACTGCGCGCACCGACGCGACTCCACCGGCGTGAGACTCCGTACCGGTGGAGGCGTTGCGTACTACGGGGAGCCGTGGCGTGCCAGAGTTTCGGCGCCGAACCGACGTAGGGCCGTGACGCTCATTTGACGCTCCGAGCGTCCGGCGGCTCTCATCCGGGTCCCAAAAGCGTCTCTGACCTGCTGCTTTCCTGCCTGCGGCCAGGCCGACATCTTCCCGATGACGCATCATGTGGAGTGCGTGGCGATTCTGGAGCCTGCCACACAGGGGCTCTGAACAGCTGTTTCTCTATGTTGCTCGGTCGAGTGCGGGGGTTTGCCCGACCTGTGTGTCGAAGTGGACGACGTGAACTGCATCGCACGCTCCCGAATGTCACCTGATCTGGCGTTCCAAGCGCGGTATGAGAGGCCACAGATGTCGTCAGTGGCAGAACCCAAAGGAAGCCCACTGACCGGACCCAACTCCACAGAACGCGTCAAATAGGGGCGAAGGCTCGCTGACCTCGCCGCGGCACCGAAGCGCACACAGTCGGCAACGAACTCCTCCACCTCCCCGGAGCCGTTCCACGTCCCCCATCGCAGTCCCACGCAGACCACCCCGCACCTGATGTCTCAGCGGTCACCGAACGCGCCGTCCCTGCATCCCGCGCGCCCCCCGTGCACACTGAGCCAGCCATGTTCCCTCCAGTAAGGCTGTATGAGCGGTGATCCACCGCCCGATACCACAGCCTGGAGGGGGACGCGGTGCCGGAGGAGTGGATACGTGCTGTCGTGGCCGACTTCGGAGCCGAGTGCCAGGAGCGCCTGCGGGTCAGCGACACGGAGGCGTCCATCGGTCCGGCGGTGGCGAAGCTGGTGGAGACCTTCGGTGCGCGCTGGAAGCTGAGTCCTCGTCTTCATCCTGAGTACCCCGTGCCCGACGCCCGCGTGCGTCCTGACTACGCGGTGGAGACTTCGGGGCGCATCACCGGTTTCCTGGAGCTGAAGGCCCCTGGGCACGACGTCACACCCGAAGGCTTCACGAAGCGGGACCGCGAGCAGTGGGAGCTGATGCGCCGGCTGCCCAATGTGCTGTACAGCAACGGCCACACCTGGTGCCTGTACCGAGGTGGGTCGCGACCTCTTCGCACGGTCCGGCTCGACGGTGATCTCTACCGGTCGGGCAAACGGTTGCGTACGACCGAAGCCGACGGTGCGCCCTTTCGGGACCTGCTCAGGGAGTTCCTGGGTTGGCAGCCGGGACGCATCACCACCGTGGGTCAGTTGGTCACGTCCATCGCTCCACTGTGCCAATACTTGCGCGAGGAGGTGCTGGAGCAGCTTGCCCTCGAACGCAGAGCGCCGGACGGTCCTCGCGGCCGACGGTCCGCCCCCAGGCCTTTCACCGCTCTTGCGCATCACTGGAGCAAGGTGCTCTTCCCGTCGACCGATGGACAGGATCCCGACCACCTCTTCGCCGACCGCTATACCCAGACGATCGCCTTCGCACTGCTGTTGGCCCGTATCGAGAACGTACCGCTCCTCGGTCGCAACTTCATCGATGTCGCACGTGAGTTGCAGGCCGAGAACACGGTCATGGGCCGAGCCCTTCAGTTGCTGACCGAGACGGTCGACGTCGAGTTCGGCCACCGCATCGACACACTCGTGCAGGTGATCGACGCCGTCGACTGGAAGGCGATCCGAGCGCGGAACCCCGACGCCCACGTCCATCTCTACGAGAACTTCCTCCAGGAGTACGACCGCGAGCTGCGTAAACGGTCCGGCACGTACTACACTCCGCCCCGTCTCGTGAAGGAGATGGTCCGCTTCACCGACGCCGTACTGCGCACCCGCTTGGGGTGCATGGAGGGGTTTGCCGACGAGCAGGTGACCATCGTCGATCCCGCCATGGGGACGGGCACCTTCCTGAGCGAGATCATCGACAGAGTGGCCGAAGAACGTTCCCGCCGTGGGGAGGGCTTCCGTGGCGAGGCGGTGGAACAGCTGGCGGGCCGGCTGATCGGCTTCGAGCGTCAGATGGCTGCCTACGCCGTCGCCCAGATGAGGATCACCCAGACCCTCCGCGAGCAGGCCAGCGACACTCGACTCGGCGATCTGCGACTACATCTCGCCGACACCCTCGCGGACCCCTATGAGAGGGCCACGCTTTTCACCTTCCTGTCCGATGACGATGCTTTGGTCGAGAACACCCGCAAGGCGGACTGGATCAAGCGGGAGCAGAAGGTCACCGTCATGATCAGTAACCCGCCGGACCGGGAGAGGGCCGAGGGCGAGGGCGGCTGGGTGGAGAAAGGACGCGAGGGCGAGGACGGAGCACCTCTGCTCGATGACTTCCGCCTCGGCGGCAGAAACGGAGTACACGAGAACAAGCTCAAGAACCTGTATGTCTACTTCTGGCGCTGGGCCACCTACAAGGTCTTCGAACAGCATCGTGCCGAGTCGGACCGCGGGATCGTCGCCTTCATCAGTACTGCGGGCTTCCTCAGCGGTCCCGGTTTCCGGGGGATGAGGAAGTACCTGCGGGAGACGTGTTCGGAGGGGTGGATCATCGACCTCAGCCCGGAGGGCCTGCAGCCGCCGATGCGGACACGCCTCTTCGAAGGCGTACAGCAGCCACTGGCGATTGCTGTGTTCGTCCGGAGCAGGGCAGTGACCGGACCGGCTCACATCAGGTACGTCGCCCTGGACGGCAGCACCCGGGAGGAGAAGTACGCGCAGCTCGAGTGGCTCGGGCCGGACAGTGACCAGTGGCGGCCGGTGCGTCAGGACGCCCACGCCCCCTTCACACCGGCAGCGCAGGGAGCGTGGGATACCTATCCCGCATTGAATGATCTCCTGCCCTGGGCCGTACCCGGCATTCTGCCGAAGCGGACGTGGGTCTACTCCCCGGACTCCGACACCCTGCGCTCCCGGTGGCGCAGGTTGACTGACGCGGCGGATATCGCCGAAAAGCGTGCCTTGTTCAAGGAGACGCAGAGCCGCACCGTCGACCGGCAGGTCAATCCGCTTCCCGGCTCAGCGCAGCGACGGCAGTCGATGTTGGAGGCGGGGCCCGAGTGCCCGGAACCAGTGCGGTTCGCCTTTCGTCCGTTCGATCGGCAGTGGATCATTCCGGACAACAGGGTCCTCGACCGGTGCTCGCCACAGTTGTGGGAGAGCCAGGCCAAGGGGCAGATCCACATCGTGGAACAGCACTCCGAACGCTTCGGTGACGGCCCCGCCACGTTGTTCACCGCGCTGATGCCGGATATGGATCACTTCACCGGTTGGGGTGGTGGCAGGGTGATTCCCCTCCTGCAGAAGGACGGCACCCCCAATGTGACCCCCGGCCTCCTCCAGCACCTTCGCAATTCCTTCGGCGGCCGGCCCGTCACCGCCGAGGACCTGGCCGCGTACATCGCGGCGATCACGGCCCATCCCGGTTTCCGCTCCCGCTTCGACGACGAGCTCACCACCAACGGCATCCGTGTGCCGCTTACCGGGGACGCCCCCCTGTGGTCGGAGGCCCTGCACATCGGACGCAAGGTGATCTGGGCCTCGACCTTCGGAGAGCGGCTTGTGGACGCGGAGGCGGGGAGGCCGCGTGGGCCCCGGCAGGTCTGGGCGACCGCTCGGCCGGAGATCACGTACCGGAGGCAGGTCGGAAGGGACGAACTGCCCGAGAGTTTCATCTACGATCCCGACCGCCTTGAACTCCACTTCGGTCAGGGATTCTTCGGGCCGGTGACCCAGGAGGTGCGCGGTTACCAGGTCAGCGGACAGAACGTGCTCGACGGCTGGTTGAAGCGCAGGATAGGGCCCCCGTCTCGCCGGGCCGTCAGCCCGCTGGACCGTATTCGGCCCGACCGGTGGCTTCCCGCCTGGAGCGAGGAACTCCAGTATGTGCTCGCGGTCCTGTGGCATCTGGTCGAGCTGCAGCCGGCTCAGGAGGAGTTGCTCGACCGTGTTCTCAGCGCACCGTTGGTCAGCGTCTCCGAGCTGCGGCGCCGGAACGTCCTGCCTGTCCCGGACGCCGCACGACGTTCCGCTCCCGCACCGCTACAGACCGACACCATCCCCGGAACCGAGGGGATCGAGGCGCGACAGCCGCACGCAGTCAGGCCACTCGCGCCGCAGAGGGATGCTCCGCCCGCCGCTCCGATGACGCGGCCACGGGCAAGCCGCACGCCCGGGGCTGCGCCGGCTCCCCGCAGGAAACGCCAAGACCCGTAGAGCTCACTGCCCGTCCCCGACCCGGTCGCTCAGCCGATGGCGGCCGGCGAGAACCACGGGCGTCGGATACGCGGCACCTCGGCGATCTACACTGTGGCCGACCGTCCGTGCGGGCGCCGCGCCGGCCGCGAGTGGGACATCGAGGGGGAGCAGGACCGTCATGGAACCGCTGAGGGGCGACGACCCGACGCACATCGGGGGCTACACCCTCCGTGGCCGGATCGGCTCCGGGGGCATGGGACGGGTGTACCTCGGCGAGTCACCCGCCGGTCAGCTCGTCGCGGTCAAGGTCATCAAGTCGTCCGTCCTCGATGCCGAGACCCGCAGCCGGTTCGTGCTCGAGGTGGAGAACCTGAGGAAGGTGTTCGGCCCTCGGGTCGCCGCGTTCGCCGGTGCCGACCCGCTGGCCGAACGGCCCTGGCTCGCCGTCGACTACGTCCCCGGTCCCGACCTCCTGCGACATGTCCGTGACCACGGCCCGCTGCCGCTCGCCGAGACCGCGAGCCTCGGCGCGCTGCTCGCCGAGGGCCTCACCTCCGTGCACCTGGCCGAGCTGCTGCACCGCGACTTGAAGCCGCAGAACATCCTCCTCGGACCCGACGGGCCGAAGGTGATCGACTTCGGTCTCGCGGTCCTCGCGGAGCGGCGTACGACCCTGACCGCGACCGGTGTCGTGGTCGGCAGCGTGCTGTGCATGCCGCCCGAGCAGGCGGAAGGCAACCACCATCTGACACCGGCCGCCGACGTCTACGCCCTCGGCGCGGTCCTGCTGTTCGCCGCCACGGGGCACTATCCGTACGACGGCGAGAACTGGCTCGCGGTGGCGTCCCGGATCGGCGACCCTGACCAGGCCCCCGACCTGGCGGGTCTGCCCCCGGAGCTGACGCCCGTCGTGTCGTCGATGCTCGCCTTCGATGCCGCCGACCGCCCTTCCCTCGCGGAGGTGACCAGTGCCCTGGTCACCGTCTTCACGGGTGCGGGCCTCACCGCCCGTCAGGCGCGCCAGCGGCTGATCGAGCGGACGGCACCGCATCTCGACGGCCGACTGGTGCCGCCGCCGGGGCCGATCGCCGAGTACGAGCCCACGCTCGTCGTTCCTGCTCCCCAGCTCGCTGAACCGCTCGCGAAGCAGTCCGTCGTCCGGCGCGAGCCTGCCGACGTCCCCACGGCCGCCCTCACAGCGCCCGTGCCCCCGGTTCCCGCCATCCAGAGCGGGCGCTCGGCAGGTGGCCGCACCCCCGATGCCACCACAGCCCACGCCATCGCCGAGGATCTGCGCGCGGCGTACGCGCGAGATGCGGCTTTCGTTCCCGCTCGCGGCGGGTCTCGCTGATCCGCAAGCGGCGACGACGTCCCGGGGCCGCCCCGGGATTGCCACAGTGACCTGCGCGGACATCCGCGGGCATGGAAGACTTGCCCGGTATTCGGCCACTTCCCCCGGCCGACGTGAGCAGGAGACGGAGGCAGCAGCGTGACCCACCAGCCGGACGGGCGGCCGGAACAATCGGTGACCTCCGAGGCGGCGGACGCCTCCGAACTCAGGTTCCCGCCGGGGGCCCAGATCCTCGTCCGGGACGAGGAGTGGCTGGTGAAGAGTGTCGCGCCGAGCCGTGACGGCGCCAAGATCGAGGCCGTCGGCGTCTCCGAGTTCGTCCGCGACGAACCGGCCGTCTTCTTCACCGAGATCGAACGTCTCGCGGGGGACGGCGTCAAGTTGCTCGACCCGGAGGACACCGAACTGGTCGAGGACCCGACCGACCACTTCCGCCGCAGCCGTCTCTTCCTGGAGGCGCTGCTGCGCAAGACCCCGCTCCCGCAGACCGAGCGCGGTCTGGCGCTGGCCGACCGCTTCCTCGTCGACCCGCTCAGCTACCAGCAGCGCCCCGCCGAGCTGGCCCTCTCCCTCGCCAACCTGCGTCCCCGGCTGCTCATCGCCGACGTCGTCGGCCTCGGCAAGACCCTGGAGATCGGCCTCACCCTGGCCGAACTGATCCGCCGCGGCCGGGGCGAGCGCATCCTCGTGGTCACCCCGCAGCACGTCCTGGAGCAGTTCCAGCACGAGCTGTGGACCCGCTTCTCCATCCCGTTGGTCCGCCTGGACTCGGTCGGTATCCAGCGCATCCAGCGGGAGATTCCGGCCGGCCGCAACCCCTTCACCCACTACAAGCGGGTGATCATCTCCGTCGACACCCTCAAGAACATCGGCCAGTACCGCCATCACCTGGAGAAGATCCACTGGGACGCGGTCGTCATCGACGAGTCCCACAACCTCATCAACCGGGGCAGCCAGCGCAACGCCCTCGCCCGCGTCCTCGCGCCCCACACCGACGCCCTGCTGCTGGCCAGCGCGACCCCTCACAACGGCGACGGCAAGTCCTTCGCCGAACTGATCAGCCTCCTGGACCCGGCCGCGATCGCGGACCCGGACGACTACGACGCCGAGAAGGACCTCAGCCACCTTTTCATCCGCCGGACGAAGGTCCATCCCGAGGTGCGCGACCAGATCGGCAAGGAGTGGGCAGACCGCGATCCCACCGTCTCCGTGCCGTGCACCGCGACCGAGGCCGAGGAGCGGATCTTCACGGAGCTCACGCGGCACTGGCTTCCGACCCCGGACACCTCCACGGAGTTCGGTACCGCGCCGTCGGGACGTACGGCGCCCACCGAGGACCGTCTCTTCCCGTACACGCTCCTGAAGGCCTTCCTCTCCTCCCACCGGGCGCTCGCCAAGACGGTCACCACGCGCAAGAACACCCTGAACGAGAAGGCGGCCAAGACGGCCCCGGGCACCCCGGCGGCCACCCGCATCGCCACCGAACTCGCCGCGCTCGACCGCCTGCTGGCGCTGACGTCGGCCATCGGGGAGGGCGGCGCGCCCGGCGACTCGTCCAAGCTGGACGCCCTGGTGGAGCAGCTGGCCGGCATCGGCGTGCGGCCCGGCTCCGCCACCCGCGTCGTCGTCTTCTCGGAACGTGTCGAGACCCTGAAGTGGCTCGCCAAGGTCGTCCCCGCCCGGCTCGGCTTCACCGACGAGCAGGCGAAGCAGGCCGTGAAGGTGATGCACGGCGGCCTGTCCGACAAGGAACAGATGGAGGTCGTGGAGGCCTTCGGCCTGGCCCACCACCCTGTCCGCATCCTGTTCACCGGCGACGTGGCCTCCGAGGGCGTCAACCTGCACCGGCAGTGCCACGACCTCGTGCACTACGACATCCCCTGGTCGCTGATCCGCATCGAGCAGCGCAACGGCCGTATCGACCGCTACGGCCAGAAGCACAACCCCCGCTTCCGGGCGCTGATCCTGCACTCGGCGACCGAGGGTGCCAAGGACGACCGCACGGTCGCCGAGAAGCTCCTCAAACGCGAGGAGGAGGCCTACCGGCTCGACGGCACCGCTGAGGCGGTCACCGGCTTGTACCGCGCGGAGGAGGAGGAACGCCGCCTGATCAGGGACCTCCTCGCCGGCCGCACGGTGGAGGAGTCCCTGGCCGCCTCGCCCACCCCCGGCGACCCACTGGCCGCGCTCTTCTCCCAGCCGTCCGTCCTGCCCGAGCACCGGCCCGTGCGCAAGGCCCGGGTTCCCTCCCTGTTCGGCGGCGACACCGAGGCGTTCGTACGCGCGGCCCTCGACGAGGTCTACGACGAACGCCCGCACGACGCGCTCGACCTCTCCGAGCATCAGCGCACCCTCCCGCACGGCGAGCCTGCCCCGTACCTCAGCCTCGCCACCGCGAAGGCACCTGACCTGCTCCACCGCCTGGACCTGCTGCCCCCCGACTACCTGCGGGAGCGGAAGCTGAAGGAACGGCTGATGGTCACCTTCGACCGGGCACTCGGACAGCACAGCCTGGACGAGGCCCGCGGCAGGTCGGGCTCCAGCTGGCCCGCCATCGGCTACCTCACCGACCTCCACCCCCTGGTGGAATGGCTGGTCGACAAGGTTCTCGTCCAGCTCGGCCGTCAGCAGGCACCCGTCCTCCTCACCCCGAGCGCCACCGGGCCGACCTTCCTCGTCCAGGGCATCTACTCCAACAAGCTCGGCCGCCCCACAGTCGTGGAGTGGATGGCCGTGCGCGGCCTGCCCGACGACCCCGAGGTGCTGCCGATGCCGGACGCGCTGACGGAGGCGGGCGTCGACCCGGACATGGCCAACCCGGCCCCGCCCCGTGACCTGCCCGCGCTCCAGAAGCTCGTCCCGGCAGCCGTCGCCGCCGCACGCGAGCACCTGGAGGAGCGCAAGGAGGCCTGGACACAACAGATCAGCGCCCAGCTCGACGACTATCGCGCGCGCCTCGTCCGCTGGCAGCAGGAGTCCCTCCTGCCCGGCCGGATCATCGAGGAGACCATCCGCCACCAGACGGAGCTGGCCGACAAACTCACCGCCACCGGCCGCCCGCTGCTGCGCGTCCTGGCGGTCCTCGACCGCGCCTGACCGGCCTCACCGCCCCTTACGGAAGCCACCCGCAGAACCATCCGCAGAAACGGTCCTCGACGTGACGTACGACTCGCTGGTCAACCACGGCGACTACTTCTCCGCGCACTACCTCGCCGAAGTCCTCCCCAAGGACCTCAAGGCGAAGGACGGGCTCCTGGCCCGCTGGGCCGATCACGAGGCCGAGGAGAACAAGAAGCCGGCGGACGAGCCGCGCATCCTCACCCCCCGCCAGGGCCTGCGCGCCCTGCGCGTCCCGTACTTCGCGGACCGCGCCTTCCTGGCCGAGCGCGCCCAGGCCGAGCTGGACGTCCCCGAAGGCGAGTCGGGCTGGCGCACCTACGGCGACCCGCGCTGGACCAAGACGGTCGCCGACCTCCACGACCGCGTCCTGCGCGCGCTCGGCTACACGCCCGCCCCGGTCACCCTCACCGTCGAGCGCGCCGGCCGCACCTACGACATCGAGGTCGCCCACGCCGAACCGGGTCTGGTCGCCCTCACCTGTGGCTGGGCCGCCGAACCGGATGCCGCCCGCGACCCCGCCGGCCCCGGCCGGCTCCTGCACCCGGTCGACCTTCCGCAGGGCGAGACGATCACCGACGCGGACGCCCTGGTCCGCTTCCTCTTCGCCGCCGACGAACCGCCCCGCTACATCCTCATCCTGGTCGGCGGTGTCGTCGTCCTCGCCGACCGCACCGCCTGGAGCGAGGGCCGCTACCTGGCCGTCAGCCTCGACTCGGCCCTGGAACGCCGCGACGACCGCCCCGGCGGCGAACTGGACACGATCGCCGCCCTGTTCGGCGCCGACTCGCTCCGCGTGCCGGAGACCGGCGGCACCAACCCGCTGGACGACCTCGTCTCCAAGTCGGCCAAACACGCCGTCGGTGTCTCGACGGAACTCCGCGAGGGCCTGAAGGACTCCGTCGAACTCATCGCACAAGCGGTCCTGGACCGGCTGGCCGAGCAGGGCGTGACCCCCGCCGATCTCGACGACCCCCAGCGCCTGGCCCGCCGCCTGACGCGTGAGTCCCTGCGTTACCTGTACCGGATCCTGTTCCTCCTCTACGCGGAGGCCCGTCCGGAGCTGGGCATCCTCCCCTCGGACTACCCCGAGTACGGGGCGGGCTACGGCCTTCAGCGACTGGGCGACCTGGCGGTCCGCTCCCTCGTCGGTCCCACGGCCCGGGACGGCTTCCACCTGTACCAGTCGATCGACCTGCTCACCCGCATGGTGAACCAGGGCCACCGCCCGTACGGCACCGAGCCCGAGGACCGGGCTGCCGAGGAGGCCGACCGGGCCGCCCGAGCGGCGGAAGCCGCCGAACTCGCGGCGAGCGGTGACCTCACGGAGGCCCAACTCGCGCTGCGCGCGCGCCGCTTCGAGCGGGAGCGCAGGGCCCGCCGCAGCGAGGACGTGGGCCTGCGCTTCGAACCCCTGCGCTCGGATCTGTTCGAGCCGGGCGCCATCCGCCTGATCGGCCCCAAGGTCCCCAACCCCGCGTACGACGAGGACGACCCGTCCGCCGGCCCCGAGCACTTCGACACCAGGCTGCGCAACGCCACCCTGCACAAGGTGCTGCGCCGCCTGATGCTGACCAGGGGCCGCAAGGGCGAGCGCGGCGGCTTCATCTCGTATGCCCAGCTCGGCATCAACCAGCTCGGCGCGGTGTACGAGGGCTTGATGTCTTACACCGGCTTCATCGCCGACGAGACGCTCTTCGAGGTCGCGAAGGGCGGTGACCCCGCCAAGGGCAGCTGGATGATCCCGGAGTCCCGGGCGGGCGACTACCCGAGCGAGGTGTTCGTCCAGCGGCAGAACGACGAGACGGGCCTGACGGAACGGGCCGAGTACCCACCGGGTTCCTTCGTCTACCGCCTCGCGGGCCGCGACCGCGAGAACACTGCGTCGTACTACACACCGGAGTCCCTGACCCAGGTCACCGTCGAACTGGCCCTCAAGCACCGCCTCGACCAGAACGGCGAGGTGACATCCGCGCGGGAGCTGCTGGAATGGAAGATCTGCGAGCCCGCGCTCGGCTCGGGCGCCTTCCTCAACGAGGCCGTCAACCAGGTCGCCGCGGAGTACCTGAAGCGGCGTGAGGCCGAGACCGGCGTGGAGATCGCTCCCGACCAGCGGGCGGTGGAACTCCAGAAGGCCAAGGCGTACGTCGCCCTGCACAACGCCTACGGCGTCGACCTCAACGCCACGGCGGTGGAGCTGGCGGAGGTCTCCCTCTGGCTCAACACCATGCACCCCGGGATGCGGGCTCCCTGGTTCGGCCTGCACCTGCGGCGCGGCAACTCCCTCATCGGCGCGGGCCGCAAGATCTACGACAAGGACGCGCTCGGCAAAGGCAAGTGGCTGTCGAAGAAGGACACCCTCGCCCCGAAGGACCTTCCCTTCCAGGACGGTGCGCTGCCGGAGGGCGCGGTCCATCACTTCCTGCTGCCCGCGCTCGGGTGGGGCGCGGTGGTCGCCGATGCCAAGTCCAGGAAGATCGCCGAGGAACTGGACAAGGCGGCCGTCCAGCGGATGGAGAAGTGGCGCTCCGGCATCCTGCGCGCACCGAAGACGGTGACCCAGCGGCGTCGGCTCCAAGGGGTCGCGCGGCGCGCCGAGTTCCTGTGGAAGCTGGTGATCGAGCGGCTGAAGCAGTCCGAGCGGGAGATCTCCCGCGAGATCGACGTGTGGGGGGCCGACTGGCTGGTCCATCCCGAGCAGGCGGTCCCGAAGGAGGTCGTCTACGGCGACCTCACGCGGCCGGGCACGCCGTACTGGCGGCTGAAGACGGTCATGGACGTGTGGTGCGCGCTGTGGTTCTGGCCGCTGGACCGGGTGGGGGAGCTGGACGGTTCGGAGGTGGTGTCGTACGACGGTGACGGTGACGGTGATGCCGTTGAGCCGTCGGCGGAGGCGGCGGTGGAGACCTCGGGTCCCGCGCCCGGGGACCAGACGTGGGTGAAGGAGAGCCTGTTCGACGACGGGCTTCCTCAGCAGCTGGAGATGGAGGACGCCGGGTCCTCTTCGTCCTCCCGGGACGCGGGGGAAAAGAAACCGGCGCGGAAGCGGACGGCTGCTCGGCCCAAGCGGCGCGAGGTCATCCCGCTGGCCACGCTGGACGACTGGATCGACTTGCTGGAGTGCGCGCTCGGCGTGAAGGACGTACCGGCGGACTCGCTGGTGGCCGACTTCCCCAGCCTGGAGGCTCTGCGCGACTACGAGGTGGAACTCGACGCGTTCATGGGCATGGACTCGCCGTTCCGGCTCAAGGCGCGGTTCCCCTGGCTGGACACGGTGGAGGACGTGGCCGGCAGCGAGGACCGGGATGACGCGGGCGCGGACGGGGGTATGGGCTTCTTCCACTGGGAGTTGCAGTTCGCGCATGTCTTCGCGGGGAAGGCCGGGGGGTTCGACTTGCAGGTGGGGAATCCGCCGTGGGTGCGGCCCCGGTGGGAGGAGGATGTTCTGCTCGCCGAGTTCGAGCCGTGGTTCGTGCTCCAGGAGAAGCCTGCCAAGGCGGAGAAGGATCGACGGCGCGCCGAGTTGATCGAGCGGCCGGAGGTCGGACCCTACCTGTTCGCGGAACTTGCCTCCAACGCGGGTGTGGTGGCCCTGCTCGGGTCGCCGGTCGCCTATCCGCTGCTCACGGGCACGCAGCCGGACCTGTACCGGGCGTTCATGTGTCAGACGTGGGCGCATGCGGGACGTGCGGGCACGGTGGGGCTCGTCCATCCCGACTCGCACTTCAGTGGTGACAAGGAGGCCCGGCTGCGTGAGGCCGCATATAAGCGGCTGCGCGTGCACGGTGACTTCGTCAACGCGGGCAACCGCTTCTTCCCGCCGCCGGTCGGCCGGTCCAGCCACTTCGGTGTGCACATCTACGGGCCCCAGGGTGAGATCGGCTTCGACCACCTGTCATGGCTGTTCTCCGTGGACGCACTGCGGCTGTCCGCCCAGCACGACGGCTCGGGGCCGGACCCGGGTGTGCGGTACGGGGACACGTGGGACGAGCGGCCGCACAAGAAGCGGATCATCCGCGTGGACCGGGCAATGTTGGAGCAGTGGCAGCGGTTGACCGGGGACGAGGGGCAGCCTGTAGAGCAGGGGCGGTTGCTGTCACCGGTGAGTGTGGCCGAGGGCAAGGCCATCAAGGCGTTGGCGGACTATCCGCTGAGGCTGGGGACGCTGGACCCGCAGATCACCCGGGGTTTCGACGAGAGCGGCGCCAAGAAGGAAGGCATCATCGATTACAACCTTCCGAAGGAGGACGGCTCGGTCTTCCGGCCGGACAAGTGGGATGACGCCATCCTCAAGGGACCGCAGATCGGCCTGGCCAATCCGCTGTTCAAGCAGCCCAGCCAGGGTGGCGGTGAGGTGCTTGGCCTCAACCATTTGGTGATTCCCGACGATGCGGTGCCCGAGACGGAGTACGTGCGGGTCACGACACCGGAGAGGTACGCAGAAAAGCAGGATCAGTGGCTCGACAGGGCCGGGTTGGCACGGCTGCGGGTCTCGGAGGAAGCGGCGGTCGAGGCGAGGCGGGTGCTGGCGGAGGCTCGTGGGGTGGCGCAGGACGAGATCGATGCCGATGATGTCGATCGGTACTTTGTCGGGCGGTCGACTCGGGCGTACACGCGGTTCTATCGGTGGGCGTGGCGGGAGTTCATCGCGCCCGATACAGAGCGCAGTCTGTATTCGGCGATTGTGCCGCCAGGCGCTGCGCACATCCACGCGGTACGCAGTGGCTACCTGGGCGACAGCCGCCTGACTGCGCTCACGGCGGGTTTCTGGGCGGCCATCCCCGTCGACTACCTCCTGCGTACGACCCGTCTGCGCCATCTCGATGTTGCACCGGCTGGACGTATGCCTGTTCCAGATCCCAAGCACCCCTTGGCGTCGGCCCTACTGCTGCGCACCCTGCGCCTGAACTGCCTCACGAAGCACTACGCCGCTCTCTGGTCCGAGCTCTACGACCCGACCTGGTCAGGCTACGAGTCCTGGGCCCGTGAGTGGCCTCAGCTGGAGCCACTGCATGAGGTGGGCCCCGAGTGGACCCGTGCCAGCGCCCTGCGGACCGAACGCGCACGCCGGGCCGCTCTGGTTGAGCTGGATGCCTTGGTCGCCGTCTGGCTCGGTGTGGACGCCGACGCGCTGGTCGCCATGTACAAGGCCCGTTTCCCGATCATGCAGGACTTCGACGCCGTCACCTGGTTCGACGCCGAGGGACGCCGCATCGCGGGCGACCGCTACACGTACGGCCACGGCCAGACCAGAGAGCACTACGAACAGCTCCAAGCGCACCTCGCTGGCGAACGCAAGAATCCGCCGGACGGATACACACCCCCCTTCTACAAGGCGAACCGCGAGGTCGAGATGCGAGAGGCGCACGCCCACTTCTCGGCGCGGCTCCAGGAGGCCATCGACCAGGGCAAGTGGACGCCGCCGTCCACCTGACTGGGATTCGCCGACCCCGCGCCCGGTACGGAACCGGACGCGGGGCGTCAGTAGGTCGTACGTCAATGATTGACGGCGTAGGAGACGAAGGCGGCCCAATGCTGGGGCCCAAAGGCGAGCTGGGGTCCCTGCCTGTGCTTCGAGTCTCGGATGTGGATGGTGGTGGGTGTGGAAGCGACCTCGACGCAGGCTGGCCCGTCGTCGGTGCTGTAGCTGCTCTTGATCCATGCCAACTCGAAGCCGTGATCGGCCGGAGGCTTCATGCTCATGTCTCTCCAAGGACTTTTTCGATGAAGGCAAGCGACTCCTGCGGCGGGAGGGCCTGAGCACGGACGACTCCATAGCGGAGTTCAAGGATCTGGATCTCCTTGGGCTCGGAGATCAGTCGGCTGGTCCGCTGAACCTCGTTGTGCCCCACCGTGGTGCCCTCATTGAGCCGCAGCAGGTGGAAAGGGCCGCCGAGTCCGGCGTTGTCCTCACGATCCATAGGGAGCACCTGGATCTCCACGTTCCGCATCTGCCCGACTTCCAACAGCCGTTCGAGCTGTCGGCGTAGCACCATCTTGCCCCCGACTCGCCTCCGCAGCGTCGCCTCATCATGCACAAAGCTGAAGGCCGGGATCGTGCCCTTTCCGTCGATGATCCCCTGCCGAGCCAACCGCGCAGCCACCAGCCGCTCGACCTCCTCCTCCGAGAAGGCGGGCCGCCGTGAGCCGAACACCGCCCGCAGGTACTCCTCCGTCTGCAAGAGCCCGTTGACGACGGAGTTGTCGTAGGCGCAGATCTCAACCGCCTCCGCCTCCAACTTCGCCAGATCCCGGACCTTCTTCGGATACCTGGCCTGCTCCACGTCCTTCTTCAGCCCGACCAGCAGCCCCCCGGCATCCAGCACCCGATCCGCCGCCTCCAGAAACGCGGCACTCGGCGCCCGCCGCCCCCGCTCCACCGAGGACACCTGCTCCTCGCTGTAGCCGATCGCCGCCCCCAGCTCGGCCTGGGTGAGCCCCTTCCGCTCGCGGCATGCCTTGAGGACTCTGCCGACCGTCCGCAGCACCGCCGCCGACTCCTCGTCGTCGGCGCCGTACGGCTCCATCCCGTCACCGCTCTGCGGTCCCTGCCCCGTCACACCCATGTCAGGCCACCTCCATGTGCCGCCCGTGCCCAACTCCTCGCCGGCGCGCCGCGTCACGCCACACTGTCCGGACAGTGCCGGACGGTGACCGGACAGTGGCGCTGCGTACCGCCGCCGTTGCTGGTCAGCGTAGGGACAGCCGACCACGCTGGGTGACATGAACGCCGATACGGCCCGCGCGCAGCCGACCCATCGAGAGAACGCCCAACACGGCACCGCCGCCGGTCACTTCACCATCCGCCTCTCGGCCACCCCGAGGGGCGCCCGGCTCGCTCGTCGCCTCGCGGCCGGGCAACTGGACGGCTGGGGATGGCCGTACGACACCGAGGCCAGCCACACGGCGACACTCCTCGTCGCCGAACTGGCCACGAACGCCGTACGGCACGGCCGGGTGAAGGGCCGGGACTTCCGCATGACCCTCACCCTGTACCGGGACGACCCGGTGGCACTCCGCATCGAGCTGACGGACCCGCGCACCGACCGCCGCCCGCCGACGCCCGGCACTCTTCCCCCGGCGTCCCCCGAGACGGAGGCCGGGCGCGGGCTGCTCCTCGTCGACGCGCTGGCCAGTCATTGGGGGACGACGTGCGCGGACCCGTACACCAAGACGGTCTGGTGCGAGGTCATCCTGGGGTGACTGTCAGTGCCGTCTGCCACCCTGCAGTGCATGACCTGGACGGCATTCAAGGAGCTTTCCTTCTACTGGACTTCCTGGACCCTGTTCGAGGCTTTGTGGATCGGCATCCTGTGGACGTCACACAGCCGTGTGCCCGGGCGCGCTGTCTACTGGTTCCGGCCGGCACGACGCATTCGGCGCCGGGCCTGCGAGAGGCGTGTCGGCACGCTTCTCGAGAAACTGGAGCAGCAGGGCGTACCCGAGCAGGACCGGCCGGACAAGGATCAGCTCGTCGACCGGTGGCACCGGATCGCCGCCGGTCGATGTGCCTCCGTGCCGTTCCAGGTGGTGCCTCTCCTCATCGCCTTCGCGCCGTTCTGGCCGTTGAGGCCGACGCCCGAAGGGGACACGGCCGCGTCGCTGAAGATGTTCGCGGCTCTCGCGGTGTTCGGCGTCGTATCCATCGCTCTCATGGCCGCCGACGAACGGGCCACGGCCGTCTCCGACTCGGCGGGTCAGGTGACGACGAGGGCGGCGCTGTTTCTTGAGACGCTGCTGGAAGGACCGGGCGGAAGGCGGTCCCAGGATTCGGCTCTCGACAGCCACGGAAAGGCCTTCGGCCAGCTGTGCCGTGCCCTGCGTACGCAAGCCCGGCACCTCCCGCGCGAGGCGCCGGCCGCAGTGCGGGAGAGAGTCCGCCAGGACACGGAACGACTGATAGCGGCGCTCACCCAGTCGAACGTGCGCTTCCTGCTCTCCGAGGGAGCGGATCGTGAGACGGCCGTACGCGAACTGGCACGGCTGGCCTCCAACGCTCTGCGCCACAGCTGCCGTCCCCGCACCAGCCGCGACAGCCTTGTGGTCATCGGAGCGCGCTTGCTGGCGGACGCCCCGTCCCCGGACGGCACGGCCGGTGCCTCGGAGGAGCCGCTGCCGAACCGCCTGTTGCGCGGGGCCGGGTGGCTCATGGCGGCGGCGGCCCTGTTCACCGGGGCGGCGGTGTTTCCGGGCGGCGGAGCGGCCGCGGATGTGCTCACCCTCGCAGGTGCGTTCAGTGTCGCGGCCGTCTTCCCGGCACTGCGGGCGGTCCTGGGCCGAGCCGCCGCTGCGGATGCGCCCGGTGCGGCTCCGGCAGACACCGGGGCGGTGCCGAACCGCCACCACAGCGCATGAGTCCGTCGCCATCCTCCGCCTGCCCCCACCGTGCTGATCAATCGACCGTCACCATGGGATCACCGCCGGTAAGGTGAAGAGTGATCGGAGCGGACGGAATGATCCCGCAGGGTATGAGGGGAGGGCGAGGAGACGACATGGCCACGCTGGAGGAGAGCCAGGGGCGTACACGGGATCAACGGTCGGTGTACGAGCGGTACCAGGACGCGGCGGCAGAAGCCGGTGAACTCGACACCCCTCTGTTCTCCGTGGAGGTCACCGCCGACGGCCGGCCGACCGACATCGAGCGTGAGGAGGCCGAGGACGAGGTGATCGAGGACATCACCTCTCCCTTCGACCCCGAGCACATCGACATCGACACTCGGACGACGACCGTGGATCTGCTGCTGTCCCGGCTGCGCAACGAGATGATCGACCTCGCCCCGGACTTCCAGCGCAAGGCGGGCATCTGGACCGATGGCAAGCAGAGCCGTCTCATCGAGTCGCTGCTGCTGCGCATCCCCATCCCGTCCTTCTACGCCGCCGAGAAGAAGGACGGCAGCTGGGCCATCGTCGACGGCATCCAGCGCCTCACCTCCATCGCCCGCTTCGTGGAGCCGCAGACGGTCGGCGCCGATCCGCTGAAGCTGACGGGCCTGGAGTACCTGCGCAACTTCGATGAAGCGAGCTTCGCGGACCTTTCCGGGAAGCTTCAGATCCGGCTGCGCGAGACGGAGGTCGTCGTCCACGTCATCCGGCGCGGCACGCCCGAGCCGGTGATGTTCAACGTCTTCGCGCGCATCAACACCGGAGGGGAGCCCCTCACCCGGCAGGAGATCCGGCACGCGCTGATCCCGGGGCGGGCCCGCACGCTGCTCGCTGAGCTGGCGGAGACGGAGGAGTTCCGGCGGGCCACCGGTTACAGCGTCGTCGGCGATCGGATGGCCGACCGGGAGATGGTGCTTCGCTTCCTGGCTTTCCGGATGACCTCCCCTCACGCTTACAAGCCCGGAGACTTCGACGCGTTCCTCGCCGAGGCGATGCACCAAGTGAACCGTCTCGACAGCGCGGACGAGGACCGGCTGCGGACGGAGTTCGTCACGGCGATGCTGGCGGCCGAGGAGATCTTCGGCCACCACGCCTTCCGGAAGTACCGCCGGAACCAGCAGCGCAAGTCACCCATCAACAAGGCGCTCTTCGAGGCGATCGCCGTCAATCTCGCGAGCCTCGATGACGACGATCGTGACGTGCTGCGGCAGACGGATGTCCTCGACGCCTTCGCGGAGCTCATGGAGGACCCGGAGTTCGAACGCGCCATCTCCGTCGGCACCGGTGATGCCAGGAAGGTGCGCAAGCGGTTCGATGCCGTCAAGGAGCTTTTCGGGAATGCGCTCGACGAGGCACGGAGAGACCCCGCGCTGTGATCAACCACATCAAGCTGATCAACTTCAAGGCGTTCCGGCGCCTGGAACTCCCCCTCGGCCCGCTGACGCTTCTCACCGGTCTCAACTCTTCCGGCAAAAGCAGTGTGTTGCAGGCCCTGGGGCTGTTGCGGCAGTCGTACGAGACTCAGATGCTCATCCGGGCCAAGCGTGCCGGGGGCGGACTGCTGCTCAACGGCGATCTCGTGGCCCTGGGCACCGCGCAGGACGTTCTGCACGAGGACTTCGGGCCGGTGGAAGAACTTCCCGCCGTCAGCGAGCCGCTCGTCGGCTTAGTCATCGAGGAGGACGGCGAGCAGCGCACGTGGGCCGCCGCCTACGACATTCGCCATCCTGACCAGGACGTCATGCCGTTGGCAGAGGGCTCGGTCCGCGCGCACCTGGCCGAGCAGCCCTTCCAGTATCTGCACGCCGATCGCATCACCCCGGCGGTCACCTACCCCCGGTCCCATCAGATCGCCATCGCGCGAGGGTTCCTCGGCGTGCGCGGTGAGCACACCGTCAATTTCCTGCGCCACCACACGGAGCAGGAAGTGCCCCGGGAAGTGCCCGACGGCCCGCTCCGTCATCGCGCCGCCACATCGCCCCAGCTCCTGGATCAGACGATCGCCTGGATGCAGGAGCTGTGCCCGGGCGTCAACATCGAGGCAGACCCGATCGAAGGCACGGACTCCGTCCGCCTCTCCTATGGCTTCGGCGGCACCGCCGGCATCAACGCCACCCGCCGCCGCCGCCCCACCAATGTCGGCTTCGGTCTCACCTACGCACTGCCCGTGGTCGTCGCCTGCCTCACCGCTACCCCCGAGAGCCTGATCCTGCTGGAGAACCCCGAGGCCCACCTGCACCCGAAGGGGCAGAGCAGAATGGCCGCGTTGCTCTCCGCGGCCGCCGCCACCGGGGCGCAGCTGATCGTGGAGACGCACAGCGACCACGTGCTGAACGGTGTCCGCATCGCCGTGAAGCAGGGCGTTCTCCAGCCGGAGGACGCGGTCGTGCACTACTTCCGCGGCAACGGAGCGGGCACCGAGGTCGTCACCCCCCGCATCGACAAGGACGGCATGGTCGAACAGTGGCCCGAGGGATTCTTCGACGAGTGGGAGAACTCGCTCGACCAACTGCTGGACTGACGGCACAGAGCGACTCAGGGGGAGGAGGACCACGTGCCACTGCTGTTTCTGAATGAAAAGTCCTGGGGGACGACCTGTGACCCGGCGCGGGCCGAGAGGGCCATGGCCGACTTCGTGGACGCCGTCCGTGCCGCTGCCGCCGCGGATGGACCGGGCACTGCGCTGGTGAGTGAGGTGGACGTCAAGGCACTGGAGATCGCGGAGGGTTACCCGGTCAACAAGTGGATTGGCGTCAGTCCGCGCAACCGCGCCCTGTGGCAGCGTCTCCGGGCGTTACAGGGAAGATCGCCCGTGCGGAGTGTCTTTCCGGCTGAGGATGCCGCCGACCACCTCGAATACCGGCACGACGGGGAGATCGTCCTCGGACTGGGCGCCGCGCACTTCATGGACGGCATCGCGGTCAGTCTTCCGGTGGCGCGGCAGTGGCAGGCCGACACCGTCACTGTGGAGCGCATCGAACTCGCTGAGGACGACGACGGCACGCTGGACATGCGGCACGACAGCGTCACTGTCCGCCATGTGTCCGCCGAGCCGCACCTCGACGGACACGTGGACTGGATCAGGAAGACGCTTAACGAGGGCATCACCACCGGCCCTCGTATCTGGGACGGCCGGGCCGTTCTCTATCCCCACCTCACGTTCCTGCCCCGTGTCGAGGGCCAGCTCGGCAGCCTGAACCCGCACTGGGTCGTACCCGTACGGCGAACCTTGGAGCGGCTCGAGGAAGCCGTCGCCGCCTGGGATCCGGCGACCATGGCCGAGCCCGAATGGCGGACCAAGGTCAGCCCGGAGGGCGAGACCCGCAAGCGTGTGTGCCGATTCACCGATCTGGATGGCGAGACGCGCACCTTCGACCTGCACGCCCGGTTCACTCCGGGCGCCGGCCGCATCCACTTCCGCCTCGTCCCCGAGGAACGGGCCATCCGTCTCGCGCACATCGGCGGCAAGATCCGACCGGACCTCTGACCGGCTCAGAACAAGGTGCCCTGTCCCTCCGGCACCTTCGCCCTCGTGCTCCTGGGAGCGGCCGGTGCCTTCGCCGACGGCGCGGGCGCGGGCGCCGGCGCATGTGCGGGCGTAGTCGTGGTCGTGGTCGTGGTCGTGGGAGGAGTCTCCTCCGCCACCGACGGCTTCGGTTTACGCTTCCGCTTTCCGCGCGGCTCCGGCACACCGCCCGCCAGCACCACCTTCAACCGGTCCCGGGCCCGGGTCTCCAGTTGACGGATGCGTTCCCGTGAGACGCCGTACTCGTCGCCGATCTCCTCCAGCGTCTGCCGCTCTCCGCCCACCAACCCGCTGCGCCGCCGCATCACGTCCGCCTCGCGCTCGGTCAGCCCGGCCCGGGCCAGCAGCTCCTCCGCCCGCTGCCGGGAGTACTTGGGATACAGCACTTCCTCGGGCGTGGGCGCCAGGTGAAGCGTCGCCACGAGCTCGCCCAGATGGGTCCCGTCGCCGATCTCGCGGTCGAGGGAGTCCGTGGGCCGGCTGATCCGGCGTACCGCCTCGACCTCGGCCACGGTGAGATTCGCCGCCACGGCCACCGCGCCCGCCGAGACGGACTTCCCCTGGGCGGCCAGCCGGGACTCGACCATCGCCACCTTGCGCACCTTCTCGTGCATGTGCACCGGGATCCGGATGAGCCGACTCTCGTTGCCGAGTGCCCTCTCCAGCGCCTGTCGGGCCCACCAGGTCGCGTACGTCGAGAACTTGAAGCCCTTGGTGGGGTCGAACATGCAGGCCGCGTGCATCACCCCGGTCATGCCGTGCTGCACCAGGTCCTCGTACTCGAGGCCCTGGCCCTGCAGCCGCTGGGCCAGCTTGTGCACCAGACGCACGTTGTGCATCACGAGTGTCTCGTAGGCCCTGCGGCGGATGTCGGTGGCGGGAAGGGCCGCCAGCTCCGTCTCCTGCGGGGTGTGGCCGAGGCGCTCAGGACCGCCCTTGAGGAGGACGCTCAGCCCGACCTCCTCCTCGGCCGTGAGCAGCGTCTTCCACGCGGTGTGCCGGAACAGGTCCTCGTGCATCCGGGCCCGAGCCGCGGCCATCGCCGCGTCGAGGTCCGTAAGGACCTTGCCTCCCCCACCGAGCTCCTCCGGCGGCGGCCCCTCCACTTCTACGGTCTTCTCCGCGGTCTCCGAAGCTTCGGCAGCCTCGACCTGGGCCGGCGGCGCCTCCGAAGTCCCCGGTCGTCGAGGAGCCGGAACAGCGCCGATCACCACCCCCTCGCCCCGGAGGGCCTGGGCCAGCAGCTCCCTTTCGGTGGTGTCCAGCCCGCACAGCGAGACGAGGCCGCTGAACGCGGGCGCGGGGACCACACCGGCCGAGACGTATTTCCGGGCCAGCCCCAGGACCCGGCCCACCCGCACGACCTCCCGGGAGGGCGCTGCGGCGTGCTCCACGATCAGGCCTTGCTCGGCCAGAGCCGCTTCCAGCCTTTTCAGGCCGTCCGCGTCCAGTTCCAGGCGAGCCGTCGCCGCCCGGAAGTCGTCCTCGCTCACCCTGCCGCCGCGCGCGCAGCCGTGCAGCCCCGCCAGTAACGACGCCATCGCGCCCCGCAGTTCACGCACCCTGTTCCCCCGGGTGCCCAGTGCGTCCACCGTCATGAGGGGACTTTGGCACACGGCACTGACAATCGGACCTGTCCGGCGGAACGCAGGGTTGATCACCGGTGGCTGGATGTGAGCGATTTCCCGGTTCTGCGGGCGCCGTCCGGCATATGCCGGATACGATCTTGCGGGCCGGTACGTTCGGTCGCCAGGGGGTGGCATGGGGGGCAGAGGGGCCATGGGACCCAGAGAAGAACTCGTCGCATTCGTCCGTTCCCAGCTCGTGGGGCCGGCCCAGGGCGGGGACGAGACCTTGACCTCCCCGCCGGACCGGCAGTACCTCATGGGGACCCTGTATCCCCAGGACGCCGATCTGCACCGCCAGCTCACACTCTCCGCCGAGGTGACCGAAGCGCCGGGCGCGGAGGAACAGCGGGAGGACACCGCCCACCGGGACGATCCCGTTCCCGAGGCGAACGCCTGGCTTCCCTCGTCCTTGGGACTGTCCTTGTTCACCACGGCAGCCGAACTCCGTGTCACGGTCCGGGCGGCCCGCTATCTGACCGAGCGGGGCGAGAGCGGACGGCGCTGGCGGCGCATCCCGCTGCCCGCCGAGTCCCCGTCCTTCAAGCCGGGCGAGTCGAGCGGCCTCGTGTTCGACGGGCGCGGTGAGATCCGTGTGACGTGGCGGACGTTCGGGCACGGTCGACTGGTCACGGTCGCCCTCGTCAACACGGCCCGTGCGCCTCGCCGGACGATGTCCCTCAGCGCGGCCGAGCGTGAACGACTCTGGGACAGCATGCTGTTCCAGGTGGGACTCGGTGTCGAGGCGGCCGACGGAGAGGTCCTGCCGTATCCGGGCGTCCGCCTCGCCAGCCGAGACGAGGAGGAACAGGAACTTCGCCTTCAGTACCGGCACGTCAGGACCTACGCCATCGGTCACGGCTGCGCCGCACGGGAGGGACGCGCGGAGGACGGTCGTGTGACGCGCGTCCACGCGGAGGTGATGCCGCAGACCGAGGTGCCGGCGGTCCGGGCGGCGGGACCGAGGACCCCCGTGCTGCTGCTGGAGCGGCTCTCCCACGCGTCGCTGCCGGTGGCGGCACTCCGCGCGGAGCTGGAAGAGTTCGTCGCGGGGTATCGCGACTGGTACGAGCAGCAGAGGGCGACGGACCTACCCCCCTGGGGCCGGCCCGCCGCCCGGCGCATCCTGGGACGGATCGAGACCGCCGTACGGCGCATGGAGTCCGGCGTGCGGGCGCTGTGCGCCGAGGAGAACGAGGACCTGCGGCGGGCCTTCCGCGCGGCGAACGCCGTCATGGCGCTCCAGATGCGGCACAGCGCGCCCGACCAGGCCGGGCAGCGGCATGCCCGTGGAGCGGCCGTCCAGCTGGATCCGGCCCCCGACCCGTCCGCGGCCTGGCGGCCCTTCCAGCTGGCCTTCTTCCTCATGGCGCTGGAAGGCGCGGCCGATCCGGCACATCCCGACCGGGAGACGGTCGACCTCATCTGGTTCCCGACCGGCGGCGGCAAGACGGAGGCATACCTGCTGCTGGCCGCGTTCGTCATGGTCCTGCGCCGCCTGAGGCCGCGCGGCACCACCGGCGGGGGGACCGCCGTACTGAGCCGGTACACGCTGTCGCTGCTGACCACCCAGCAGTTCCAGCGTGCGGCGACCACCGTGTGCGCCCTGGAGCGCCTCCGGCGGACCGATCCGCAGAGCCTGGGGAACGAGCCGTTCTCCATCGGTCTGTGGGTGGGCGAGGCGACCACGCCCAACTCGTACCAGGCGGCCGTGGACGCCTTCGAAGAGGTACGTGCCGCCGCCACCCCGGACGACCGCTTCATCCTCGACCGCTGCCCCTGGTGCGGCACCCGCATCGTCCCCGCACGCAAGTCCCCCGACCGTGGCGACTACGGTATCGACGCGCGCGCCTCGTCCTTCCGGTTCTTCTGCCCGCGCGACGACTGCGCCTTCCACGACCGGCTGCCCGTCGCCGTCGTCGACGACGACCTCTACGACCATCCGCCCACCTTCGTCCTCGGCACCGTCGACAAGTTCGCCCGGCTCGCCTGGGAACCGGACGCGGGGCGGCTCTTCGGCAGTGGCGGCACCCTGCCCCCCGACCTCGTCATCCAGGACGAGTTGCATCTGCTCACCGGCCCGCTCGGTACCACCGTGGGCCTGTACGAGGCAGCCGTTCTGCAGCTGTGCTCCCCCGGCCAGCAGGGGCCGAAGATCGTCGCCTCCACCGCGACCATCCGCCGCGCGGGCGAGCAGGTCCGCAGGCTGTACGGCCGTCCCGTGCAGCTCTTCCCGCCCTCCGGCATCGACGCGCGCTCGTCCTACTTCGCCGAACCCGACGCCGAACGCCCCGGCCGCCTGTACGTCGGCGTGATGGCACCGGGTCACACCGCCGGCCGTGCGACCGTCGCGACCGCCGCGACCCTCCTCCAGGGGCCGATGCAACTGCCCGCAGGGCACCGGGACGACTACTGGACCCTTGTCGCCTACCACCACAGCCTCCGCGAGCTGGGCCGTACCGTCACCGCCGCGGCCGACGACATCCCCGCGCAGCTCGCCGGCATCGGCCCGGTCACCGAGCGGCGTGTGCTCACCGAGGGACAGGTCCAGGAACTCACCAGCAGCCTGGACCGCAGCGAACAGCCACTCGTCCTCGACCGGTTGGAGAAGCCCTGGGACCACCCGGTGGCGATCTCACTGCTGTCCTGCACCAACATGCTCTCCGTGGGTGTGGACGTGAAGCGCCTCGGTCTGATGCTGATGCTCGGCCAGCCCAAGGCCACCGCCGAGTACATCCAGGCCACCAGCCGGGTGGGACGGCACGGCGTGCCCGGACTCGTGGTGACCTTCCTCAACGCCACCAAGCCGCGCGACCGTTCGCACTACGAAACCTTCGGCACCTACCATTCCGCCCTCTACCGGCACGTGGAACCGACGACCGTCACCCCCTGGTCCGTGCCCTCCCGCAGGCGTGCCCTGCACGCGGCACTGGTGGTTCTCGTCCGGCACGGCCTCGGGCTCAGCGCCGAGGACGCGGCCGGTGACGTCCTCGACCGTGCGGCAGACGTCAGTACGCAGGCGGAACGGCTCGTGGAATGGGTCTCGCGCAGCGACCCGGAGGCCGCGCCCGGGGTCCGCGACGACCTCTTCGGCCTGTCCCAGGAGTGGCTGGAGGCCGCGCGGCTGGCGCGGAGCGAAGGCAAACGTCTGCACTACCGCACCCAGGGCAAAGGCCAGCACAACCTCCTGCGCGACTTCGACCGCGGCGGAGGCCTTTGGGAGACCCCGCACTCCATGCGCAACGTCGACCGGGAATGCCAGGTCGTGGTGAAGGGAGCCGACGCGTGAGCCGCCGCCGGGTGCGCCAGGCGCAGACCGTGGTGCCCTTCGGCACGGGTGCCGTCCTCGACGTCCAGGGAGAGTCCTTCGTGGCCGCGGGCATCGGCGACTGGCCCCGCGCCCACCAGCCCGTCTCCTCTCCCCGGCTGGCCGCGCGTCTCGGCGTCAGCGGCTTCCGTGCGGCGCCGCCGGCCCCGCACGACGCCTGGGACATCCCGGACGCCGCCGGACCGCCGTACTTCCGTTTCCCCGCCTGGCTGTTCTGCCCGGCGTGCCGGCGTATGACGCACTGGCGCGTGGCCGACGAACGCCCCGGGCAGCCGCCACGCTGCCGCAGCTGTTCGCCGCAGCGGCAGCTCACCCCCATGCGGTTCGTGCAGATCTGTCCGTCCGGCCACCTCGGTGACGTCGACTGGTGGTACTGGGCACATTCCGAACTCCTCCCGGAGCAGCGCGAGTCCTGCACGAGCCGCGAGCACCTGCGGTTTCGCTTCGAGGAGAGGGCGACCGGCCTCGAAGCCCTGTCGGTGGCCTGCACGGCACCGGGCTGCCCGCACCCGTCCCGGGACCTGCTCGACGTGCTCGGTGCCAAGCGGCTGCGCTGCACCGGGCGTAACCCATGGCAGCGACGGAGCGAAGCGGTCAAGGACTGCCCCGGGCCCGTCCAGATCGTCCAGCGCACCGCCGGAAACCTGTACTACCCCGTCGTCCACTCGGCACTCGACATCCCCGAGACCGGCGAGTCCGGCACCGACGGCGAACTCGGCGAGAAGGTACGCCTCCACGACATGTGGCTCGCCCTGTGCAAGGCGCCCGACGGCCCGCGCGCCCCGCTCATCCGCTCGATGATCGCGGAGGACACAGGGGCCGACGACGCTCTTCTCGACGCCCTCCTCGCGGAGGAGAGGGGTACCCCGGCCGACGAACCCGCGGAACGACCCCACCAGGTGGTGTACCCGGACCTCAGCAGCGACGAATGGGCCGCCTTCACCGCCACCGCCCCGGAACCCACCCGCGACTTCGTCATCCGCGAAGTGGGTCTGGGGCTGGACGACGAACTCCTGGCGCCATGGGCGGATCTGAGGGGACGGATCGGTCGGGTGGTCGTGGCGGACCGGCTGCGTGAAGTCCGCGCCATCCAGGGCTTCACCCGCGTAACGCCGACCGCCAAGTTCGTCCCCGTGGACACCGGTCGGCGGGCGCGCTGGCTGCCCGCCGTCGAAGTCTTCGGCGAGGGCGTCTTCCTGACCCTGGACGAGCGAAGGCTGGCCGAGTGGGAGCAGGACCGAGCCGTACGCGACCGGGTACGCGGACTGCGGGACGATCTCGACCGGGCCTTCCAGAAGGACCGGCTGGAAGCTCTCACCGGTCCCGGGCTGCTGCCCCGATTCGTCCTTCTCCATACGCTCGCCCACCTGCTGATCCGCCAGCTCTCCTTCGAGTCGGGCTACTCCACCGCCTCCCTGCGCGAGCGCGTGTACGCCCGGTCGGGCGGCGCCCCACAGGCCGGCGTTCTCGTCTACACCGCGGCCGGTGACGCCGAAGGCACCCTCGGCGGTCTCGTCCGGCAGGGTGAGCCGCCCCGGCTCGCCGAGACCCTGCTGCGGCTGACCGAGACCGCCGCCTGGTGCTCGGCCGACCCGCTGTGCGCGGAACACACCGGGCAGGGATACGCCAACCTCAACCGCGCCGCCTGCCATGCCTGCTGCCTGCTGCCCGAGACCAGCTGCGAGACCGGCAACGCCCTCCTCGACCGCGTCCTGCTCGTCGGCGGATCGGGCGTCCCCGGCTACTTCGAGGATGTGATCAAGACAGCCCGTGAGCTCGCCGCCAGGGAGATCGAGGACGACATCCGGTGACTCTGACCTACCTGGACCTCAGCGAGGAACAGCAGGACCTGCTGCGGGACCTGTCGTTCGACGGGCACCACCTCGTCACCGGACCGCCCGGTTCCGGCAAGAGCGTGCTCGCGGCCCAGCGCGCCGCCCTGCTCGCCCTCACCGGAGCCCGGGTCCACCTGCTCACCCGGTCCAACCTGCTGCGCCAGACCCTCGCCGTCCACGGCGGCGTCGAGGTGGGCACCGTACACGCGTGGATCCACGCCTGGCACCGGGCTCGCACCGGAGAGCCCGCGCCGCGAGCCGCCGAGAACTGGTTCGACTGGCCCGAACTGTTCACGCTGGCCGCCGTGGACGAGCGCACCGAGCCGTCCGCCCTGGTGGTGGACGAGGGACAGGACCTGCCCCAGCCCTTCTACCGGCTCTGCCGCCTGCTCGGTGTGTCCGTCACCGTCTTCGCCGACGAATGCCAGCGCATCACCGACACCCAGTCCACACTCGACGAGATCAGCGCCGCCCTGGGCGACTGCGCACGCCACCAGCTCACCCGCCAGCACCGCACGACTCGGCCCATCGCGGCGCTGGCCGCTCGTTTCCACACCGGTGGCACGGCACCGGTCCTGCCCGCCCGCACGGGACCCGCTCCCCGGCTTCGGCGGTACGCCGACCAGCGCGCCCTGGTCTCACAGCTCGTCGGCCACGCAGAACGGCACCCGCAGCACACCATCGGCGTGATCCTGCGCACGACACGGCAGCAGCTCTCCCTGTACGAGCATCTGGAGCGCACCGCGCCCCGCCTGCGCTCCCAGGTGTACGTCGGCGCCGCGGCCGAGGGCCGCCACCGCACCCTTGACCTGCGGCGGCCCGGAATCCGCGTCATCAGCCGGGCCAGCGCCAAAGGGCTGGAGTTCGACAGCGTCTTCGTGCCCGACGTGCACACCGACAGCGGCGACCCGGGAGCGGCCGCGCTGAGGATGACGTACTACGTGCTCCTCACCCGGGCCCGGGAAGAGGTCCACCTCGGGTACGAAGGGGACCGGGAGCCGCCGCCGGTCGCCGGCATCCCCGACGACCTGCTGCTCCGCGCCGTATAAGACACTTCGAACCAGCTGAAGTTCCGCACGGGCCGCCCGTGACGGGCTGAGAAGACAAGGAGCCACCCGGGTGCGCCCCACTCTCGCCGCCGAACAGGTCGGGGACAGCCTCACCCAGTACCTGACCACCACCTTCGCCCTCGCGGACGAGGGGGAACGGCGTGCGCTGGAGGACTTCCTGCGCGACGAGCAGGACGGCATCTTCCGTGGCCCGTACCTGCGGATCCGTACCCCCTTCAAACCGGCGGGGGACGCCTGGAAGTCGGCTCTTGCCTGGGTACCCGACGGCTTCGAGCCCTACCGGCACCAGGCACAGGCATGGCAGCGGCTGTCCACCCTGCGCGGTCCCGCCCGG